>JALRLQ010000201.1 GCA_023254365.1 Candidatus Poseidonia sp. | reverse complement strand
CCATGCGAACCCTCCTTGGTCCCTGGACGAGTCGGAACGCGCACCGCAACCACGTGCCTTCTTCGACATCGAATCCAACACGGTGCCGGAAGGCAACCCCCCCTCTCCTCCAGCGAGCCTTTGGGTTGGTCAGATGGATTCAGGATCGCCGGCCTCCCACCCAACATCAACGGTGGGTGCCGGCCACCCACCCCAAGGGTCGGCCTTCTTTTCCGGTGGGGTGACAGCGATGCCCGGTGGTGCATTGGCCTTCGAGCCGGTGGCGGCGAAGGAACGCCCTCGATGGGGTCGGTTTTTCCTTGGGATGTTCGGTCCGTGGTTGGTCGTGCTGCTGATGGCGCTCGCCACCGGTTTTTCAAGCGCCAATTGGGAGGACTTTGAAGCCCATGAATCGGTGAGCGGTTCGGGCGACAACAACGGGACCGTGACGCTCCAGCTTTCACCGCCTTCAGCGGCGCATGAGGTGAACTTCAACCACTACGATTGGGATGAAGGGGTGGACATTTACATGTATTATTCGCCGTACTACGGTGATGAGGGGCGACTCACGGTGCCCGTGCGGGACAACCGTGAAGAGATTGGAACCTACGACACGCAAACCGGTGTGCTCACGTTCACACACAACCGTTTCGTCAACTCAACCCTCACAACCTTCGATGTGTGGTATTACGACCAAGCAGGCTACAACGATGCGAACGATGGCGGCGAAATGCTGGCGTTCATCGGTTCCTGTTGTTTGCCGTTGGCTTACATCGGCGGAACGGTCATGGCGTTCGTTCGAGGCGAAAAGCACCTGGCTTGGGGGCTGGTGTCGGCCATCCCGGCCGGTTTGGTGATGGTGCCCGTGATGCTGGTGGGGGCGCTCATGCTCTGGGGGTTCTGAGCATGACCGGTCAAAGGCGGGCGCAAGCGGTATCAGGAAACCCGCCTGAAGGCTATTTTGATACACGGTACGCCGTGCTGCGCGAACCTCTTGGCATGCCACGAGGCAGCGAACGTTTGGGCGATGACAGCAACGCCGAGCACGCTTGGGTTGAGGTCGAAGGCCAGGTGGTGGCGGTGGGTCGTGCACACATGATCCCGCACGGGTCGAACGGCTCAGGCAGCGACCATGAAGGCCCTGACGCTGTTCGCATTCCTCCGTTTGGGCCGCTCGAGGACGGAACGGCGAGCCGGCCCGCCTTTCAAATCCGCCAAATGGGGACGTTGCCTTCGCATCGGCGCTGCGGACACGCTGCAGCGGTGCTCAGCGCTCTTGAACAACGGATGGTGGTCCTCCATGGTGCCAAGACGGGCTTGCTTCAGGCACGGGAGGTTGCATTGGAATTTTACAGAGCCCAGGGCTGGACGGTCGTCGATGAACCGTACGCTATTCCGGGCATTGGACCCCACCGTTCGATGATCAAAACCTTTTGATCGAATCAATCGTTTATATTCCCTGAAACAATCCGGCTTACAGAAAACGTTCCTGTTTGCGAACTTGAACGGACGATAAACGAGTAAATGACGACATAAACGGTGGATTTGCTCCCGCAAAGAGGGGACAAAGATGAGATCAATGCAACACAATCAAACGAAACAACAAAACCGGACGACAACCCGAATTACCAACATGAAAGGTTCTCGTTTGAAGGGGACAGAAAAAAAGGATGAAGAATTGCACGACATTTTCCTCGGTTCGCGCTATCAAATCCCATCCGAAAAACACCGTGCGTTGAAGGTTGAACGCATGTTGGAGGCCATCAAAACCCTGGCCAAAGAAGCGCCGGATGTCTTTGAT
>JALRLQ010000200.1 GCA_023254365.1 Candidatus Poseidonia sp. | reverse complement strand
CTCTGGTGGATCACGGAGCAGGATGATGCACAGGCCGTGGCGCCCGAGGCCAACATTCTCATCGCTCACCTTGAGACTCATCTCCCCAACACCGGCGACGTGGTGGTGATTGAGTCCCTTGAATGGATGGTGTCGAAATCTGGAGAGCAAGCGACGCTCGCCATGCTGCAAACGGTCGACCGACTCGCTCGCACCCGAGGTTTCAGCGTCATTTTCCCGGTCGAACCGCTCGCTTTTGAGAGTACCTTCTGGGCCCGTATGCGGTCAATTGCCCCCCACCTCCCCCTCTCGCACCAAGCTGACAATCTCGACACCCCCTCCATGAATATTGGAGAAAAGGAGCGTGAGAGTTCCAATGCTGAAGACGATGCGCCTGAACACGAGGAACAGGACAAACGGGAAGTGGTGACCATTGCCCACCTCTCGTCGTTACCTCGTGCAGGCTTCAACGCCACCGTCCTTGGCAAACGAATGCTTCAATGGAAACGGATGGGATTTGACGTCAGTGCTTTGGAGCCTGCGACCCTCACCAGGGATATGGACCGTGCCCATCAATTGTATGCCGAAGTGGAGGCCCTCATTCGCCAATGCGTCGACGGGCTCCGGAGAATGACGGAACACCATGCGTTGTTCTCGGTTTCCGAGCGAGAGCGGTTTGATTATCGCTTGATGAATTTACTCGACGTCGAGTCAACGGTTGAAGCCGTTGAGGTGATTATTTCAACGAGGTAAGCGTCCGTGTTCAGCCTCCAATCGGGAGAGCCAAGCACCGTCGAGCAAGCATTGCGCCAGGTGTCGCAATTCAGCCGATGTCGAGCGGTCACCCTCCAAGGGTGGACAAACGCTGCGGACAAGCCGGTGAAAGCCAACGATGTGAGGGGAACTGGGTTGTTGGGCGTGCTCAAGAGCTTCGCAAGCGACCAAGGCTTCGCATGCCAACACTTCGGCCAAGCGTTGAACGGCTGACAACATGTTCCAAGCGGCGGTTGCCCCCATGCTCACGTGGTCTTCCTGGCCCGCAGAGGTGGTGGTGGAAAATGCACTTCGTGGAGATGCATGGCCGCGTAGTTCTGCCAAGGCTGCGCCAGCAACGTATTGAACGATCATCAAACCGGATTCCAACCCAGAGTTTTGAGCCAAGAAAGCGGGCAACTCACTTCGAGCAGGGTCCAACATTTGGTCAATTCTGCGTTCCGAAATCGAGGCCAGTTCAAACATGGCTAAACTCATGGCGTCACACGTCAAGCCCACGACCTCGCCGTGGAAATTACCCTGGGACACCACCTCATGAGGGCCGGGGTTGCTGGGGTCAGGAAAGATGAGCGGGTTATCGGTGGCGCTGTTCAATTCAATTTCAAGCATCCGCGTCAGTCTGGCGAACGTTTCCCCTACCGCTCCATGGACTTGGGGTGCACATCGGAAGGAATACGGGTCCTGAACGCGGTCGCAGTCAGCGTGTCCTTTGAGAATTGGAGAATCCTTGAGCAATGCCGTTACGCGGCGTGCGACCAAGGCTTGCCCGGGATGGGGTCGTGCCTCGTGAATTTCAGGGCGAAACGGGGTGAGGCTGCAAGAACGAGCGTCCATCGAGGTGGCGAGAATGATATCGGCGAAGACCATCAGGCGGTCGAGAAGTTGATGCGCAAGAGCGGCGAAAGCCGTCATTTGACTTGTTCCGTTGATCAACGACAAACCGTCTTTGGCGGAGAGTTGAACACCGATTAACCCCGCCTCAAACAACACTTCTGAGGTTGGTCGAACGCTGGAATCTGCCAGCACCTCGCCT
>JALRLQ010000001.1:12916-55948 GCA_023254365.1 Candidatus Poseidonia sp. | reverse complement strand
CACACGACCATCCGCCTACGAGAGCGTGGCACCAAGCGTGTCCACTGCTTCACGGGCAGCATCTCGATGGTTGACAAGCCTGCTGGCGGCCCTGCTTGGCTCCCAGACAAGATCAAGAAGGCCAACGTCAAGAAGACCGGCATCGAGCACCTCTGAGTGCCGCCACTTCGCGATCTTCTTCCAGCTCTCTGAGTTGTACAACGCCCTCACCCATGCCAAGGTGTGGTTGGGGTCCTTTCACTTCAAACCCCTCTTGTTGACGATGAGTTGATAAACACGGCCTTGTATGTCCAGTTGTCCTCAGGGACACGGGATGCACACCCGCTTCGGCGGGAGGCGGTGACGCCAGATGGAAAAACGAGAGATGCGAACGCCACAACCAAAGGCGAGGCGACCAAGCCAACGCCGACTGGTCGAGGACGACGATCTCCAACTCCCAGCCCGTTTGGTGCACTTGCGTCATCTTCCTTGGAAGGAGATCTACGAACGCCAACTTCGTGCTGAGAACAAATCCGAGAACACACAAAAATCCTACTTCTACGGCCTGCGACCACTCATCGAAACGTTGCTCCCCGGGGAGGATGTTCTCGATGAAACGGCTTTTGAACAGATGAGCGTCGAGTTGCTCGCCCTGCGAATGGAACCGATGAACGGACGTTTGGACCTGTGGGCTCACGACATCGCTGGATTGCGCCCGACCACTTACAACGCACGCATCGCTGCAGCTCGCCATTTCATCAAGTGGCTCGGATGGATTTGGCCGGACCATCTCCAGCGGGCTCGCACAGGGAAACGCCTTCCACGGACGTTGACACGTCGTGAGTTGACCCAAGTGTTGGAGGCTGCCAATCAAAGCGAGGACCCAGCGGTCGCCCTGGTGGTCACCATGATGCTGGATACCGGTATGCGGGTCAGTGAAATCTGTGGATTAAACCTTGAAGACATTGATTTTGACGATGGTTCAGCCCTGATCCTCGGCGGGAAAGGTGACAAAGACCGCTTGGTGTTGTTCACAAAACGAACCATCGCCGGGCTGGAGGCATGGATACCCATTCGGGAACGGCTGTGCGACGAAGACGAAGAGGCCTGTTTTGTCAACCGTCGTGGTCGACGGCTGCAACCGCGAGGTGTCCAGCGAATGATGGATGCATTGGAACAACAGGCCGGTCTTCCAAAGGGCAAGTTGACACCGCACGTTCTGCGTCATAACTTCGCCACGGGGTTGCTTGAACGGGGTGCGGATTTGGTGACGATTCAGCGCCTGATGGGCCATGCAACGATTGCAACCACCCGTGTTTATCTCGAGATTTCCGACCAAACCCTGCGTGAGGTTTACCACCGTGCTCAAGCCCTTCGAGAAGACATGGATGAAACACCTCACGAAGTCGAACCCGTTGAGGAGAGTACCCCCTCGACCAGCAGTTTGGGCGTCATCGACTCACGAGACTGATTTCTTTCGTTTAGCAACCTGTTCCGGCCCGCTCCATTCTCGATGAGGATGAACGGTTCGTCCTTGATGACCCTCGATTGGACAGTGCTTTCCAGAGCGGCATCGGGAACAGTTGCCAGTGGGTGGTTGTTCCACCGTTTTGCGAAGGCGACCGTACTTTCGCCGAGGCATGGCGAGCCATTTCAGGAGACGGCTTTCAATTGTAACGGTTCAATTCAGCCCTTCTTGAACCAAGGCATGTCCTTGACCGAGCGGGGAACCTTGATGGTGGAACCCTTTCGATTGTCTTCCTTCTTGGTTTTGAGTGACGATGAGACGGATTTGGTCTTCTCCACCACGTCTTCCGCAATTTCTTGGCCCTTGGCGACCGCTTTTACGGCGCTTGCTTTGGTCGTGGAAGCAGCCTTGGAAGCGCCCTTCTTGGCCTTCGAACCTGCGCTCTTGGTCGCTTTGGTTGCTTTGGAAGCGGTTTTCTTCGCAGCGCTTGCGCCCTTGGCGGCAGCACTCTTGGCGGCGGAGGTGGTGGCGGAAGCGGCCTTCGCCGCTGCGTGAACTTTCTTGGCCACAGCAGCCGACAAGCCGGCGCTTTGGAGATCGTTGACACTGGCTTTGGCCACTTTTGCTACCGTGTTGTATTTTGCAGTGACCAATTTCTTTGCCGTTGCGGCGCCGACGCCGGGGAGCGACGTGAGGTCGGTGGGCTTGTCTTTTCCTGCCATGTGTTCACCGAATAGGCGTTGTCCCTGCCCTAACTTGAACCTTCCTCATCAAGAGGTTGGATTGCCATATCGGTTTCTTCATGAGAAAAGACAACCTGCGCTTACCATGGAGGGGCTGTTACCGGTTGAGACACAACCAAGGCATCGCTTGAGCCCTGACAAAGCGAACGACGAATGGGCCGTTGGAGAGCCCACCAACGCTCACACTTCGTGCCATTCTTACTCCGTTGAATGGGAGAAATTGGTTGGTCGGTTGCAGATTGAGGAAGAGGGATTGTGATGGAAACGGTGTTGGACGCGAACGAATGCGTTCTGATCGCACAAGTGAGGAAGGCCGAGGCATCGCACAAAATGGACACCACCACGCACCTTCTTCGTGGAAAGCACCACCAAGGCCCATCGACCGTGGTCTACCTGGGTGATGTTGCCAAAGCGCTTCTCGCTCATCTTGCTCATCCGGAAACGCCCACCTTTCCTTCACCGCCCGGTTACAACGAACAGCGTTGGGCGATGGAAACCACCAGCAGCGAACTGCACGTTCGCATTGAATCACACCCCTATTGGGGGTTTGGCTTGTTCACGACCGGTTACCTGAACATCATCACGTTGCGAGGGCCATTGCAGGCTCGGTCCCGCTTGGTCCTCGACATCATCAGTTCGCTCGGCCAGTCGCCGTGGGAGATGGCCCATGCCCGTTCTGCAGAACGGTTTCTCACCAAACACGCCCCCGGCCTCAATCTCAAGGACAATGAACGGCTCTGGAACAACCTTCGAAACGCAGGACGGTCCACGCTCAAGGAAGCCATTGAACAAACGACGCAACGGCAAGAGGTCCTGCGTTCTTCCTTGAAGATGAACGAAGAGCAACGGGCTTGGTTTGATGCCCTTGAAGACGATCTTCAGATGGCTTGGAAAGCACACGCAGAAGACAACGCTCCTGGAATTGAGCGAGCCCTCGCCCGGATGGAAGCGGCCATCATTCACCTCGACCCGGCCTTGGAGACACCCTCGGAAACGTTCGATGGCGGGCGGTTTTCTTCGACAGCGTCGCCCGTAGGACAACCCCTGCACGAGGAGGTCGTGTCTGCATCTGTTCTGCTCGAAAATGACGAGGTCCCGTTTGTTGACCTGTCATCCCCAGCATCGAGAAGCGAGGAAGAATGAATCTCGCGTCGCGTTCATAAGGGGGAGGTCTCTCGCCACAAACGGTCCACATGGCGGCAAAGAAGAAAAACGATGGCAGCGGCATCCAGCAAGCCGCTGGTTTGATTCGCTACTTCGACGAAGAATCCGAGGATTCTTGGAAGATCACGCCCGCCCAAGTTTACTTCGCCTGCATTCTCCTCGGCGGCTTTTTCTATCTGGTGAACCAAGGCGTTGTTCAAGCCATTTGGAACCTCTTTTGAGGTTCACAACGCTTGGATAAGCACCACACGCTGATCGTTCTCAGCCATGCAACGAGCCACTTCCAATGCCGTTGAGAAATCCTCGGTGACGCCGAGGACTTCTTCGCCGGTCTCTGTTTGAAGCACCAAACGGTGCGTGAGTGAGGAAAGGGTTGAGGCTTCAATTCGCTCAAAGACCCAATGCTCGTTCTCGATTCGAACAAGAGCAGGAACGTCAACGAGAGGTCCCATTTGTTCTACGGTTCGCTCAGCACGCGTCGTGAGTGAAGCGAGGTCTCGTACAGGTTGCCAAAGACGACGTCGAATTGGCATCTTCAATTTCCGTTCGTTGTCAACGCCTGCGCGGAAGGCTCGTGCCATATGGGTCCCATCCCTGAAATCCGAAGATTTCAGCCCCCGCTTCGTTCTTGCACACTTAAAGAACGCGATGATGCATCAATCCAAGGACGCAGTTTGGGCGGGTTGGCTTCGCTCCCATTGTTGTCCTTGTACATGCTCGATGAAACTGCTCAAGGCCAACGTGGCCAACGCCAAGGCGAGCATGGTTCGCACGTCATTCACGGCAAGCACGGCCACTGTTCCAACGCCGAACAACCCGGTGCTCCACAGACGGTGTTGGCCAGTTGCTTCCTCGAGCAGCCACGGTACATGAAGCGCGAACGCCCCCCCCAACAGCAGACTCGGTACCAGCAACCAGACACTCTGGGAGACCAAGACGCCGCCACAGAGCATCACCAGAAGCGATGTGCGCCACCACCAAGATTCAGGGCGGTGAACGGCATCAAAACCGAGCGAGGGCAACAGCATCAAGGCACCCGCTACAACCATCGTGAGGGCCGCCAAACTCCAAGCAGTTGAGGCCGAGGCATCACCGGCACCGAACACCTCGACAAGGTGGGCCGCCTTCCACGTCACGAAGCCAAGCACCAAGGCTGAACCGACCAGCGTGACGCTCAATGTTCGGCTTTGGTGGGGATGTTGATGGAAACGAGCTTCGGTCACGGTCGCCGAACTGTGGTAGGCAACGACGAGGGTCGCGTACACCAGACACAACAGCCCAAAGGTGGGAAGGGGATCGTGGAAGGGACGTGCCCACCATGTTTGCGAAAACACCGCCGTTTGGCCAATGGCCCACCACGCGACGGTTCCCGCCACCACGGATTTGAGCACGGCGCGCTGGGCCAGAATCCTCGTGTCGTTGTTTTGGGCAATGTGGGTGCTGGCGACCAGCAACTCGCCGGCCATCATCACCAGCAACGTGAACACCACCACCGCTGCGAGATGAACCCAAGGATACTGGCTCACCGTGGGCGAGTCTGGGAAGGTTTGCATCGATGCATGAGCCTCAAGCGGGAACAGCATGAGCATCGACAGCAAGGCCCACACGCCGCTGTGAACCATCATGCGACTTCGTACGAACTGCTTGGTGTCCTCGCTGGCGTTCCTCAGACTGGGAAGCAGCGGCGCCAACAACCCGAACAGAAGAAGAGCCGCTACGCCACCTTCCAATGCGCCGTACCCCGTGAACAAAAGTTGCATGCGTTCACCCATGCTCGCCTCATCACCCAAGACCAGACGGACTTCGTTGTGGCGTTGGTCCAACGACAACACGGCGAAGGCTCGAACAGCGACCAAGCCCAAGGCCAGCAACGGGGGTGCCAAGAGATAACACCGATGCAGGAACCTCCGTGGCCGGAGGCTCGGTTCAAGCAACCAAGCACCGGCCCACGCCAACGTGGTGACGAACAACAGAGGAAGGTACCAAGGGGCCGCCTCCACCAGCATGTGGTCAAACACAACGAAGCATCCTTTCATCATGGCGGAAGACCAAAAGAGGCCGTTCCCGACCACGAGGCGTGAGGGGCCCACGGGATGATGGTGATGAGCGGCGGGCGTACGCCCAGCAATCCTCGCTCACTGCTTTGGTTCGCCACCTCGGTCGAGACGTCAATGCGTGGCTTGAGACAGCACTCTCACCGCTTCCTGAAACCTTTCGTGTCAGCCTTCACCGAGAAGACCGAGCGTGGACGGTCGAACAGGTCAAGGCGCTTGGGGCCGCACCCTTGCCGTGGATGCCCGATGAGTCGGCCTTTGTAATGCCGTTCGCCCGTGGCAAAGCAACAGGTGATGCGCAACGCATGATGGCGCTGCTTCACGAAACAGGCCGAATCACGCGGCAGGAAGCCGCCAGCATGGTACCGGTTCGTCTGGTTGAAGAGGTTGGCAGCGTGCTGGCACTCGACATGTGCGCTGCCCCGGGATCAAAAACAACCCAGCTGGGAGAGCATTTGCATCCCAACGGTGTGGTGGTGGCCAACGAACCCGTGTCGGGTCGCCTGAACATGCTGGTCAGCAACCGCAGCCGCATGGGATTGGCCAACATCGTCGTCACCCAGCACGACGGTCGGCATTTCGCCCGACTACCGCCTCCCGGGTTTGACCTCGTCGTTGCGGATGTGCCCTGCACTGGTAGTGCCACGACGCGCAAAAATCCGGACGTGTGGTGGGACTGGTCGCCAAAGCAAGGCCGACGAATGTTCTCCATGCAGGTTGAAATCGCACAGCGCGGAGCGTCCTTGCTGGTACCGAACGGGACGCTCATCTATTCGACATGCAGCCTGGATCCGGTCGAAAACGAAGCCGTCGTGGCTGAACTGCTCCGTCGTTGCCCCTATCTTGAGCTGCTTCCCGTGCACGTTGAGGGGTTGACCCTCCATCCCGGCCTGACCTCGTGGCCCATGCTCAATGAGGAAGGCGAACCGGTGGCTCTCGACGAGGCCACCTCGTTACCGTCCTTTGATGCACATCATCTCAGCCCGCACGACCGACTCGCCTTGGGCGAGGGGGCGGCGGAAGACGAACAACGCATCCAGGAACTTCTTCCGTTGTGTGGACGGTTGTGGCACAGCGACCACGACACGGGTGGGTTCTTTGTAGCGAAGTTTCGTCATCGTCCCGAGGCTTCGCCAGAAGCCGTGGCCCAAACCTACCGTTCGAGCAGGGCCACCCGAACCTCGCAACATTGGTCGCCGACCTACAAACAACCTCCGCCCGTTACGGCGAATTCTGTCGTTCATGCTTCTGATGAACTGGTTGAAACCGTTTCGACGATGTACGGCATGGACTTCTCACCCTACTCCGTTTGGCAACGAGGGAAACGACTGAACCTTGCGCCTCCACTCGTGAGGGAGCGATTGTTTGAGCCCGAAGCACCGACGAACAAAGGTGATGTTTGGCCGGGGGGAACATTCCATCCCATCCGGGTGGTCCATGTGGGCCTCCCCGCCTTTACCCTGAAGAAGGACTCGTGGCGTTCTCGGCAAGAAGCCACGTACGCTTTTGGGCACCGGTTCAGCGCAAACATCGCTGACCTCTCCTCGGAGCATTTTGTTCAATTGCTCACCGGTTGGGCGCCCCTTCTTGACGAATTCACCGAGGCGACCGGTCTTCATGCCTTACCCAGCGGGGCCTACCTGCTTCGAGCAACCATGCCTTGGGGTCCAGAGATCCTCTCGGTATGGATTGGTGCACGGGTGACGTTGATGATCGACCTCAACGAGCAAAACATTCTGCGCCGTAAACTCGGCTTGCCGTGGCGGGAGGACGAAGCATGAGACGGCGTGTTTTGATGGGCGTCTTGCTCTTGATGTTGATACCGCCCTCCCTCGCTGCCGAAGAAACATGGAACATTCACGCCCATGCTTCCATTTCCGATGAGAACGAGTTCGCTTTGGAAGAGGTTTTTCTTTCGATGAACACCACTCGCCCAGATGCTGAAAAAAGCGAGGGAGCCGTGACATGGACGTGGTGGTCTTGGAGCGACGAGACCGGGTCGTCGTGGCCTGACGACGACGCGCTGTACCGACGGTCAACCCTCGACCTCAACACCAGCGAACACGAGAGCACCGTGATACGTCATGAAGTCCGGGAGCCCGACCTCATCACCATCGACGGCGAAGTCAAGGTCGTTGCGGCGGACCAAAACCTGAGATTTGTGGTGTTTGACCTCGACGTGACCCCGTTGGTTTCCTTGTCCAATCAAACCCTCATGTACCTGGTCTTGACCGAGGACAGGGCGGTTGACCAGCACCTTCGAACCACGGTCAACCTCGTCAGGGAATTGAGGCCAGAGGTGGCGTTTTCGCTTCAACCCAACAACACGACCTCGATGACGGCGTTGCTCTCAGCCGACCATTTGTCGGCCGCAGGGGTGGACCTCACACAGCAACCGAACGGTTGGTCGTACAGCATCGCTGTGTTCGGAGGTGTTGAAGGCGCGGAGGACAGTGACTTGTTGGTGCTCAAGCACGACCGATTGCCCTCCCCTTCGCTGCACACAACGTCCCGTCAAGCGTGGACCCCCATCATGCTCTCCATTCTCGCCCTTGTGATGTTGGTGGCGATTATCGCCTCCATGCGAACGCGAGAGCAGGCCATACCATCGTTGCGAGCGACGTGGAGCAGTGAACACGGCGACCAATTGGTGCTCAGCGTGCAGGCCGGTTCTGCAGCATTCACCGTGACGAAATGGAGTGTGCTGCCGCCTTGGGTGTTCAAAGGTCGACCGCCAAGACGTTCGTTCAAACCTCACGAACAGGCTGATCTTGTCGTGTCGTTCCGCCAAACGCACCGGGAAGAATGTCACATTGAAACCTCGGTCGATATCGACGGATTGGGTGGATGGAAACAGCATGTGTGGCTCGCTGCCCCTCTCGCCAGCCCTTTGGCCAACGAGGAAGAATGAAGGCTTGAAATCCATGAACCGACCGTCCTCGTTCATGGACCTCGATGACACCGACCGTGCGTTGCTTCGTTTGCTGAGTGAGGATGCTCGGACAAGCCATCGCCAACTTGCACGCACCCTTGGCTTGGCCCAAGGGACGGTGACCAACCGATTGCGACGCCTCGAAGAGGAAGGCGTCATCAAAGGTTACAGCGCCGTTCTTGACCCACAGCAGTTGGGTTGGACCATGACCATCATGGCTGGATTGAGAATCGTCAAAGGACGCATGATCGACGTTCAGCAAAAAATTGCGGCCGACCCCAGGGTGTTTGCCGTGTACGACGTGACCGGTGACTGGGATTCCATCGTGTTGGCTCGAGTCCGTGACCGAAACGACTTGGACAACCTCACGAAGACCGTGTTTACCCTTGACGGTGTGGCTCGTTCCTACACGCACGTGGTGCTGAACACCGTCAAAGAGGACGCGTTTCCTTCCCCTGAGACGAACCGCTGAACCCGGCCTCGTCGTACATATCGACCAGCGGTAAGAGGACGTCAATCAACCCTGACAATCCCTCAACCACGCGCGTTTCCGGCTTCAAGCACACGGTGAGCATGGAGCGAAGACTTTCATCGAACCGAACATCGAGCGATTCCAGGTTCCTGCGGCATTGTGCCTGCAGGCGTCCTCCAGTCCGGTCCCAATCCATCAACAACACGATGCTTGGGCCGTGGTCGATCGTGCTGGTTCGGCCGTAATGCTCGAGGACATACACCAGCACGTCGTCCACCGGCCAGCCACGATTCAACACCTCGATCGGGCCGGTGAACCCCAGCCGTTCCAAAGCCAAGCGGTCACGACGCCCTTCAACCAAAACAGCGACGTGGGCCTCCCGGTTTCGCTGCCGAGCCGAAGCGAGGGCTTGGGCCGCTTTGTGCCAGCGCTCCTCGGCGTTGGAGGAACCTCGACCAGGGCCGTGGTAGGAGGTCATGGTGCGTCCCCCAACGCCTGTTCGACTTTTCCGAGAAGGTCTTCCATGGACAGGTTCGTCAGTCGAACCGTTTTCATCCTCGAGGTTTGGCCTGCAACAATGGACATCGATGCTTCGTCGATGTTGAGTTGGTGCGAGAGCACGTGCAGCACCGCACGGTTCGCTTGGCCGTCCTTGGCAGGAGCGCGCACCGCCACCGATAGTCGGTCACGCCAGGTGTTGAACCCAACAATACCTTGGCGGTGGGCTCCGGGCTGGACCTCGATGGCCATCACGAGGGCCCCATCGAGGGTGCGTGTGAGGCAGGTGCTCGGACCCATGTTCAACTCGAGTCGGCGGGGGTTCAAGTAGCATCCCAAACCAACCAAGGGAAAGCGGTTTTTTGTACGGTCTCGGGGGGTTTTCATATCAATTCAAATGCAAAACGAAGACGGGTCTGCATGAAGGGTTGAATAGGGAAACGCACCACGGTTCTAACCCCCCCCAACAAACGCTTAAGGGGGGGCTATGCGGCCGGTCAAATAGGGTGGTTGCATGGTAGCAGAAGACACGGTGTTCACTGTTCTCTATGATAAGTTCATGTTTTGGTCCATTCTGGTCGGCATCTTCACCTTCGGCTGGATGTTTTTGGCCATGCTCCGCTACCGAGACGGCGTCGAACCCGACACCACCCACATTGACCACATCGAAGTCGGGTCGTTTCCCGTTGACCGCCACAACACCCCGGTTGAAGTGATGTTCTACGTCCTACCAACCTTGATCGTGACGTGGTTGGTCGTGCTCGCTCTCGCCTCCAACACGGCGGTGTGGCAAATCGACCCCGAAGATGAGGACGTTCACAACATGGAAATCATCGGAAAACAATGGTTCTGGGAGTACAAGTATTCCGACAGCCTGACCTGGGAAGACGACCCGTCCACCACCAACATCGACGTGACATGGAGCGGAACGACCCTCACCGTCACGAGCACCAATGACGCCGCTGTGAACGTCAATTTCAGCAAGGGCGTCGACGAAGGAGAGCAGGCCATCAACTTCGGTGAAGCCATGGTTGAAATCACCTTCAACCCGTTCCTGCTCTCAACCGTTGAAGTGACCGACATTGACGGCGAAGTCATTCACACATGGATGCACATTCCAAAGGACCACGTGTTCTCATCGGCCGCAGGCGAAGACATGATTCTGCCTTGCGATGTTGAAGTCGTGTTTGAGATGCACTCCAAGCCTTCCGATGATTCCAATCCAAACTACATCGGTGTCCAGCACTCCTTCTGGCTACCTGAGTGGGGCGTCAAGGAGGACCTGGTTCCCGGACTTGAAACGGGCACCTACATGTCCATCATGGCCGACGACCCCGGCACGTTCCCGATTCGCTGCGCTGAATACTGCGGCAACCAACACTCCATGATGTACGGCCAAGTGACCATCGTTGCGGCTGAGGGCATGGACTGCAAGACCGATACGGGCGTGAAGAAAACGACCGATGGGTCAAGTGGAGGTGACTACTGATGCGTCTTCGAATCACGCTTCTGTTGAGCGTGTTGATGCTGTCCTTGGTGGCGGCTCCACAGTTCACGGCCATCCCCAGCGGGATTGGGTCTGCCGGTGACCAAGGGTGCAGCTGTCACGGTGGTGCCTCTCCTGACACCACGGTGCTGGTCGATGGTTTGCCCTCAACCTACAACGCCAGCGAAACCTACACGTTCACCGTGACGCTTGAAAATGACGCCATGGAACTTGCTGGTGACGGCATCGTTACCGACGGCGCACGCACCGTCCCCTACGGTGGCTACCGGATCTTGGTCTCTCACGGTGAAGTGACGGCGGTGCCCGAATCCTTGGGCCACATCATGGACGACGGCCTGACCCACACCTCCGAGGCCAACAACGTACGTTCGTGGACCTTTGAGTGGACGGCCCCTGCCGCTGACGACCTCAACGTCGAAATGACGGTCTACGGGAACGCCGTGAACGGGAACACCGGAAACGGCGGTTCAAGCGGTGACCATTGGAACGTCGCCACCGTGGCCATCGCCGGCATCAACGCTGGAGCCCTTGCCCCAAGCGCAAGCGCCCTCATCATCTTCATGACCTCCATTGGTTTGGCAGCTGGCCTGATTTTCGTCGGCGTCCTCTGGGTGTTCTACCGACGCTCACCCGAGACCTTCACCATGGAGCGCTTCTGGAGTTTCTTGAAGCCCTGGTTGACCACCACCGACCACAAGGAAGTCGGTATCATGTACTTCCTCTTCGGGTTCTTCTTCTTCCTTGTCGGTGGCCTGTTGGCACTGTTGTTCCGTATCCAATTGGCGCTTCCAGAGAACGATTTCCTCACCTATGATGAGTACAACTCGTTCTTCACGCTCCACGGTACGACCATGATTTTCCTTGCAGCCATGCCGATGATCGCTGGTTTCATGAATTACGTGCTACCGCTGCAAATCGGAGCCAAGGACTTGGCCTTCCCGCGCATCAACGCCATGGGCTTGTGGTTGCTGGTGTTCTCCGCCCCGCTCATCTTCAGCGGTATTTGGTCTGGACAAGGCGCCGACATCACCTGGGTCATGTACCCGCCGTACTCCTCACTGACCGAAGCAAACCTTGGTTCAACCTTGGCCGACTACGGCTCGAACGCTGGAACCACGGCATTCATTTCCGGCATGCTGATGCTCGGTGCCTCGTCGACCTTGGGTGGTGTGAACTTCATCACCACGGTGTTCACCATGCGTGCACCCGGCGTGACCTGGATGAAGATGCCCCTGTTCAGCTGGTCGGTGTTCATCAGCGTGTTCATGCTCTTCATGTCCTTGCCCGCCCTCATCATCGGTGTGGCATTCCTGCTGTTTGACCACACGATTGGAACCCAATTCTTCGTCGCTGGAGGCGACCCCTTGCTGTTCCAGCACTTGTTCTGGTTCTTCGGCCATCCAGAAGTGTACGTCGTGATCGTGCCGGCCTTCGGTATTGTTTCCGAAGTGTTGGCGACCTCCGCCCGCCGGTCCATTTTCGGTTACAAGTCGATGGTCATCGCCATGGCCGGTATCGGCATTGTCGGTTTCATCGTCTGGGGCCACCACATGCTGACCTCGGGTATGGACCCGTTCTGGCGTGCCGCCTTCATGATCACCACGATGCTGGTGGCCATCCCCACCGGTGCGAAAATCTTCAACTGGCTGGCCACGCTATGGGGTGGCTCGTTGGTCATGAAAACCCACACGCTGTGGTCGCTTGGCTTCCTCGTGACCTTCACGCTCGGCGGAATTTCGGGTATGTTCTTCCCCGTTGCAGGGCTTGACATCCACTTCCACGATTCCTACTTCGTGGTCGCTCACTTCCACTACGTATTCATCGGCGGAACGGTCTTTGCATTGTTCTCCGCCGTGTATTACTGGTACCCCAAGGCCACGGGTCGAAAGTTGAACGAGACGCTGGGCCTGTGGCACTTCCTCATCGGCTTTGCCTCGTACAACGCAGCCTTCTGGCCGATGCACGCGTTGGGCATCATGGGCATGCCTCGGCGAACCCACACCTACACCATCGAGTCCGGTTTCGCCGAGTACAACATGGCGGTGTCGACCTTTGCGTTCATCTTCGGCATCAGTCAGTTGCTCCTGGTATGGAACATCATCTACTCGGCCCGTCGAGGTGAGCCGGTTGGCAAAGACCCGTGGGGCGGTTGGTCCCTTGAGTGGTCCACGACCTCACCACCTCCCACGCCTTCGTTCCATGACATTCCTGTTCAAGGTGACATGAACAAAGAATTCGGACACCACAAGGAATCGCCTTCGTTGGTCGACAAATTGCTGAAAGCCGAACCGAAAAGCGTGCCGGTTGGTTCACTGGAGGGAGAAGAATGAGCGGCGGAGAAGCTCACGTCGAGAACAGCATCTGGATGCGCGCCGTCTTGATGGGTGGACTGTTCCTCACCATCGGTATCCTCGCCTTTGCCACCATGGGCGTCGGTGTTGCCAACATGAAGCATCACACCTACGAGGACGCGATTCACGAGTACGAGGAAGCCAAGTACGACTACGAAGAGGCCAAGGCCAACAACGCCAGCGAGAGTGAGATCAAGGCCCTCAAGGAAAAGAAGGAAGAGGCTCATCATCACGAAATTGAAGCACACCTTTCCTACTTGACATGGCGGACAGCAGGCATCACCATCCTGCTGATGTGCATCACTTACGCCTCGTTTATTGGCGTTGGCGGGTTCCTCAATTCCATCTTCCCCGAGGACAGTGGACACGATGACCACCACTACGGTGGTGACGACCACGAGCACCACGGTTCAGGTTCCCCCATCGTGTTTGCCTTGGGTATCATGTTCTTCCTCATGGGTTTCCCCTCGTTCCAAGCCTCTCTCGGCAACATGCTGTCCGGTGTGGATGCGAGCCTTGGCGACCTTGGGATGAGCATGCTCGGCCTTATGCTCATCGTGGCAGGCGTAGCAAACTGGTGGCGAGAAGACTTGCCGTTTATCGGGAACCACGAACAAATCGCTACCGAAACCGACGAATGGTTTGCGGGCGAACACATCCGTAAGGCTGGTCTTTGGGTGTTCATCATGTCTGAGGTGATGGTGTTCGCGACCTTCTTCTCATCCTACCTCCGCATGCGAACCGAATGGTGTACGCAATGGCAAGTGAATGCAGGCAATGAGAACTGTACGGCTGTTGACACCTTGACCGCTTCCGACTTCCTACGACCCAACGGCGGAACGCTCGACGGATTGGGCGGCCAAGGTGATTTCATGACGCTGCTTCCCGGAGCCATCAACACCTTCGCCCTCATCATCTCATCCTACACCATCGTTCTGGCCTTGAAAACGGCCAAGACGAAGGATTGGCAAGCACCTGAAGGTCTGCTGGGCAAACTCATGCCGACCAAGAAGGCAGCCGTTCGCAACTACCTGATTGCAACCTTCCTCTTGGGTTCGATGTTTATCGTCCTCAAGTTGGTTGAGTGGAGCCACTTGGTTGCAGAAGGCTTCACCATCGGCACCCAAGCCGGTTCAATCTTCTACATCGCCACGGGCGCTCACGGTTTGCACGTCTTCATCGGCTTGCTGGTGATGCTGTACCTGATCTTCAAAGCCGACACCGTTGGCTACGATGAAAAGAACGGACAGGGTATCGAATACTTCGGGCTGTACTGGCACTTTGTTGACTTGGCATGGGTGGTCATCTTCCCAGCCTTCTATCTGTATTGAGGTGAGATTATGGGAGAACACGAAACATCTGGAATCTTTGAATCGCTCGTCGAAAAATTGCCTGGTAACTACGACATCTACTTTTGGAACTTCGTCGTCTTGATGATTTTCACGGTGTTCGAAGTCGGCGCCGTCTTCTTTGAGAAGGTCCCGGGAACAGACATCGAAATCACGTTGAACGTGGTATGGTTCATTTTGATCGGCGTTGGCATCGTCAAAGGCTACGGCATCGCAGCCTACTTCATGCACTTGAAGGGCGACCCTCGCATCTACACCCGCACGGCGCTTTTCCCCGTGCTCTTTGTGCTTTTGATGCTCTGGGGTATCGGCTTGTCCAACCCCGGTGCGGTCACGGAATTGCCTTCATGGTGCATGCCAAACTGGGACTACGCCACGACTCGCTGAGGGCGGAACGCCATGAGCCTCCAGCGCTTGGTGGCCCTGCTCATCGTGACCGTGCTGTTGATGGCACCGGCCAGCGCCTACAAAGGCAGCAAACTGGCACGCGGACCCGTCGATGACTTCACGCTCATCGACCAATACAACGAGACTTATTCCTTTGACCTCGACAGTCAGGGTGTCATCGTGGCGTCGTTCATCTTCACCCACTGCCCCGATGTGTGCCCTGTCATCACGCAATCGCTCAAAACCGCACATTCCGAACTCTCGGAACGTGAACAGGAAGACGTGACCTTCGTCTCCATCACGGTTGACCCTGAACGCGACACACCGGATGTGCTCGCTGCATACACCCAACAGCACGGTGTTGAGTGGCCCCACCTCACGGGTTCAACCGACGTCTTGGAGCCGGTGTGGGCAACCTTCGGGTTGGTGGTCCAAAAGGCCGTCATCGATGCCCACACGATGGCGTACCAACCCGGTGAATCTTCGCTGACGTTGGCCACCAGCAACACCACCTCAAACCAACACATGGCTCACTTGAGCGCCTCCGCTGCCACGATGATGCTGGCGGAGGAACGAACCTGGGCACTGAACATCTCTGAAGGTGAATGGGGGCGAATGCTCCACGGCATCGATGGCGTTGATTCCCCTGAGGATTGGTCGTGGTATTGGGAACTGAATGTGTGGAACGCAACGCAAGACGCGTGGCAACCCGCCGATGTGGGCATGGACGAAGTCGATGTCCATCTTCATCCGCACATCGCTTGGATGGCGACCACCAACAACCGTACGCAGCTTCCCGCACCTCCACAAAACGAGGCGTTGAGCATGACGGTTGCTTGGCCGAACGGTTCGATCGACGAGGCGAACATCAGCGCTCTGTCCGGCTATCACCTCACCCGGGGAACGTTGGACCATCTTGCACTGAATTCAACCATTGAAGATTCGACGTACGGTCACTACCTCTCGTCCATCGACAACCTGTCTGCCCCGAGCGACTATTCCTGGTGGTGGAACCTCTATGTTTGGAACGGCAGCACGGAAGCATGGGAATCCTCCAGCGTTGGCATGGATGAGTTGTTGGAACCGGAACACATCATGTGGGCGCCTTCCTATGTGAACACCAGCACCGTTCTTTCACCGCTCGCTTCCAACGCAGACACCAACGTTTGCAACGGTCACGGGTGGCACATGGGCGCCGGTTCCGCTATGCACTGCATGTGCGACGAAGGATTCGGCTGGGACGACGGGGACCAACTCACGTGTGTCCCTGAAACCACCGAAGAATACAACGTTGGCCACTCCACCATCACCTACATTTTGAATTCAGACCGGGAACCGGTCGTTGCTTGGGCGGGCGATGATTGGCGACCAGAGGACCTGGCGGCCGATGTTCGGGAATTGCTGGAAAAGGAGCAGTTGGGCGGGCATCAAGCCGAGACCACGCCAGGCCTGCCGTGGTTTTGGTCCATGACTGCCTTGGCTGCAGCCGTTGGCCTCTTCTCGAGGAAACACCAGCGATGAAGGCATGAGGGAAAGGAGAAAAAACGGAAGCCCCTCCGTTGACCCACAGCAGTCGTCGCATAGCCTGGTATTGCGCCGGATTTGAAATCCGGTGTCCCCGTGACTCGGGAGTTCAAATCTCTCCGACTGCGCCACTCATGCCGTCGTTCAACAGCAGGGAAGACTTCTCAAACTCAACCCGCCCTCATCCGTTCATGCGCCGTAGTTCGCTTGCCCTGTGTTTGGTTGCTTGCATGGCCCTTGCCGGGTGCCTGGGCCCTTCATCAGCCGATTGGGGAACGGGCAGTTCAAGCGTGCAGGTTGATTTCTCCATGGAGAATTCAACCGTTACCAGCGGATTGTCCGGTCAAAGCACTACGCTGTCCGGCCTGTATCCAGTCGGCTGCACCCCCGATGCAGAAGGCAGTGTTCTCGAAGCAAAGCAAGGCGACCCGATTCGGTTCTCCGGCTACCTCGCCGCCAGCCATTTCTACGACCAGCACGACACCCTGATGGGAGCAAAGGGCCTTGATTACGGGGTCACCACTGCGGTGGCTATTCAGTCCATGCCGTTTGAACAAGCAGCGAGCGTCGAAGACGGTGAAGGGGCGAGAATTGATGTCAAGTCATGGTCCCTGCCGTTGGGCCCAGACACGGGTGCAGGAAGCGTGGATTTGGATGAACTGGATTCTGACGCAGACACGAAATGGTTCATTCTCGGCCTGGTTCCCACATCGGAAGACATCCTCTCTGGCATGAAATCCTTGGGCGAATGGCATCAACCGGTCGTGATCCAAGGCTATCTTGTTGAGGCAGCCGATGGAAAGAACCCCAACGGGTACCTCAAGAGCTGGCACAAAACCAGCAGCGACTGCAACATGTTGGTCGGGGACAACAACCGAGAGGACGCCTATGTCTTCGTCACCGGAATCTCGCTTGAGGGTGCCTCGGTCACCGTGAGCGGTGAAGCCGATGACGAATGGGTCCAAGGCGACGTGCCGTTCTTGGGCCGTGGTGGATTCATCATGTTCTTCCTCGTTGGTGGACTGGGTGGAGCCGTTGGATTGTTCATCGTCTCCAAAGGATTGGTCATGAAATCGGCGAGCAGCACCATGCAGACGCTCATCGGGTCCGAGGGAATGAAAAAGGCAGCCAGTGTGAAAACCGACGCCAAGGCAGCAAAGAAGGCCGGCATGGAATCTCCAACCGAGCGAAAAGCACGCCAAGACAAAGAACGGGCCAAGGAAATCAAGAAGGAAAAGCCCCAACCTTCCGCCGCTCCAAAGAACGAGAACCCGATGGGTGGGTTTGACCTCGATAGCGTCTTGGCCTCTACATCAACCTCGAAAGGACCCGGTGGTTCTGCCCCAGGCGGACGCAAGTCGAGCGTGGTCGTCACCGAAGCGGCGCAGGAAATGGACCGAATGAACGCTGAGGAATCCGTGTCTTCATCACTTCCCCCGTCCATGACACAACGACGCTCATCTCCACCCACCTCCTCCAACGTTGGCGGTCCCCCAGAACCTGCGGCTGAACCAAAGAAACAACCGCCGGTGCGTCGTCGAAAGGCCGTAAAGAAAGCAGAACCTGTTGAGGAAGCGGCGCCTGCGCCTGCCCAACACTACGAAGACGAGGACGAAGACTTCTCGGATTTCTCGTTTTGAGCAGGCACGACGATATCAACAGCGTGCTTGAGCACGTCCATCTTCAAGGGTGTTGAGCCGATGTTCTCCCCATCGATGTTGATGGCCGTTGGCGTTTCTGTTTCGATGCGAAGGGAGGTAAACCGATGATAATCCACCTGCGGGTGGAAGACGTGCCTCCCTTCACTTTTGAGCATCCCAAACGCCTTCAGGATCGCCCCTCGCTTCATCCGCTTGAGAATCCCGATGTCCATCTCGCCGTCGTCAAGCGAGGCACCGGGGGCGAGTGGAAGCAAGGAGCCTCCAGTTTGGCTGTTTTGCACCAAAAAAAGCGTGAAGTCGTCGGTCACCGACGTTCCATTGATGGTCAACGTCGCGCTTCGCTTGCGATTGCTGAGGATGGCAAGAAGAATGCCGACATCGTAGCGAATGGGCCCCATCCAACGCATTTTTTCAGCCTGGATATTGGAATCAACGCCCAACCCCCACGTCACGAGGTTGTGGCTGTATCGAACGATGCGTTCACCTTCGTGGCCCGGTAATCCTTCCGTCAATTCGACTTTCGCCAGGTCAAGGGCTTGGTAATGCCCGTTGAGGAGTGCGTCAATGGCGGTTTGAACGCTCGATAGGGAAAGATCGTTGGCTTGAGAGTTCCCCGTCCCAGCAGGGATGATGGCAAAGCGCTCCCGCTGGACGGGATTCAGCAACATACGGCCAGAGAGCACCTCGCAAAGCGTACCGTCGCCGCCGACAGCGACGATCACGTCGCCTTCGTTGACCTTCAAGGCAGAAGCAAGCGTCATCAAATGGCCGCTGTAGGCAGAGTAGGCAACCGCGACATCAACACCCGCTGCCTCGAGTTGTTGGCGTACTTCGTCGGCAACGATGCGTCCCTTCTTCTTGCCAGCATAGGGATTGACCAGAAGGTGAACTTTGTCTGGTGGCCCAACGGTCGTCCCCGCTTGGGTGAACACATCGGCAAAAACAGGACGGTGTGTCCCTTTTTTGCGACGTGATGTCCCGTCTTGCTCAAAGTTGAGCGGGTCGGGGAAACCTTGCTGAGGCGCACTTGTCATGGTGTCGTGAAGGTTCTCAAGTGCTTGAAACCTTCTCCAGCGCGGGCGTTTATGCATTTATGCATAATGAATATATGTTCAACTATCTTGCATAAAGTTCTGTTTTTTGGTCGAATTCACATGAATCGCCCATACAAGAAGTCTTGAACTCCATGGGTCTCGGCGTGACGTGGACCACGCATGGACCGATGACGATGTCGCGTTCATGGAACACGCCTTGCTGGTTGCTGAACGTGGCAGGGGGAAGGTCAGTCCCAATCCACTGGTCGGTTGCGTGCTGGTGAAAGACGGTCGCATCATTGCAGAAGGATGGCATGACCATCTTGGTGGACTCCATGCCGAACAAATGGCGATTCACGATGCAGAGGAGAAGGGGCATTCACCAAACGGTTCGACAGCCTACGTGACGCTGGAACCATGCAACCATTTTGGACGCACACCGCCGTGCACTGAAGCGTTGATGTGGGCCGGCGTCAAAGAAGTCGTGGTGGCACACGGCGACCCAAACCCCACGGTGCGTGGCAACGGATGCACGGTGTTGAACGAGGCAGGAATTCCGACCCGATTGGGCTTGATGGAGGCAGAAGCACGCGAACAAATGCGGGCCTTCATGCACTGGTGTGAGCATCGTCGACCGCTGGTGACCGTGAAATTGGCGCTTGACCAGCAAGGTTCGGTTGACGACCGATCTGAAGAAGCTCAACGGTTCACGTCGCACGGATGTCTCGAAAAAGTGCACGAACTACGCCGTGATTGCGATGCTGTGTTGGTTGGGGTGGAGACCGTCAACCGTGACGACCCTCAACTCAATGTGCGCTTGGTACCTTCCGACCGCCAACCGGTGCGCTTGGTGATTGACCCCAACGGTCGCGTCGATCCATCCTCCAGGCTACTCAACGACGAGGGAGAAACTCGCCTGCTCCAGGAAGGGTTTGCAGGGCTTCGTTCGCTGATGAACCAGTTGGGTGACCAAGAAATTCAACGGCTGCTCGTGGAAGGAGGTCCCACCACCGTTCATCGCTTCCTCGATGAAGGCTTGGTGGACGAGGTGTTTCTCGTCCACGCTTCAATTGAGCATCGAAATCCGGTGCTAGCTGGGATTGATGAAGAGGTCTTGAAGGCTGCAGGTTTGGAAAAATGTCACGAGTACGTGTGGGGCGAAGAACGCGTGGAACACTACCTGCGTCCATCTAGCGAAGCGTGAGAACGTCGTCCCAGCGATGGGAGGAACCCTTTCGAAACAACTGTTCGTGAAACGCCCGCTGATGCATGTGAACGCAACGCGCCAAACGCCCGCGATGGTTGTAGCACCCCTGACGCGTGTGCACCACGACCAACAACGCGTCAAGCGAAAGAAGCGGGCCGGTGGTTGGCGGTGGCGGAGCAGACACACGCTCAACGGTGCCGTCCCATTCCACATCCGCCGAGGCCGGAGGCGTGACGGGGTCGTGTTCGAAGCGAACGCTCCCCTCACCCAATTTCACCGGTCGCCACGTTTGACGCACACCGTTGTCCAACCATTCACGAATCTGCTTCAATTGCTCCTTGGTCGCCAAACCCACCGTTGAGAGTTCCCACCAACCCGGTGTTCGGGCAAGGGTGACGTGGTGGATGCCGGGATAGGTGTCACGAGGGTCAAGCCCATCGGCCCATGTACGGCACAACCCCTCAAGGCGAACCGGTAGAAGGGGGAGCGCGCCCATACCGATGTCCTGCAAGCGATACGGGTTGGCCAACTCTCCCTGCAGCAAAATGGGCCGGCGCTCTTCGAGAAGAGGCGCCCCCTCGTCCTTCAACAGCGCATTGAGTGAAACACCGTGGCTGGCATAGTGTTCTGCATACGCCAAAATCCCACTCGCATCGAGTTCCTCGTCGTTGGAGGTCTTCTCGCCGGAAAACTCGAGGTCGATCACGGCCCTTGGCGTGTACAAAACCGGTCGTTCGGGAAGAGCGAGCGGTGAGTTGTTGGCGGCATAGGGCCAAAGCCTGGGAGAGGTACCGTCCATGTGTCGTCCTCCATGTGGCTGTTCATCAACCTCGCCCTCAATGGGTGTAGGTGGTCTCAAACAGGCAGGAGGGGCAAGTTACCTTGATGGGGCGCACGTCAGGAATACCGAGAGCAACGCCGCATGCTGAACAAAGAATCGCTTGATTCACCTGTTCTCGGCGAGCCGCAGCCTCCCGAGTCGGGTCGTATTCAAACCTGAATTGGCCCTTGTCGATGACCTGTGGCGCAGCCGGACCCGTCGCCTCTTGGAGGGTTGGTACGTCCTTGTGCGAGGTGTCCCACGAAGGTGATGTTTCGGCGACGGGTTGCCCCTGTGCAGAAGATGCATGCTGAGCCAAGGCGGCTCGGACCGTGGATTCGTCGGTGTTGTAAACCCGACAGAGGCGGTCAATTTCGAGCATTTGCTCGTACCCGCTCATCGACTTCAGGGCCGTCAACACCTCAGGCGGAAGGGTGGTCACGAATTGACCATGTGCCAGCGTGCTTTATCTGTTGAGGGTAAACGCTTCAGCCGGTCCCGAAAAATTTCCGGATTCCGGATACTGCAATACGGATATCGGAAGGGTTCAAAAGAGGTCGGCAGACGGACCGCCGTGGGGAAGACCATGGCATCACGTCCGTTTCAACGCAAATCCGCTCAACCTGCATCGGCTTCGCGAGCCGCGCGAAATGTCCAGTGCGGCCACGCCATGCAGGCACCCCACGCCGTCTTGGCAAGCGATTCCATGGCCTCTGTGCTCGATGCGCTGACACGAAACAACTGGGACCATGTGTTTGTGGTTGATGATGAAGGTGTGCCCCTTGGACGGATTCACGCGGTCGACCTCCTCAAAAGGATCAGTCGGAAGACGGTGAATCGCGATGTTGCCTGGATGCATTCCATTCCTGCGCAACAAATCCTGACCAATCCGCCGATGACCGTCCGCACCACCACACCCCTGCTCAAAGCGGGAGCATTGATGCTCACCCATGACCTCAACCAATTGGGTGTTGTCAACGACGAAGGGGTTCTGGTTGGCGTGGTGGGTCACAACACCATGGCGAAGGTCTTGCCGCGGTTCATCTTGTGATCAGATGCCCCAGTAGCGGTCCGCTTGGGCCTGTTTGGCCTGGAGACTTCGAACCACCGTTGTGACCATCCACAACACCACGACCCAAATCAGCGGCGTGGTCAAGTCGTTGAGAATCATTTCAACACTGAATTCGTAGGACGTCCCGTTCAACACACGAATGGCGATGTCAAGGGCTGCGTTGAGGAAGGAATAGACCACCATGCCGAAGACGCTGAGCACGATCAGGCTGCCGGAGAACGAACCTCGCTTCAAACGCAAAAGCATGAACCCAGCCGTGGAGGTCAGGAAGGCAATCACCGTCCAGGCCAAGGAAGAGTGAATCACGCTCAACCAGAGGACGGATTGGGTGCTTGTCGTGCCTTCTTGAAGCCCAAACGCACGCCAACCTTCGGCCACCGCAAAGATAGCACTGAACAAGGTCGCTGTCCATAGAAGCGAGGAAAACATGGCCGCGTCAGCGTTTTCACGCATTTCTTGGATGACACGATTGACCGTCGATTCAATGCCAGCACCCTTGCTGAAAATGTACAGCCCGAGCACCAATGGCAAAGCACCGATGACAACGCCTCCGATTTCGTTGGGCAACATGATGCCAAGGCCCAAAATGGCCATGACGGCTCCGAACGGAATCATGATTTTCGCACGCCATTTGGGGTCCTCAAGCGCCTTGACGATGTAGTAGTAGGTGCCTTCGATGCCCTTGGATTGGCGCACGATGATCTTCTCGATGTGGTCAATGCGCACTTGTGAGGTGATAATGGGCAGCACGCTTTCGTCCTCAGCGCCGTCTGTTACCAAGATGGCTTGGTCGGGCTGAAAACTCGAAACGACTTCTTCAAGTTGAGCAGCAATGGCCCGGTCGGAGCGAACGCCAACTTTCTCATCGCCCGTGAGGATGGCGATTTCGACCTCGTCTTCCTCGCCTTTGGCTTCGGCGATGTTGTCGTGTTGAGCCATGGCGCCGAGAATGGCGTTGGTGTCGCTTTCCTCCGGGTCGGCTATGCCGAGCTTGAGGGCGGCCGTGAGGACGTTTCTTCGTCCGACCACCGGTCCGCGAATTGAGGTTTTGTTTCCGAGGTCGTTGTCTCGATCAACCGTCAACACCAGCGTTCGAGTCATGGTCGCCATCCCCGGGTTTGGTTGTGCCACCGACCTTCTTTCATTCAAACCCTTGTGAACAATGCCCGCTTCAAGACATCAATGAGGGAGGGGTTCATCCCGACGACGTACCATCTCTGCGTCGTCCTTTCCAGCGGGCGGATCGTTCCAATCCTCATCGCCGGGGAGCACCAAACCCGCGCCCAAACTGACAAGGCGGTGAGCCAATTGCTGCTGTTGTTGAACCAAGGTATCCCAATCGTTGCTCTCATCCCCCCACGCTCTCCACTGACGCAAGCGACGCGTTGAACGAACCAAGCGAGCATAGAGATTCAGGTGAGCGCGGGCGGTCAAGGGCCAAAAGAGCATGAAAAAGACAAACACGCCAACGGCTGGTAGCAATGTCACGTATTTCAAAAGTTGATGGGACGAAAAAGCAAGGTAAACTGGACTGCTGGTGTCAAGCAACAACCACGCCATAAGCAACGAAAGAGAGACCCACCAAAGCGGGAATACCACGATGGATGACAGCACCTTGATGGTCCCTTGCATGGACCCGTTGGTGTTGATGCGCCGGGTGATGCTGTCCAGAAGACCTTGGAATTTGTACGGGATGTAGTTTCCAATCATCGCTCCCCACGTCACCAAACCAAACATCCAAACCACCGCCCAGAGCCACGAAACCACCGCATTTACGAAGCCTTTCGTGGTCAACGTGGGCGGTTTGGCATCAACGTCGTAGGGTCTGAGTGCAAGCGTATCAAGCCGTGAAAAATGTACCTCGCACGCTTGCGCCAAATCATCCGCTACGGAAGGATCCTCTCGCAGCATGTACTCCCAACCCGCCCGAAGCCTGCGAGCGCCAAGAATGGCCTCAGCATACGTACTTCGGGAGAGGGTTTGCCCTGCTTGCCGCTGTTTTTCTGCTTGAACCAAACCGCGCCCCTTCCAAATCAGCGTTCGTTCTCGCCACGTCGATTTTGCAAGGTTGGCACGACGCAATTCAACCTCGATGGAGGAGGTCACGGTGGAAATCCACGCCAATTCCGCCTCGGTAGGTTCGTTGGCATCGGCGTTAATGGGTGGCGTTGCAGGAACGTCCATGGCCCGTTCCAACACGATGGCTGCACGCTCACGAAAACGGCTTGAGGCCGAATAATGCAAGCCAACAGGGACAACCCGCGGGAGGGGGCGCCCGTTGGCTACCGCTTCACGGTGGGCCTGCAGCAGCATCCGCGCCGGCCCAGAGCGAATGCGTTGAACCGTCGCCTCACCGTGGGTCGTGTCTTCGGGAAACACGAGGACTTGCCCGCCGTGAGCCAGTTGCCTTGCCATGCCGTGGAGAATGGCTTCATCGCTTCGAGCAAGACCCAGTGCGGTGGCTCGTTGCGATGCACTGCCGATGGGCACCATGCCTGCGGCTTGAAAGAGCCACCCGAGAAACGGAATTTTGAACAACTGGTGGTGCAGAAGCGTCGAGACTTTGCCTTCCAAACGGGCGGTCATGAGCATCGGATCAATCAGTCCGTTCGGGTGCCATGTGACAAACAACACCCCCGCTTCATCGGCGATGTACTCATCGTCCACGAGGTTGATTTCCCTGAACCAGATGCCGGTCAAGACCCGGAAAAACGAACGGATGAGTCGGTAAAGAACGGGCATGCGACGGGAAGTGAGTCCCGTTGGTGAACCGTCCATGGTCACTTGAACAGCGACTTGTTTTTTTACACATCCCCGTTAAGATTCCTGTGGATTGGTTTCCTCTACCGCCGCAGGTGCATCGGGCGTAGGCTCCTCGGTGGTCGCAGGCGTGGAGGTCAGGCGACGCCATCGCTGCGTTGCTCGGATGTACTTCAGTGGATGGTCCATCCACGACTGGTCGCAGGTTCGGTTGTCACCGGGCAACACGGGGCAGTTGTGGTTCACCTTCAACTTCCCACAACCTGCGGGCGTGTACTCGTGCTGGTAGACGTGTTGGACCTGATAGGAGGTCGTGGCTTCGCTGAAATCCGGAGCACCCCGGAAAAAGTTCACACAGGATTCCTGGGGCAGCGCAAGCGTCGCTGACATCGAAGCCAAAAACAACCGTCCAAAGTGATTGACGTTGACGCCCCCCGCCAAATCGGCAATGATTTTTTGCATGCAGGGAGGCCAATCGCTTTCCTCAGCCCCCACCAAGGCGATGGCTTCGCTTGCCTTGTTCGCCATCAAATTTCGGACCATGCCAACGGGTTCGGCGAGACGGACGGCAAGGTCGGTTGTTACCTCGGCCATTTTCTCCAGGGCTTCGGCTTCGATGCCGGACTTGATGCGTTCGCGCAGCAGACGAGCCAGTTTCGCCGATGACGCATATTGGCGTTCATCGTGAAGCTTGACCCACCCCGCTTCGACATCGACGTTGGGCAGCCGCCAACGATGGCCCGTGATGCGGGGACAGATTTCGATGAAATCGGACAAACCAACTCGCCAAATTCCCGAAGATTGCTGTCGTAGGTCACGCAGCCCTGTGCCGGTGGCCCTGCCGCCCGTTGTGGACGGGCCGAGCAGTTCGATGTTGGTGATGTAGGTTTGCGCAATGGTTTCGAGGTTTTGAGAATCCTGAATCAACAATTGTTCCGCCCGGGCGGCCTCTGCCTGTGCCCAACGTGCGATCAACCGCTCGTCTTCACTCGCACACATCACCAAACGAGCGTAGTAGAACGAAAACGCCTCGATTAGTCGGCCTTCGTCGGTGTGAACATCACCGCCGACGACCTGAACCCCTTCCTTTGATTGGATGGAATCGATCAGTCGAATTCGTGCTCTTTGGCGCGCTTTTTCCATCCACGGGCCGTCGAGCAGCTCGTTCAAATCGATGGCGTGTTGCGTCGCCATGGAACGGATCCAAGCAGAGGCTTGCGGCAAGAACGGATACCTCGCCAACACCACGCCGTCCGTCACCGGTGGAGGGGTGCGTGGGACGGGCATGAAACACCGATGGTCGCCACGGATTATGAAGTTCAACCTCGGTTGGGTTCATCACCTTTGACAGCGTCGTCAGCGGCATGGACGAGGATGTGCTGACCGCCCTCATCGACGTCCAAGACCGTGTTCGTGCTCATTTTGGGTGGTCCTACCAAGCGGACGTCACCAGCGCTATTGGGCTTCGAAGCGCCTGCAATGAGCACCCACAAGCGAACCTGTTTGGCTGGTCACCTGAACGGCGCGAACAAACGCTCGAAGCGGTTCGCCGACGTCTTCTCAATGCCACCCGCGTCGTTTTGGTTGGTGCGGCAGCCAGCCGTGAACACCTTGACCGTGGTTGGCCCTTGGGAACAGAATTTGTTGCTGCCGATGGCGCAGTGGGCGCTTGCCTCGGGTTGGTGGAACCCGTGTGTGTGGTGACAGACCTTGACGGCGGGGTTCACTTGGACGCAGCTGTTGACAACGCCATTCCCCTCATCGTCCATGCGCACGGTGACAATGCCAAGACGTGGTCAACATCGTTGCAACGTTGGGCGACAACGCCACCTCCCCTCGTGCTGACCCACCAAACGCACGAACATCATTCAGACATGTTCAACCCCGGCGGGTTCACCGATGGCGACCGTGCCGTGTGCTTTGTTCGATGGCTGGGGGTGCAAAACGAACGCATCCACCTGCTTGGCTACGATGAGACGCAAGTGGGCCCGTGGTCGGGTTCAACCGACCCGGTGCGAAAAATGGAAAAATTGTCCTGGATGGCTCAAATTCTGGACGTGGTGCACCCGTTGTGGCGAGAACAAACGGAATACGACGGGGACGGTGTTGAACATCCAACTGCCGACCAAAGGGAAACACATGCATAAGAAGCGAAGGCCTGTCTCGGTAGCATGGGCTCCACCCGCTCTTGGACCAATCCCGTGTTGTGGGTGTTGGCTCTGGTGCTCATCAACGTGCTTTGGAGCAACGTTGCCAAGCAAGAAGCACCGAACGAAATCAACGCAGTCAACAACTTCGAGCCCGCTCGAGAACTGACGGTTGGGTCGGTGTTTGGAACGGCAGAACCCCTTCCGGCAAGGTTGACCGCAACCTTCAGCAGCACCAGCCTCGATGAAGGAAACATCAGTTTCTCCGTCTTGCTTGACAACCAAACAACGGTGTTTTCGTGGACAGGGTTGCTCAGTGACGAGCCCCCTTCATGGCAGGGTGAACTCGAACCGGGGACCTACACCATCCTGACCGATGTCGAAGAGGGAATTGACGTGGAGCAGGTCATGGTTCTCCAACCCTTTGCTACCATCCAACTCCAGGGTCACGCCGTCCTGAGCACGCTGCTCATTGCCGTGGCCGTGGCTGAACAAGCGGTTCGAGGTTGGCTTTCTTCTCGAATGCCAGCCCCGCAAGAATCGCGGCCTTCACCAACGCCGTTCAAGGCCGCTTCGTTGGGTTCGGAAAACGACACGGTGTGGAATGACGGCGATTCGCCGTGGCGTGAACCGCTGCGATGATCACAGGAAATCAGAGAGTGATAGCTGCTTTGCGCGGTCGTTGTTGAACAAGGAGTCTGCGCTGCTCGCAAGCCAATCAGCGTTTTGTCGGGTGTACAAATCCACGCCATAATGGTCCATGACATAGCGCATGACTTCGATGTATTTTCGAACCGCCCCCTCCGAGACCGTCAGCGCCAAGTTGCCGTTGCACAAACCGCCTTCGGCTGCCGCCACGCCCATGGCCTTCAGGGAACCGCGTCCGGCTTCCTTCTTTTCTTGGATGCAACTTCCCGAAAGCGGCATCCGACGGTAGGAATGACCGCATTTTAGACAGCGTACTTTTTGACGCCCGTACGCGTTCAAATTGCCGCGGAGGTCGGGCAAGAAGTGAGACCGAACCACGCTAGAGGCCACCTCCCGAACGTTCACGCCACGCAGGCGTTGCCCGAGGGCCAACTGCCCGTTCATCTTGTCGATCATCGTCTCCAAGGTCTTGTACGCAGAGAGAGCAGGCCCTTGGTCCAACGCTGCACAGTCATGGGTGTAGCCATAGCCGCGAACCGCAGCCACCGAACCAAGGCGACGCTCAACAAAATCCATGCGATGTTGAATCTCTTTTGGATGAGGTTGGTTCAAGGTGGCTTCGTAAAAGTCACGAGGATAAAACCAGCCAGCGTCGACGTTCAGCGCTTCCTTGTCCACTTCGGTGGGGTTCAACCGGGTGGTCAACACGAGAGGCGCGTCCATCTGGCCGCCCCGGTTGGCCGGCAAGATATCACGACTGAAATTCAACAAACCGTCCATGAGCAACATGATGGCGTCCTCATCGCCGTCGCAATTGCGTCGCTTGGCCGCGTGGAACAACGGATGAGCATAGCCTCCTGAACAGTCGGCCCAGCCGATGATCCGCGACAACACGCCGCCGCTGGTGTGAGGAGCCAACGCACAGATGAGATGGCCCACCAAGTCATCGGGTGTGGTGGCGTTGTAGTAGGGGTCCATGCCGTAAAATCGAGTCAACAACTCGTCAACGAATTGCGATGTACGAAGCAGGAAATCGGCTGCGCCTTTGGCGACGATGAAATCCTGCGGGTACAATTCAACCACCTGTTCGTCGTTTTCAAGCGGCGCTCCACGGTGGTCGTGGGTGTAGCCCAACGCGTGGAGCGTTTTCCACGGTACGCCGATTTCTCGAGGTCGAAAATGGGTGACAGGAACGTCGCTCATGTCGTAACGAACCGTCCCATCCCTGAACACGGGAAGGTCGTGCCGTGCCCGCAGGATGCCTTTTTCAATCGCTTCGGGTGTTTGGTCTCGGCTGTTGAGTTTCTTCATGCACTTGACCTGCGCAGGCAGGCGGTCGATGCCCAAACGAATGCGGGCGTCTTCGACCATTTCGTCGACGCGAACGGTTTGGATTTCTCCTCGCCGCCTGGCGGTGGACTCGGTGCTGTTGGCTTGGGTGCGACCGGCACAGACATGGCCTTGTTTTCCTTCCCCAAAGTCGTCTTGTTCACGGTGATGGCACCGCAGGTAGGGGGTGGTGCGGCCACACACCGTGCAAGTTCGCTTCCCCAGTTGAACGCGGATGGTGCGCTTGTCAACAGCATGATGGAGCAAACGTTGGTTCCCCCCGTTGAGTTCGATGGGGAACAAGGAGTGCGTCATCGGATTCATGATCCGAGGTGCTGCTTTCTCCGGCCGCCCCATGCGGCATCCAACGCGCACAGGAGCGCTGTGCTCCCAGCGCAAATCGGAGAGGGCCCGAACGAGCGTCATGATGCCGTGAACGGCGTGCTCGTCCTCCATCCGTTGTGCAGCCAAGTAGGCGCTGGGGTCACGCGGCCCTTCATCGACCACCGATGCGGCGGCGTCTCGGCCCACCTTGTCCGTTTCCGCAATGCCAAGCCCTCGCTGGCGAGCACCGGTTTCGGCGGCGATTCGAATCGTCGCACGTTCCCGTTCCAATTCCGCTTTTCGAGAACGTTCCTCATCGAGCACGCTTTTTGCCTGACGAAGCGCCGTCAATCGGTCGGTGGCCATCTTCGTTGCATCCTTCACACGAAGCGGCTTCTCACCGTCAAACGTGAAACCAAATCCTTCCAACATGGCCTCCCAACCCGTTTCGACGACCAAGTCGTCGCCGTCGTGGTGGTGGGGTAATCCAAGCAACATCATGGCGGCTTTGCCCATGCCGTGTTGTTGCAACGCCCACCCTTCAGGAGGCACCGATTCAAACACGGATGGTTCAGGTCGGTGAGCGGTTCCAGGAATGTTGACCTCTTCGTTTGGAGGGAGGATTTCAGGTTCAAGTTCATCCATCCGCTTCGCTGACCATGCGTTCACAACGCCCGTCAATCGAAGTTGACGGGTGCCACCAACGGGTTGGGCACCCTCAACCGGTTCGTGATCGCCTGACCGATGGGTTCCAAGCGGTTCAATGCTTGCGTCGGCGAGCAATTGCAAAACCCCGGGCAGCCATTCGATCGGGAGGTCTTTGAACCAAGGATTGTTTGGAGGAGCGAGTGATGTGGCGAACCGTTGTGCGATGCCTTCAGCCTGTGGCCAAGTCAGTCGCAAGGAACGAAGGCGCTCATGCCAAGCTTGGCGATTCCAAAATTGCTGGTGAGCGTCCTCGCAGTCCTCAGGAGGTTGCCCTGGAACACCCTCCGGCCAAGCAGAGCGCTGCTCGCCGATGAGCGCCAAAAACGACGTCACATCGTCTTCGGACAACAGGCTGTCAAGGACGTCGCTGGCCCACCAATCAGAGGTGTACCCCGCGGGCACCAATCGCTTGTTGTTTTCCAAAAACTCACCGTAACCGATGACCAGTTCGCCGTTGTCCCAAACCTGTTTCACACGCTGGCGAAGAGGGACATAGTGTCGTGGCTGGTCAATACGCAAAAACTGACCGTCATCCAACACCACCCACGGGCCTTCCGCTTCATCGCAGGGCGTGATGGCGCAGGCTTTTCCAGGACGCTCAATTTTCATCTGCGTCCCGATGGTGATGAAATCGTCCAGCGCCAACATGGAGGTCGTGTTCGTGGATGCTGCGGCGAGCCCTGACGGACGAGCACGCCCGTAACGCAATCGGAAACCGCCGGGCTGGAGCGGACCACCAAAGACCGGTCGTCCAGCGATGATGTCGTTCATGAATTTCGTGATCGGTTGGATTTGTTCGCTCTTGAACCACTCTTTGTCGTTCTTTGTCTCCTCTTTTCCACGGGATGCAAACTTGGTGATGAACTCCCATCCGGGCAGCTTCAACCGTTCGGTGTGTTTCTGAATTTTCGGTGCCTTCAAACACATACCCTCTCCGATGACGAGTAAAACGCCACCGCGAATTCTCGCTTCGTCGATGTTTCTGACGTTGCCGTACCCAGCGCACTCGATACGTTCGGTTGACTCTCCGTTGATCATCACCGGGCACGCTCGAACGATCTCATCGATTTCAGGAGGTGAAGGGCGGTATTGCAGGTTCCCGCGATAGAGCCCAAATTCTTCCTTCACCCGTTCAACTTCCGGGTCGGTGGGCTGATAGTGCCCGATGTTCAGTTCTCGCCGGATCATATCGGCGATCAGTACCGCCAAGGCTTGAGCCGTTCCGCCTGCGGCGCGAATGGGGCCTGCAAAGTGAACGGAAACAAATTGCGAGCCGTCGATGTTGTTGAGCAAGCGGACCTCGCTGATACCTTCCAGCGGGGCCACCAGCACCGCCTCGGTCAGGACCGCAAGGCCGACTCGAAGGCCCACGTCAATTGATTTCTCCAGGTCGTACCCTTTCTCGCGAAATCCACGAGCAACGGATTGAGCGATGATGATCGACGTGGTTTCACGGTCGTGTTCCTCCAGAAGCGCTCGGATGTCGTCGGCGACTTCGTAGCCGTCCAAGTGTTCGATGAGCAACTTCTCGGTGCGTCCTGCCAAATCCGATGCTCGGGGAATCTCAACGCGGGGTTTGTGATCGAACCCCAGTGCACGCGCAGCCTCAGCGATGCGGTATGCATCGTCGGCTCGCTCATCAAGCCACAGGTGGTAACGCTCCATTTCCTGTTCCAGTCGTGCCTCATCAACCCCCACAAGGGGGTTGTGGTGCCCTGAAACCGTGGTGGTGTTGGCGTCACTCATCCTCAATCGTGAATTCATACGGGCGACCCTTTATCATCCGAGCGGTGCCTTTTCTTGAGTCCTCGTTGGGGTTTGGTGAAGGAAAGTTCATGTCATGGCCTCCGAAGGTGAGAGCATGGCCGTTGACCCGTCGGTTCGCTCCCACCCTTCGTGGCCTCGGCTTGCTGAACTCGTCCACGACCTTGCGTTCCTCGACGGGGGTTCCGATGATGCCTTCACGCTGGCAAGCGGGCGTACCTCGCGGTGGTTTTTCGATACAAAACCGGCGATGATGCATCCCGAAGCCGGCCGCATTATGGGCGAACTGCTGAACCTCCGCATCCAAGCCATGGGCGCCAGCCTCGTGGGCGGGTTGGAATTGGGGGCCGTTCCGTTGACGGCATTGGTCGTTGCCACAGCGCCTGACACGCTGCGCGGGTTCATGGTGCGCAAGGAACCCAAAGGAAGAGGAGGGCGCAAGACGAACAACCCTCCCGGCATTGAAGGTTCGTCACTGGAACACGGTGGCGATGTGGTGGTGGTTGAAGACGTCACGACGACCGGAGGCTCCTCGATCGTGGCGGTCGAGCGAATCCACGCAACCACCGCTTGTCGTGTGGTGGGCGTCATCAGCATTCTCGACCGTGAAGAGGGAGCGACGGAAGCCTTTGCAGCAGCCGGCCTCCATTTTGAATCCCTGCTCACTCGGTCGGACATCACCGAACGTTGAGGCGAGCGCATGCACCGTTTGATCGCTCCTTCAACCGCCTCAGAAGAGGGCTTGGTTGAACAGGCTCAGGACCCAACGGCTCCCCGAGGTTTGCAGTTTTATCACGCTGATGAAGGCAAACCGTTGGCGACACCATGGCAGGTGGCCGTGCTGCGGGCGATGGCCCTCAAGGAGTATCCGTTGCCACCTGGCTTGCTGGTGGATTGCGCCTGCGGAAGCGGGATTCAACTCGCTGCTTACGCCTCCGTGTTGCAACGCCCCGTGCTCGGCATCGAACTTGAGGCGTTGCGTGCTCAGGCCAGTGCGGTGAATCTCCGAAAGGTCGCTGAACATCAACGCGCTGAGCACGAGAGCTGGTTGAACGACAGCGCCGTTTTGGTTGGTGACGGGACGCAAGCCTCCAACGCTTTGGGGGTCATCGACTCGCAGACCCCCATCGCCTTCCTGCATCTCGACCCCGCCCGTCCACGAAACAGCCGTACGCACGCCTTGGACGAGATGCAACCTCCGCTCGACAACGTGCTCTCTTCGTGGGCACCTCATCTGGCCGATGACCCAAGTATTCTGCTCGATTTGTCCCCGCGATTGACCGAAGCTCAACGCTTGGAGGTCGAAGCCTTGGTTGATGCGATTTGGCCCGGCATCGAACGAACATGGGAGTGGACGTCCAGAGGCCGTGGACGGGTGGACCGATTGGCGCTGTGGATTGGCAACATTGCATCACCCGAACAGCGCCGGCGCTTCGTTCGGGTGCCGCCGTCGCTTGGAGAAGCCCCTCTTGTGCTGCATTCCGACCAATCACCTGAGGTGCTGAACCAAACGATTCATCCACCCAAGCGGGGCGAGTTTGTGAGCCTGCTCGATGCGGCGCTCTTGGAAAGCGGACTGGTTTCCTCGTGGCTAGGAAGCGTTTCGAAAGATCGGTCGTTTCGATGGGCCGTGCTTGAAGGGCGTCGACCTCAGGTGCATCACGACCACGAATTGAGACTGGATGCTGCCCACCGTTTGTTGGTTCAGGCCACCGGCCGCGTGGTTGAATTGCTCCCCTTCGAACTCAACGAAGACACCGTGGATGACGTGGTTGAGCGTGCGCTTGAACACCATGTACGCTCGGTGAAACTTCGTCTCGAACTGGACCCTGCTCAACAGCCGCTGCTCCAAGGTTCCTTGGACCGACAATTGCAGCGAAGGCACGGTCAAAAAGACGGTTTTCTCGTGCAACATCCCAACGGTCAGGTCCTGCTTCTGTGCGTTGACCAATTTGAAGCGATTTAATCCGAGGCGTTTTTTCACCGAATTTGAGGCTCAGTGGCGCGGATTTCATCATCGCGGTCTTGATATATGGGAGGTTGGTCGGAGGGATGCTTGACACTGCGTGTGTTAACGTACAGGTGAAGACAATGGCACGACCGAAGGATGAGGACCTTGGTGACGATTTTTCATACATTTTGCGAATGGCCGATACGGACATGGACGGACTGAAGCCCTTGGCAACAGCCCTGACATCCGTCAAAGGCGTCGGTGCCCGCACCGCCATTCAAATCTGCAAAAACACGGGCTTTGACCCTGCCCGACTCGCTGGATTCCTCACCACCGAGCAGCAGGAGACCCTCCGTGTTGCCATCGAATCTTACGCCGAGAACGTCCCTCTTTGGATGCTGAACCGACAACGTGACCTCGAGACCGGCAATGAAATTCACTTGACCGGTCAACAAGTCCGCTTTACCCTCCAAGATGACATCAACCGTCTTCGCACCATGAAGTGCTACCGTGGTATTCGCCACGCATCCGGAAACAAAGTTCGTGGCCAGCGTGGCCGTTCCAACGGCCGTGGTGGCCTGACCTTGGGTGTCAGCCGAAAGAAGTGATAAGAGGGATGCAAGATGGGAGAACCAAAGTTTTCACGACCCAAGTACGACACGCCTTCGCACCCTTGGAAGGCTGACCGAATCGAAGAAGAGCACGCCATCAAGAACAACCACGGGCTCAAGAACATGAAGGAGATTTGGAAGGCCAAGTCCCAACTCCGTCGACACCGACGTCAAGCCATGCGCCTGATCGGTAACGTCGACACCACGGAAGGACACGGTAAGCGCGAGATGGAGGACCTGCTTCGCTCGCTTCACCACAAGGGCCTCATCGCTTCCGATGCCGACCTCGGCGACATTCTCTCGTTGTCCACCGAAGACATGCTGAACCGCCGCTTGCAGGCTCAAGTGTACTACAAGGGTCTGGCCTGCTCCATGAAGCAGGCTCGCCAACTTGTCACGCACGGCCAAATCTGCATCGGCGAGCAAAAGGTGACCATTCCTTCGTACGCCGTGAGCAAGGACGAGGAAGCGGAACTTCGCTACCATCCAAGCTCAGCCCTCAACGATCCCAACCACCCCATTCGCAAGGCCATTGAAGGCGTCCGCGAAAAGGCGGAATACGAAGACGGTGAAGTTGATCCCGAGGCTACCGAAGAATTCGCAGAAGAAGTTCGTGAAGCCGGTGAAGCCTCAACCGCAGCCATTGAAGGGGGCGATGAGTGATGTCTCGCCAAGCCATTGTGAACATTTTCAGTTCCTACAACAACATTCTGATGACCGCAACCGACCTCACGGGAGCGGAAACCATCACCACCTGCAACGGTGGAGAAGTGGTCAAAGCCGGTAAGGACAAAGGCGGTCAATTCGCCGCCACTCGCGCTGCTGAGCGCATGGCTGATGCACTGAAGGACAAGGAATTCAACGAACTCATCGTCAAGTACCGCGCCCCAGGTGGCAACCTCTCCAACAACACCGGGCCCGGTGCCCAAGCAGCCATTCGTGCGCTGACCCGTGCAGGCATGACCATCACTCGCATCGAGGACGTCACGCCCATCGCTCACGACGGCACCAAGAAGAAGGGTGGCCGACGTGGCCGCCGTGTTTGATGAAGGTGAACACCATGAAGACCGAAATTGTTGAAGGTTGGCCACAAGGTCATGAAATCCGAATCCTCATCAGTGACTCCGACGCTTCCCAAGTCAACGCTATCCGACGTGCCTTGATTGCCGATGTGCCCAAACTCGCCATCACCCGCGTCGACATTTCGCAAGGCGTTACACAGGACAACAAGGGCGAAATCGTGGAGTCCGTCAACGTGCTTCCCGACGAAGTCTTGGCTCATCGCCTCGCTATGATCCCCATCCCCACCAACCTCGATGAAGGCCTCGTCTTCCCCGACAACTGCGACAACTGTCGAGACGTTGTTGAGAAGGACAAGGGATGCCCGATGTGTCAGGTGCTTTACACCCTCTCGGCCCGTGGCCCTTCCGCCGACGCCGAAGAGGAGTTCAAAACCGTCTACGCTGGTGACATCACGACCATTTCCGACCCTGTGTTTGACATCCGAGACGAGCACAAGCAAATTCCTCTCACGGTGTTGGCCAAGGGGCAATTCCTGGAGTTCTACGCTTTCGCTGTGCTCGGCCGTGGTCGAGACCACGCCAAGTGGTCGCCTGTGGCAGCCGTTGGTTTCCGACCTCAATGCGTCGCTGTCCTGAACAAACCCAAGAAGGCCAGCACCTTGTTTGACCTTGGCTTGACCACCACCGACGGAACGCCCATCGATGCCAAGTTGTTTGGGAAAGACAAGAAAGTCACCAACATCAACCACGTCATGGACCTCGAGAAGGCCCTCCACCAAGTTGGCCCCGGTACCGGTCGTGAAGGTGACTTTGACGACGCCATCACCTTGGAACCCGTTGACGGTGCCTTCGTGTTCTCCTACGAAACAGACGGAAGTTTGGACCCGGTCACCGCCTTCAACATGGCCTTGAGCGAGCTCAGCCAGCGCTTCACCAACCTGAACGAAGACTTGGCCTCTGCCCTCGCTTGAGGGTGAAGAGGACAATTCATCAGCCTCGCTGACCTGCAAAGGTACGATGACAGCACCGGCGACAGCCCATTGCGGTGGCCACATCACCTTGCTGTTTTCCATTGACAAATCGTCAACCCTCACACGAAGTCAAGGCAGTCGAGGAGCTGGATTCACCATCGACCACGGCGTGTCCGTTCAAGGCACCTTGCTCATGGTGAACGACCAGATGCAATCCACCGAGATGACCGGCATTCAACCGGACCCGAAACCGAAAAACAAGGGGCCAGCGGACTCGACGGTGCAGATTTCCGACATGCACGGCCATCTCCTTGAAGACCCCACGCTGTACCTTGATTTCATTCAGGCTTGTCGCGACGCCACCTTGTTACGAGATCACGAATACCTCGACGTGCAGGTTCAATTGCAATGCCCCGTGAGTCAGGGCTTTGGCATGTCTGCGGCCGGCATGGTGGCCTTGGGCAGGTTGATTCACGCGCTGACCGGCCGAGGACAACCGGTTCAATACGAAAAAATCGCACATCGCATTGAACGGCAACATGGCGCCGGTTTGGGAGATGTGCTCGGCCTCTCAGTGGGCGGTGTAGAATTGCGAACCCAACCGGGCGCACCAGGTTGGCCGGGTGAAGCGGTGAGTTTTCACATCGAGTCGCCCGTTCTCCTCGTTTGGGATGCGAACGAAGAACGTCACACGGCATCCTACATCGACGACCCGATGTGGCAATCAACCATCACCGCCGCCGGCGAAACCAGCGTCGTAGCGCTGAGAACTGGTTCTTGGGATGCCTCACGTTGGCGCGACCTCCTGGAACAATCCCGTGCCTTTGCAGAAGCCTCGGGGATGCTCGAAGAAGCCGTGCGAGCCAACGTGTACCATGCGGTGTTGGGTGCTGTTCAAGACGCTGGAATGCAAGCGGGCGTGGCCGCCCGTTTGTGCATGCTCGGAAGTTCCGTGGTCGTCGTGCCTCGCCGTTTGGACCAACCTCCGTCCATTAAGGAATTGGAGACGCTGGCCGACGGATTGAGAGAGCGAGGTTTCTCGACCATGGTGACGGCGGTTGCCCCCATCACTCCTCGCTAAGGCGAGCCAAGTCGATGGGTCCGGCATCCAGCATCTGCACGCCGGGCAGAAACAGATTCTCAGAAAAACCGTGACGAAACATGATGGCGCCGCTGCCCCATTCCTCGATGTATCGGTTCATTTGCTTCTTCATCTTCTTGCGTTGGAAATCAACATCGGCTCCGTAGAAGTGCTTGGCGTCGATCCATGCCACGGGCTCTCCGTTGATGTAGACGTGATCGAGGAACAGCAAGTCGGGTGTTCGAACCGGACGCCCCAGTGCTTCGGACTGTTCTTTCACCATCTCCGGTTGGCGGCGGAGACGAATGCCTTGTGCCTCAAACCAATCGGCGAGGATGTCCTCAAACAAATCGGCCTTGACTTGCGTTTCAGATTGGTCGACGCTCGCCACTCTGTCGGCTGCCTCAGCCGCTTCAAATTCAGCCCGTTCTCGGTCTTTCATCTTCGAGGGTTCTCGGAGGCTTTCCTTGATTTTGTTCTTTGACCAACCCATGGATTCGAGCACCACTCGGAACAAATTCATGGGTGAATAATCGTATTGCAAGGACAGGTCGATGATGGATGTCCCGTTACGGTACTTGCGCGCCAACTCCTTCCCTTTCGACCTCAATTGGTGATGTGAGTACACGGTTTTTTGTTGAAGAAGAGCAGAACGCAATGAAAGCGCTTGTTCGAGGGTCATCGATTCGTTGGCGACACGACCGGAGATTTCGTCCACACGCTCGTCGGTCAACCAACCGTATTCGCCTTTTTTTACCACCCAACCGGCAACCTGTTCCTCTGATTTCAGCGGTACAGGCGTCACCTTCCATTCCAGGTGGAACGTCTTTGGTTCATCCATGTCGGCTGGAATGGCCATGGGTAGGGGCTCGCGCTCAAACCGTTTTTCGGCCATCGCTTGCATGCGTTTGACCTCCTTTGCATGTTGCTCCTCAAGGTTCGCCTTGCGAGGACCGCCGTAACGGCGATTGTTTCGACGCCCTTGCTGGCGGCCTCCAGGGCGGCGAGAAGCGTCACTCATGGCAACATTCCAAAGGCGACACTCAATGAAGCCTCCCCCTCATCTTGAGTTGAGCGACGCCGCGCGGGGTTCTTATGCAGGTCGTCGATGCACAGGCATGCGCTTCCTCGTGGTTCATGCCGTGTTGTTGGCCGTGCTGATGGGTTGTTCGACCGTTCCGCTGTCAAACGATGTTGAATTCAGCCTCTCATCGGAGGAGCCCGTGATGTCAACGAGCGCAGAAAACACCTCGGGTTGGCTGGCCACTGCTGGAGGGGCCAGTGGAGAACGAATCACCAGCATGATTCCTCTTTCAAACGGCACCATGGTGGTCGCCGGGTGGTTTGAACAAACCATTGAATTCCACGGCGATGTGGTCGGTTTCTCAAGCGAGGATTCCTCGTTTGGCGTTGATTTTTTTGTGGGTTATATCGACGAGGCTGGGAACTGGACGTACACCGTGAACGGGACCAGCGTCGGCATGGACGCGGTTTCATCGATGGCTCAATTGAGTGACGGTACGCTTCTTCTGGCAGGAACCTATTGCGAGATGACCCAGGCCGGGAACTGTAACCTGACCTTGGGGTCACTCGACCCCATCAACAAAAGCGCTGAAGACCACGAAAACGGTGTGTTTCTCGCTGCGATGTCGCCTACGGGTGACTGGTTGTGGGCCAAATCCTACTCCAATCCCTACCAGTTGATGGTGGTTGACCTCCTGGTGACCCAATCCGATGAGATTCACCTCGCTCTCCTTCACCGAGGCGAACTGACGATCAACAATCTCTCTTCTCCAGCCAGCGTGACAGCGGAGGCCGTGGCCTTGGTGGAGATGAACGCGCAAGGCGATGTATCGGCCTTGTCCACCGTCTTTTCCAGCAACGCCCTCGATGATACCGGCAGTTTGTGCAAAGACAACGCTGGCATGACCTATTTCGCTACCAGTTTCACCGAATTGATCGTTTTCGGACAGGAGGAAATCAACAGTTCGGGTGGCCTCAACATCGCGGTTGGTCAATACGCTGGCGGTGCTTGGAATTGGGTGAGCCATGCCGGAGGTCAAGACGACACCACGGTGGCGGCTTGCAGCGGTCGACCCGGTGGTGGCGTCAGCGTCGTGGGCGACTACATGCAAGACCTGACATTCGGCACCCACCAAGTGGACAATGCGGTATGGGTTGACTTCTACGAAGCCCATCTCTCGTCCGACGGCACGTGGTTGCATGCCACAGGTTTTGGCGGCAGCGGTGCAGACCGTGCGGTCGGTATTCTCGTGAACGACCAAGGAGACAGCATTGTCCTTGGAGAAACAACGGGAAGCATCACGCTAGGCGAATTCTCCTTGTCCGACCTTGACGGTGTCAACGACGGCAACCATTTCGACGTGTTCCTTGCCCAGCGACAAGCCAACGGACCGTGGGACTGGGCCATCTCTGGCGGCGGCACCGGCAACGACCTCGCCACCGCCCTCTCCACCAGCGCAAGCGGCTCGCCCGTCGTCGCGTTCGCTTCCAATGCAGACGCTTCCTTTGGCATGCATGCCTTCGACCAACGGGACCAAACCGATATTGGCGTGTGGTTGTATGAAACAGACCTCGACTTGGACGGGGTGTTGGACGGCGCAGACAACTGTCCAAAAGTCGCCAACGTCGATCAGGCAAACCATGACGGCGATGCCTATGGCGATGTCTGTGACGACGATGACGATGGTGATGGCGTCAACGACTTGAACGATGATTGTCCCGATGGTGATGTGGGTTGGTCAGCCAACGCACTTTCGGACCATGACGGTGACGGTTGCAGAGACTTGACAGAGGATTTGGACGACGACGAAGACGGTATCTTCGACACCTACGACCTGTGTCCAAAAGGCCCGGTTGGCTGGATTTCCGACGAAGAAAACGACATTGAACAGGACGGATGTGCCGACATTGACAGCGACGGCGATGGCTTCGTTGACCAGGCTGACAATTGCCCTGCAGTGGCCAATCCAACACAAGCGGACCTTGACAACGATCTCGTCGGCGACCTGTGCGATGCGGACAAGGACGGCGACGGCATCAGCATCCCCGATGACAATTGCCCCAACGATCTGAATGCGTGGATTTCCTTCTCGTGGAACGACTACGACGAGGACGGTTGCCTTGACGAAACCATCGATGAAGATGACGACGATGACGGTGTGCTCGATGTTGACGATGATTGCCCGTACGGTGAGAAAAACTGGATCGACCAGGCCACGTCGATGGACCATGACGGTGACGGCTGTGCAGATTCAACCGAGGACGAAGACGATGACAACGACGGTGTAGAAGACGGCGTTGACCGTTGTCCAAAGGGCATCATCGGCGTTGCCCAAGCCGGTCAAGACATGGACGGTGATGGTTGCATCGATGCTGTAGAAGACGATGACGACGACCAAGACGGTGTTCTTGACCCGCTGGATGAATGCCCCCGTTCGGACCCTGCAGACCAAATCTCCTCCAACGGATGCAGCCAGTTCCAACTTGACGATGACAACGACGGTGTGGTCAACGCGTACGACTTTTGCCTCAACTCAGCAGCCAACGCCATCGTTGACCAACAAGGCTGCGACACGACCAACATCGCTCCGTCCGGTGATGCTGATGAGGGTGGTTGGGGCATCGCTGGTTGGCTGTTCCTCCTGGCAGGCGCCGTGGTCGTGTGGGCCGTCTACACCAACAGTCAGCGACCTGGCCCCCCCTTGGAACCCATCGTGAAAATTCCACCACCTCGACCTGCTTCGATGGATGAAGAAGCCTGATCACGCATAGATCACGCTGGGTGAAAGCGGCATGGCCGAGCCGGCACGACCCGTGGCGTCGCCCTCGCTTTCGCCGACGACAACCTCGATGTTCTCAAGCCCAAGTTCTGCGGAGATGAACGTGGAAGCGGCGGACAACACCGCCGCCTCATCCATGGTTGAACACACGACAGAACGGGAGACATCGTCCCATTTGAACACCTGAGGCAGCATCTTCTTGCCCCAGAATCCAATCAACTCACCCTTTCGCTCACCTTGCGCCATGGGCATGGCCTGGAGGACAGGGAGGAATTGCTTGGGGTGGCCACCATCTGCCACGAAGGCAAGGGCTTCCTGTGCCATCGTCCGTTTCCATGGTGGAGCCGTCACGAAGGTCGCATGAGAAGCGGGTTGACCGAGGTGGCGTTCAGCGACCACGCGAACCTTCCGAGCCTGCTCAAGCACGTCCCGAATGTATTGCTCGCCCGCCAAGAGCACCTGGTCCTCATCCGAAAGAGCCTCGGGGACAACGAGGGAACTGGCGGAAACAAAGCCGGAGGTGGAGGACAAGGCTGCCCACCAATCCTCGGCCATATGCGGCGTTGAAACCGAGATCAATTGGGACCACACCGGCAAGATGTGTTCTGCAACCTGACGGCAGCCGCCGCCACGGCGAACGTACCAGTTGATGTCCTTGATGACATCGAAATGTGAAATCTCAACGGCACGGCGCAAATCGTAGGCCTCCATGGCAGCGTTGAACTCCAACACGCGTTGGGTAAAGCGAGCGACCATCCACTCGTCCATCGCAGTTGGTTCGCTTGACCAGGCCATCAATTGAGAGGGCATGGTTTGAAGTTGAAGCATGACGCGATGGTTGGCCTCAAGGGCCGCATCCGACCAGTCCATGCCCGCTGTGGGATTGGCGGCAAAGAGGATGAACAGGCGAACGGTATCGGCCCCAAATCGCTCGATCATCTCTTCAGGCGAAACGGTGTTCCCCAGCGATTTACTCATCTTGGCGGAACGGGTGCCGAGTTCGCCATCACAGTGAGGGCAGGGAGCGCCTCCGTGTGACACGGAAAGCGTCACGCCGCAGTCGGCACAGAACGGAGCTGACTTGTTCACCATGCCCTGGCACAGCAATTCGTTGAAGGGTTCACTCACGTTCATCAGTCCCAAGTCTCGCAAAGCCTTGGTCATGAAACGGGCGTAGATGAGGTGCATTTGAGCGTGTTCAATACCACCACAGTAGAAATCAACCTGCATCCAATGGTCTGCAATGGCTTGTTCGAAGGGGAGGGCGTCGTTGCTCGCATCGGTGTAACGCAAGAAATACCACGATGAATCCATGAACGTGTCCATGGTATCGGTTTCCCGTCGTGCATCGCCCCCGCAGGAAGGACACGGCGCGTGCACGAACGAGAGCGAAGATTCCAACGGATTGCCCTTGCCAAACACCACGTCTCGAGGGAGTTCGACCGGCAAGTCGCGCTCTGGAACGGGAACGGCCCCACAGGATTCACAATGAATCACCGGGATGGGTGTGCCCCAGTACCGCTGGCGAGAAATCAACCACGGACGTACCTTCCAGTTGATGGTTTGGTGACCTCGCCCCGCGTCTTCAAGGGCTTGACAAACGGCACGCTTCGCTTCTTGACCGTACAAACCGTCGAAGCCCTCCACGGGACTGTTGACCATCCAACCGAGGTCGGTTTCGGCCTTGTCCA
>JALRLQ010000001.1:0-12906 GCA_023254365.1 Candidatus Poseidonia sp. | reverse complement strand
GTCATCACGAGAACACGGCGAATCGGGATGTCGTATTCCGTTGCGAAATCAAAGTCCCTCTCATCGTGACCCGGCACGGCCATCACGGCCCCGGTTCCGTAGCTGGCAATCACGAAATTGCCGATCCAAATGGGGACGTGCTCACCGGTGAGTGGATGAATTGCATAGCGGCCGGAGAACACGCCCTTCTTCTTGTTCATGTTCTTGATACGGTCAAATTCCGACATCTGAGCAACTTCGTTGTAGAGCGCACGCCAGGCGTCCTCGTGGTCGGTACCCACCACCAACGTTTCCGCCAGAGGGTGTTCGGGCGCCAACGTGACGAAGGTCGCCCCAAACAAGGTATCAGGGCGCGTGGTAAAGACCTCAATTTCTACCTCTCGGTCAACCACAGAAAACAGGATATTGGCACCTTCTGACCGACCCAACCAGTCTTGCTGAAGCGACTTCACGTTCTCGGGGAACGCAATGTCCTCGAGACCATCGTACAACTCTTGGGCGTAGGCGGGGAGGTCGAGGAACCACTGGCTCATGTTGCGCTGAGCAACAGGGCCGTTGCAACGCCAACACCGACCTGCTTTCACCTGCTCGTTGGCGAGCACCGTGGAACAGGCTTCACACCAGTTCACGGGTGCAAATTCTCGACGTGCCAACCCCTTCTCCATGAACTTGGTGAAGAACCACTGATTCCACTTGTAGTACCGAGGGTCGTGGCTCTTGAGGGTGCGACGCCAGTCGTAGGAAAAGCCCATCCGCTTGATTTGAGCCGTGATGGAGGCCATGTTTCGCTCCGTAATGTCGTGGGGATGGCCGCCTTCCGAAATGGCGGCGTTTTCAGCCGGCATCCCGAACGAATCGTACCCCATGGGGTAGAGAACATCAAACCCCATCATGCGTTTGTAGCGCGCAACAGCATCTCCAATGGAGTAGTTTCGCACGTGCCCCATGTGCATTTTTCCTGAGGGGTATGGGTACATTTCAAGGCAGTAAAAGGAGGGGCGGCCTTCGTTGATCTCAGCCTCAAACAGGCGAGCATCGGCCCATTTTTTCTGCCATGCAACTTCGTCGACGGGTTCGAGTTCGGTTGACATCGAGGTTCACCCGTCCACTGGACGAAGCCTCCCACTCGCCCTCACGCTATCAAAGCCACGCTTGCATTCTGCCCGAGGTGGTGACCTCGTGACCGCCTCATGGTTGGCCGAAATCATCGTTGGTTTCCAACAAGAAGATGGCTTCCCTTGTCAGTTTGTACCGGTTCATCACGCCCATCTTGCGGCGTTCGACCAACCCGTACTTTTGCAGGGTCCTCAAGTGGTGAGAAATCAGTTGCTGGCTCTTTTCCAGCCGCTTGGCCAATTCAGCCTGGGTTGGGAACTGTCCCAATCCGCCGTCCTCGTCGAGCAGATTGAGGATCTTGCCCTGCAGACTGTTGGGGTCGGGCGAGAGCGGTGGAACCGGGAGGTCCGCATCGGCAGTGCCGGGGTGGAGTTGGTTGGTCAATGGATAGTACCGCACCAAACGGCCGTCGCTCTTTCGCCAGACGTTCTCCTCGGCTTCAAGCACACGGAGGTGGTGGGTGATTTGCCCGTTGCTCATGTCAAGAGCGCTCATGAGTGCGCGGAAGTGACAGCCTGGGTTGGCCGTGAGGTACCCCATCAATCGTCCGCGCTGGTAACGACCGTCGGTTGTTTCGTGGGTTTTACCAATCAGTCCGAAGAACCACAACCCAGCCACGGTGGCTGGAAGACGCAACCCTTCGTTGGTAGCGACCATCACCGAGAGCAGCGACAGCAACGAGACCGTGACCACCACCGTCACCACAGGAGCCACGATGGTTTGCTCAACGGCCTGTTCACCATCGTCCGGCAGGACGGTTTGGGGGACGGTTGTTTCTTCCTGCTCAATCGACTGTTCCATCACCACCGCCACCACTTCAACCGAAGGCGCGTTGAAGGCTTCACAAGCGGGAGAGGGTGTGGTCGAGAGCACCTCATAGATGCCCTCGACGGTGCTGCTTGGAGACCAGGCTCCGAGGGTGCGAGCGTTGGAAAGCATGTAGGTGGATTCGCCGTTGTCCATGACGTAACATGTCCCGGCTTCGGTGAGCAAGCCGGTCCATGTCCCCGTGATTTCAAACGACTCGGTGACGGTGACGTCCGAGGCATCCTCGTTGTCGTCGACTTCGGCAAACGACTCCGGCCAAGCCAGACTGGTCGTGGTGGAGAACCTGGAAGACGTCAGCATGGTGATTTCCAACGTGTAGAACCCATCTGGAACAATCGCTTGGCCGTCCTGAAGCATCTCGACGTTAAATCCGTCGAATTGGAGAGCTGTTTCACCGGACGGCACCATCACCTTGCGGCCGTCGTATTCACCGCACAAAGTTTGGAAGCGGTGAGCTGTTTGTTGGGATGCATCGATGAACTCCACCATAAAAGCACAAGGCTCGATCATGCGCAAGTTGTACGCTTCACCGGCGTTGGTTACCACGGGGTTGATCTGCAGGGTGTCCTCATCCAACCATGCCGTGGTGCTTTGGAAATTGAGGTTCGAAGGAGGTGTGCAGGCGTTGGGTTCTGCATCTCGGTATTCCAGTGTGGTTGCCGTGGCAAGACCAAATTGTGGCACTTCGGTCACGACCGTGTAGGTTCCTGGTTGAACCCGACACCCGTCGCTGTCAAAGAAGTTCCACTGTGGCAAGGTGAGTGTGAGAGGTTCATCGGTTCTGAGGGTGGTTTCCAACTGAATGGATTGGCACTCTTTTCCGGTTCGTGAATCGAAGACAACGCGCCCTTCGTCATCGAGGATCCAAAGTTCTGCACGGCAGGAGGAGGTGAAAGTCAAGACCTGGTCTTCCGTGAGGGTGTTTCTCATGTCAACCTGTGCAGCGAAGATGTTGCCTTGACCAAAGGGTTGCAAAGCGTCAATGTTGGAGCTGAGCAAGAGGGTCGCTTCAACCGTTGATGGTGCGGATGTGCCGGCGAGGGTGGTTTGGTGGACGAACCCGTTACCGGGTGTGGAAACGGTCACGTCAGCCACATCGGAACCATGGACGACCACCTGGTCAACCACCAACATTTCTCCGGGCATCAGGGTCTCAACATCACCGTAACATGCACCCCCCAACATCGAAACATCGTTGATGGTGTGTTGGAACAAACACGAAGGTTCAGCGTCAACATCCACAGCTTGGGACGTCGGGTTGTGCACGCTTACAAGGCCGAGCCACGCACCGTCGGAATCACCGGTTCGCTGAACCCAATTCACGTCGTAGGCGAGGTTACTGGGCACGGCGATGGGAGTTTGGATGGTCACCGACATGCTTTGCGAGAGACCGGTGGAGGTGTGGACGAGTTCAACGGTGTAGCTTCCACCCTCCAGCCATTCACCTTCTTCATCGTTCATTGACCAAGCCACGTCTTCAAACGTCGTCGACCCGCCTGCAGGAAGGTCCAGCCCGCGAGAGCGTTCGGGGCAGGCGGCATCACCGTCCACCACCTGCACACCGGTTTGATCGTAAACATCGATGACGAAGGGGCAAGAGGGGTTTTCCGTGAGCGTTACGGTATCGCCTTCGTTGACCAACACGGGCGTGAAGATCAGCGGGTGATCAGCATCGTACCATGCCTGTTCGTCGTAGGCAACGACCGTTGCATCGAGACGGACTTCGGTCGTGTCGGCAGAAGCAAAGCCGGCCATCAACGAGGCCAACAACAGCCCCGCCACGACCAAGAGTCGGCCTGTCGGCTTCTCGCCCATGTGGAAACATGGTCGCTTCCCCTTTGAAAGGTCAGCGGTGCAAACGATGTGTGAGCATCAGAGGTTTTCGAGGTCAAGCATGCCAGGAATGGCTGCTTCTTGCGCAGCCTGCTGTTGCATCTCGTACTGCTTCCACTCGGGCAGCCCTTCCGTACCTTCCCAACCCAAGGCTCGTGCTTCAGCGTAATTGCCTTCGGCGAGGTAATGCTGAATCCATGCTTGACGACGCTCTTCTTCCTCAGCAAAGGAGGCTTGAACGAGTTGCTCCTCTCGCTTCGCTGCGACCGCCTTGCGCTTTCCAGCGGCACGGGCAATTTGGGCGACGAAAATGAGGGCGAGCATGAAGATGATGATGCCGCCCATCCACACCAGGGTGTCGTTGTTACCGCTGAGGAAGGAGCCCGTGTCACCATCGTCGCCATTCGCGCTCGGATCGGAGGTGATGGTGCACTTCGCTTTGTCAGCCACCAAGGAAAAGGCAGGATCCCAAGGACAAGCGTCCGCATCGTCAGCAACGCCGTCGTTGTCGGCATCGGGGCAACCGTACCATTCTTCTTCCAGTCCGGAAGTGGAGGTGCCCGGCACCCGCTGACACATGTCGGCCCGATAGCCGGTGACATTGTCTCCGTATCCATCACCATCGAAGTCGAGCCACTGGCTGACTCGAAGCGGGAACAGGTCCACACGGTTCGAACTGTTGGTGTTGTCACCCCATCCATCGCCATCGATGTCGGACCACTGGGAAGCGATATCGGGGAAGGCGTCGCCACGCTGTTCACGTATCACGATGAAGGTTCCAGGGTTTTCAGAATCCTCGACGGTGGTGTTTTCCCAGAAATAATTGTCACCGTAGCCGTCACCGTCCGAATCTTCCCACTGTTCGTAATCGGTTGGGAAGGCATCGTCCTCGTCAGCGTACCCGTCAAGGTCGGTGTCCGGACAACCCTGCCGACCTTTTTCGGTGGATTTGCCGAATTCTTCAACACAATCGTCGCCGCTTGGGACATTGGTGTTGTCGCCAAAGCCGTCACCGTCTTGGTCAGCCCATTGGAAGGGGTCGTTTGGGAAGGCGTCAAGTGGATCGGTCACGCCGTCGAGATCGCTGTCAGGGCAACCTCGGCTCAACGGCTCTTGGGATTCGCCGTACTCCAACGGGCAGACGTCGCCGTCGGCACCCTCAGCGTTGTCTCCATAGCCGTCGCCGTCCTCATCGCTCCACTGACTGGCATCGGTTGGGAACGCATCTCCGTTGTTGCCACCGGGGTTGTCGCCGTAGCCGTCGCCGTCGGTGTCTTTCCACTGACTGGTGTCGTCGGGGAAGGCATCGGGGTTGTTTCCGCTGGCGTTATCTCCGCGGTTGTCGCCATCACGGTCGGACCATTGGGTGGCGTCGTCGGGGAAGGGGTCACCAGCGTTGGAATAACCGTCGCCGTCACGATCAGCACACCCTGCGCGGTCGATGGATGAGGTGCCCGCCGTTGAGGGGCAGTCGTCGGGGTTGTTGCCGTTGGGGTTGCTTCCAAACCCATCGTTGTCCTCATCGCACCATTGCGTAGGGTCGTCGGGGAAGGCATCGGCACCGAAGCAATCGGTGGTGCTCGGCCAATTAGCGGAGGGATCGGAATACCCATCACCGTCAGCATCCGGGCAGCCGAGGCGGTCGTATTGGGAGTTGCCCCACTCGTTAGGGCACATGTCGGCGCGATCGCTGTTGGGATTGTCTCCTACCCAGTCGCCGTCGCTGTCCATGTGTTGTGTTCGGTCAAGCGGGAAGGCATCGGGTTCGTTGGCTGAAGTCAGGAGGACGCCGGGCCATTCACTCGGGCGGTAGGTGTCCCAGGAGGCGTTCTCGTAATTGTCACCGTACCCGTCACCGTCGGTGTCGTTCCATTGGGTGGCATCGTTGGGGAAAGCATCCCCTGATTGATTGACATGCATCTGGTATGCATCCAATTCAAACAGGTAGTTGTCTCCGTAACCGTCGCCGTCTGCATCAACCCACTGGTCTGGATTTGCGGGGGCCCAGTCGCCGGCGTCGGACCAACCGTCACCGTCACTGTCGGGGCAACCGTACCGGTCCTCAGTCGACGTGCCCGGAACGGTCACACATTCGTCGGGTTGGTAGGCAGGCGCAGGGTTGTCACCGTAACCGTCGCCGTCGGTGTCGTTCCATTGGGTCCCTTCGTCGGGGAATGCATCGACGATGCCGTCCCCCTGATCGGTGGAGTTGTAGCCGTCGTTGTCGCTGTCGAGGTCAGCAAACAGGAAATAGACCCCGTTGAAGTTTCGACTCACTGCAGAAACAATGTGAACGCCGTCAGGATGCCACGAGGCTCCGTTGACGTTGCCACATGGATTCTGCCCACCGTTCTGCGTGCAGGCATTGTTTCCGCGAGCGAGCGAAATACCGTCAACCAACAGCGAATTTGAAATCTCGTAGACCAGCAATTTCCCACCGTCGGAGCTGTAGTAGCCAATGGCGAAGGCAACTTGAGTGCCGTCGGGAGAAATATCGGTGCCGTAGCAGGAGCTCGTTGCTTGTTGGTTGAACAACGAAGCGCCGGAAGAGGCATTGAACACGCGCAAGCGGCTATTGCCGTTGTCGTAGGCCGTGCACATGGCGATGGCGTTTCCGTCGGGAGAGAAATCAATCCCGTTGACGTTTGAGCCTGCGCCGGGATTCATGGCTCGGACCGTGGTCCATCCCGCCGTTTCAATCAGGTAAGCGGTGCCATCACCACCCACGGCCATGCGGGAACCGTCGGGAGAGAAGGCCACGGAAGAATAGGAGCCGCTGTTACCCCCAGGGGTCACTTCCCGCCAAATTTGACCGTCAGCAACGCTCACGAGCATGATGGAACAACCTGAACATGTGCCACCGCCCCAGCCGCCCGAGGCTTCATCAACAACAGCAAACGAGGTGCTGTTGGCCATGAACGCAACGTCGGAGAAGGTTCTGCTGGAGCCGGTGTGGGTGATGCCGTCATGTATCACCGTCAAGTTGTTGGCCCACATCACCACGGCCGTGTCGTCGGACAGGGTGGCGGCGACGTAACTGTCATCGGGGCTCCAATCCAAACTGGTCACGTAGGAATTTTGACCGTCAACCAGGTCCGGACTGCTCACGGAGACGGTGAAAGTTGAGGCATCAATGATGCGAACGCGGTCGCCATGGGCCACGGCCACCAAGCTCCCATCGGCGTTGTGATCAACCGCATAGGCCGATGTTCCGCTGATGTGGAAGTCTTGGGCAAAATTCGGGTTGGTGGACGTCCAAGCATCGTTGAGGTCGGACGTCCCATCACCATCACGGTCGGGGCATCCGGTGAGGTCAACCGTGCTGGTTCCCGCTGCATACGGGCAATCATCAACGGTGTCATCGACCCCGTCACCGTCGGTGTCTGCAGCGCCTGCTAGCGGAAGGACAGACACCAACATCAGCAGCATCATTGCAAAGGCCAACGGTCGGCGACTCACTTGGGACAAGGCTGGATTTTTTCCCATAATATCCCATCAACTTGTGAATAAAAGGGTTGTTGTCAATATGCGCAAACATGCATCACGGGTGGTGCGGTGACGGACACCGTGAGGAGGCAAGTCTTGAACAGGCAACACCCACACCCATGCCCATGGCGGGTGACATTCCCAAGGTCAATGTTGCCGCCAAAGACCGCATCTTGCTGCATTTGCTCGCCAACGATGCATGGGCGGACCGCTACATGGTGCCACCCAGCCTGACCCGCCCCGGCATCGCTGAAGCCTGTGCTCAACACCCTCCCAACGTCAGCCGAACGATGCGAGACCTGTTGAGAGAAGCACTGGTTGAGGAGCACACACGGGCTGTTCAAGGCGATGAGCGTCGACAAAAAACCTGGCAGTTGACCGAAGAAGGGCGTCATGCAGCCCATCAACGACAAGCCGCTTTGAACGCAACGAAAGTCTTGGTGAGAAACGTTGACGGTGAATTGTTGGAAGTCAAAGCCGACGAAGTTTCTGCCTTGTTGGCCACCGAATTGTCGCTGCTTCAAATTCTTCTCCACGCACAACATGAAGGGGTGCTCACCTACGGCGATATTCGCTTTGGGGCCATCAAGAAAGCCGACCAGTCCGAAGGTATGCCCCAGCCAGGAAGGCTCACGCCGCTGGTGGGCGTGCACGCCACCTACGCCAATCAACCACCCATCACGCGACCCGTCTACGGCCGAGATGTGGAACTCGACGAGTTGCACACATGGTTCGGTGACCGTCACCCCTGCATGGTGGTTCACGGCATCGCTGGCATTGGAAAGTCAACCCTGGTCGCCCATTGGCTCCATCAACACATGGAAAACGACCCCTATTTGTCGGTGTGCTGGTACACCTGTCAACCGTGGGACCGTGCCCTTGGGTTGGCCACCAGTTTGCTGCATCGTTTTGGCATCGACGAATCACACGACCCGTACAACATCATCGAGACCTTGCCCTTGACGCCCGGCGCAGACATGGACGTGGATGCCTGGCGCCGTCGCCTTTTGGCCTACATGACCGATGCCAACACCATTCGAGAGCGCTTCAAAGACAGCGCTGGAGGGCCACCACCCTACTGGCTGATCGTCCTCGACGACGTGCATCACATCGCCAAGAACGCTCGACTTTTGCTCGGGTCGTTGCTTCAGCTGGCGCAAAAAGCACCGCTACGGATGCTGCTTGTCTCCCGAACCGAAATGGACGTGTACGACCGGAGAGATGTCCACATTCGTAACACGGTGAGAGAAATGCCACTCAAGGGCCTGACCCTTGAAGCGACCGAAGCATGGTTGGCGACCTTGGACAGCGCCGATGCCCCGCCCGCAGAAGAAGTGCATGCGGCCACCGGAGGTCACCCGTTGGCGCTCGAATTGTTGGAACTGTACGGCCAGCCGACGCACAAGGATTGGCTGCGCTTTTTGGATGAAGAAATCTTGACGCGATTGCCCGACCAAGAGAAGGAGATGTTGGCTACGCTTGCGGTGGCCGAAGCACCGATTCCCTGGGAAACCTTGGCCGACAGCGTGGGATGGAACGGTCCACCACCAACCAACCTTCTACAACACGGTTTGCTGCTGGAACTCGAAGAGGGCATGTGGTTGCATGAAGCGTTGCGGGAACGGCTGCTTCGCGACGTTGGCGAAAACAAGCAAGCAAGGCTTGAACGGCTGAAGTGAATCAGAAATCGTCGGCGTTCATGACTTCGTCAATCCAGGCCAACAATTTGGGCTTGGGCATACCGCCCGTCTTGCTGGAAACCATGGTGCCGTTTCGATACATGAACAGCGCAGGGATGCTTCGCACACCCAGTTGGCCGGCCGTGGCTTGGTTTTGGTCCGTATCGACCTTGGCCACCAGAATATCACGTTCGTCAGCCACGGCGGCGAGCACGGGTCCGATGGCTTTGCAAGGGGCGCACCATGGCGCCCAAAAGTCCACAATCACCCACTCGGTTTCGTTGATGGTGTCGTTGAATTCGCTATCGGTCACGTCTCGTACTTCGCCCATAGGGTCACCAAGCGCTGGCTCCCTGTGACGCATTATAGGCGTTTGGACGCCCTTGAATGGAACAAGATTCCATGACAAGCCTCTTCAAATGGCGTCGTTTGGAAGGGTTGAGGGACATCATGATCATCGCACCGAGCGTCCTCACGGCCAACCTTGCCGACTTGGCCACCGACTGCCAAGAAGCGTTGGAAGCCGGCCTTGACTGGTTGCACCTCGACGTGATGGACGGAAATTTTGTGCCAAACTTGACCTTTGGTCCGCCGGTCATTCGCAGCCTTCGAAAGGCGCTCGGGGAGAACGCGGTGTTTGATGCCCACTTGATGGTGGAAAACGCTGAGGCGTGTTTTCAGGACTACATCGATGCTGGATGCAACCACCTTTCGGTCCATGTTGAAGCCGTGAAGCATCTGCACCGCTTGCTCACCGCCATTCGTGCTGCAGGTGCAACGGTGGGCGTGGTGCTCAACCCGGCCACACCGGTTGAAGCGGCACTGGAAGTGCTCAGCGAAGTGGACCTCGTCCTCATCATGAGCGTGAACCCCGGCTTTGGGGGTCAATCCTTCATTCCCAACGTAGAAACGAAGATTCGACGATTGGCTACCGCCATTGATGACCAAATTGCATCCGGCGGTCGCCCTGTTCAAATTCAAGTGGACGGGGGTGTGAAAGCGCACAACATCGCCATGCTGCGAGACTGGGGCGTCACCAACTGCGTGGTTGGTTCGGGGTTGTTCAACGACCGAGCCAGCGTGGCTGACAACCTCGCTGAGATTCACACGGCACTTCAATGATGGAGGGTTCACCGTCAAGCTCCTCGTCGTGAGTTTGCTTCATCCCGTTCCAACGAACGGAAGCAGAGGCGTGTTTGTCGACGACCATATCCAACTCTTACGGGATCTCGGCCACGATGTCCGTGTCGTCAACCCGCTGCCGCGAATGCCGGCCTACGCTGAAGCGAGGCGTTCGACGATGAAGGGGGTGGCAAAAACGCCGCGTCGCTGGAACCATCGTGACCAAACCGTGCTCGTTCCTCGCTTTTTCGCCCTTCCCGACCACCCCTACCCGAGCCTGACTCGAGGAAGCGTGCGTCGAAAGGCGGCTTGGGTCGAGCGTCAACTTGGCTCGTGGCGCCCCGACATCATCGTCTGCCACACCCTGTATCCTGTTGGCTACATGGCCGAGCGTTTGGCCCATCGCTGGGAGGTCCCTTGGGTTGGGGTGGTCCACGGTCACGACTTCGATGTGGCCTTGAACACCGGAGGGTTGCGCAAGCATGTGGAACACCTCACCGCTTCGTGCGACGCCCTGGTCTGCGCAACCCCGCGGTTGGAAAGCATCGCTCAATCCTTGCCTCGCTCTCCTCGCCACACGCTGTCCATCCCTTGTTTGACCGAGGTCGACCGAGAGTGGCGACGGCCGGTCAAACCCTACGGTAAGCCTTGGCAAAAAGAAGCGATTGACATCCTTTTCCCGGCCGACCCTCGCCGGCCTGAGAAACGGCATCTCTTGGCCTTGCAAACCGGTGAAGAACTGGAACAACGAGGTTGGATGGTCGGCATCACCTCCCTGCGTCATCAGCCTCGAAACATCGTGTTTGACCGCATGCTGGTGGCCGATGTGACCTTGGTGACCTCGCTTCGGGAAGCCGGGCCGCTCGTCGCCCGCGAATCCTTGTTGTGCGGCACGCCCGTGGTCAGCGTTGAAGTGGGCGAAGTTGGCGAGTACCTTCCCGAGGCGTGGATTTGTGAAGCAACGCCACAGGCACTGGCTGACGGCATTGAACACGCTCTTCGAAACGGTTGGACCGAAGCGACGACGCCCGAGGAACGGTTGGTGTTCGCAGGGCGGGAGGCCGTCAGCGAAGCGTGGAGCGAACTGCTCGCCACCCTTGTGGCGTGAAGCAAAACAGCGGCAAACCCAGCACCCACCAGAAGGTGCTTGAGACCAATCCGACCACGATGAAGGCGCTGCCGAGCAAGGCCAGCACCCACTCGTCCAAGCGTTGGCGGACAAAAGCGGTGTGCCGACTCATCCACCAAGAGAGCACGAGCAGGGCGCCAGCCGACAGAGCGCTGGCGACAGCTGCAGCGTAGAGGATGGCACCGTTTCCCGTTGCTGCCTTGACGATCAGCACGTAGCCCAACACCACCGCCACCGCAAGGACGGCGAAGATGAACTGCGTGAATCGCCACGGTTGTGGGCCAGCCATCAGACTCGTGTACGTCGGTGTGGCCAGCAAGGTGAGGGCCCAACCCGCCAGCAACACCGCAAACACATCGACCGCTGAGGCTCCGTAGGTGCCATCGAGGTAGGCTTGGGGAAAGGCCAACGGAGCCAACATCGCCACGATGACGTACCCGCCGAACAAACCAACGGGCAACAACCCAAAGCACATGTCGAGGGACTGGTTCATTTCACGTTGGTACCGCACCGGTTCGTGACGATGGTGCCCAAGCACGGGCAGCAGGGCTGAACGCATCGCAGCGGGAACGACCAGTCCAGCCAACCACGCCAATTGGGCGACGTGGAACACGGCTGCCAGTTCGGCCCCCCCGTCATAGGCCACGAGAAACTTCTCGAGACGAATCACGTAGGGGAGTGCCCCCAACGTGATGGCAAACGGCAGAGCGGACATCAGCAGAGTCTTCGTTGACGACCACGATGACGAGAGGTCGGTCCATGTGGCGGGCGTTGAGGTGGACGGGGCTATGCGCCAAAGCCACCCCAAGGCCAGCAACCAGCCGATGGTGGCACCGAGCAAAAACGCACCAGCAAAGGCGGTGACCGAAGTTGACCCTTGAGCGACCAGCACCGCGTATCCGCCGACCGTCACCGCCCGCTCAACCACTTTTGTCAGCGCTTCGAGCCGCGCTTCACCAAGGGCCCTCAGCCCAGAGCGCGGGGCATAGGAAGCCACGTGAACCAGCGCGATGGCAGCGGCCACCACCAACAACAGCGTGGGTGCCTCGATGTTCAACCAGCGGTCCGGATGAAGGACGACCGCCAGCAACGCGAAGGGCACGGCCGCTATGGCCTGCCATCGATAGGTTCGCTTGACGGCAGGAGCCACCATGGAAGGTGCGTGGGCGCCGTCCCTGGCGATCAACGTCGGAAGGCCCAAATCAACAACCAAGAACAACGAGGCATAGAGGTCGATGGCCAACACCATCCAACCGTAGGATTCAGCGGCCAGCGTGCGGGCCAACAAGATTTGACCGAGGAACGCCAACCCCACGGCCAGCAAATCGGCGCCAACCAACCATCCAGCATCGCGCCCGCTTGACGGTGCGCGCCCGGGGCCGTCGCTCATGCGGTTTCCAGCCATCGGCGGCTTTCAACACCTTCCTCAGACGACGGCATCAACCGTCCTCTTCCACGCCCCACGCCCAAACGCTGACGACGCCTCGTTCGCTCTCGACCTTCCCCACGAGGTGAACAAAGACATGCCCATGTCGCCCACCGTGCGCGAAAAAGAACCCATCATGTGCCAGGTCTTCATCGGCCGTGGCAACGACGTCATCGTGCAGGACGCGCTGGAGCGCAAGCTGTACGTGATCCGCAAGACCGCCAGCGCCCACATCCAGGCACTCAAGCTCACGCACAGCAAAGAGTATTACGTGCCCAGCATGAGCA
>JALRLQ010000019.1 GCA_023254365.1 Candidatus Poseidonia sp. | reverse complement strand
GAATCTTCGTCGTGGGTGACGTCCACGGCCATTTAGCCACCTTTCGTGCACTGCTGCACAGGTTGAAGTTGAAGCCGGAAGACCGTGTCATCTGCCTTGGCGACATGATCGACCGTGGGCCTTCTTCAGCAGCGTTGGTGGCCCTGTTGCGAACACACCCGCAACTCATCTGCATCAAAGGCAATCACGAGCAGATGGCCATCCAGTGCGTTCAGCCTGACGGGAGCTTCGAAGCATGGCAACCGTGGATGAAGCGAGGTGGGAAATCAACCTACGGCTCCTACATCGTTCAAGCAGAGGGTGATTTATGGGAAGCGAAGCGAGCGATGCTCAACGATTTCATGTGGTTGGATACCCTTCCAACGCAAATTGTGCTCGATGATATTCGCCTGGTGCATGCCGGCTACGACCCTCGCATGCCGTTGGACATGCAGGGCGAAAAGGAATTGCTGTGGATTCGCAAAGAATGGTTCACGCACGAGTGGCCGGTCGACCCAGCCCGAACCGTGTTCTTTGGCCACACCACCACGACCAAGTTAGGAGACGCTGCTGGTGACGTGGCGTTTTCTCCTGCGAGGCTTGCTGACGGACGGCCTGCTTGGGTTGGTCTGGATGTCGGCGCCTACAACCATGTGTCGCCCGGATTGGCGGCGGTCAACCTTGCGACCTTCCGCGTGGTGAAACAGCCAACCTTGCGTTGCGATCGTTGGTTTGAGCGCATTGACAAGCGTCAGCCATCACGAGCAAAGAACAAGAAACGAGGCAAGCAACAACCAGCCCTCTGGAGAGGAGAGGGCCACTTGAAAGAAGCCGAAGTGGCGCTATCGTTTGGCCTCCAAGCACTGGCTGCCCGAGCCAAAAAAGCTCGACGTTCAACCATCAAAGCCCAGCGAAAACTGGAACTCGCCGGCGTGGTGTTCCCACCGGGTTTCACGTTGGACGCCATACGTCAAGAAACCGACCTCGGCTACCGTATCGTTGCACAGCGACCTCCACCAACAGCACGTGACCCAGCACATCGCGGGCCGACCTCGTTCAGAGTCTACAAGAAAACTCCGTCAGACCACCAAGAAGCGGTTGGCCAACGAGGGTTGATTGACGATGTTCTTTTCACACCATAAAGTTGGATTCCGGAAAAAAGAATCCTTTTTCCGCCTGTAAATCTACATGATGCACGCTTGATGCACGAAAAACAACATTAAAGAGGTAGAACAGCGTTTGTTCTGTTCATGGAGGCAACCCGTCCAACCCAACCAACGGTGCACGCATTGCAGTCGGCCTACCAGCAAGTGCTGGCCAAACGCAAGGTCAACGCCTCGATGTTGAAATGGAGTATTGCCTTCGCGGAGGCTGAGAAGGAGCGTCGAACCTCAGGCATGGGTGTCACACTTTATCTGCTCTGATCACGATAACGGCCAAGTTTGAATGGTTGAGGCCCGTGCAGTGACCATGGAGCCCATGGCGTGGGATGTGCTGTTGGCGGCAGGCACGGTGTTTGTGCTCGGCGCCATGTCCCCCGGTCCAAGTTTGATGGTCGTGTTGCGCAACACGATGATCGGCGGTCGCCGCCAAGGCGTGATGTGTGCCATCGGCCACGGCATCGGGTTTGGCCTGTATGCAGGTATGGCGGTTTACGGGCTCATCGTCTTGCTGGAAGAAGCCCCTACGGTGTTCACCATCCTTCAGCTCATTGGATGCGGTCTGCTGGGATGGTACGGCTGGTCCATGTGGCATGCGGACCATGACATGTTGTTCAACGACGACCATGCTTCAAGCGCACAGGGGTTTGCGGAAGGCTTTGCGATTGCGTTTTTCAACCCAAAAATTGCCTTGTTTTTGGTAGCCGTCCTCGCCCAAGTCCTTCAACCTGACATGAACCTCGCCAGTAAAGCCGCTGTTGGCCTCTTGGGCATGGTCATTGACACCGCCTGGTACCTTGTTGTGGCCCTGGTGTTGACAGGAACGCCGTGGCTGGACCGGTTGAAACAACGGGCCAAAACCATCCATCGACTCACCGCCTTGGTGCTGTGGGGGTTTGCGTTAAGTGTCCTGCTAACGCTGGCATGAGGGGCAATAGAACGTTGAACGGTTGCTTTGGACGATGCGACGGATGACACCTCCGCAACCTTGCTTGGTGCAGGGTTCACCCTCCCGCCCGTAGGCAGCGAATTGATGAGCAAAGTAGCCCAAGGTCCCGTCGACGGCGGAGAAATCGTTCAGGGTTGAGCCGCCTGAAGCGATGGCCTCGGCGAGCACGTCCTTGATGTGGTCCACCAACGTCACCAATCGAGCCGTCGGTTGACCGTTGTTTTTGACCAACCCGTTGGCTTCACGGCGAGGCGAGATACCAGCTCGGTGCAGGGCTTCGCAGACGTAGATATTGCCTACTCCCACCACGGTTTTCTGGTCGAGCAGGGCCAATTTGATGGACGTTCGACGTCCTTGAAGGCGTTCAGCCAACTGCTGAGCCCCCCACGGGTCAAAGGGTTCGGGTCCCAAATCAACGAGCAAGGGGTGCTGTGCTTCGCTGTTCGGAGAAAGCAGGTCGACGATACCGAATCGGCGCGGGTCGGTGTAGACGGCCCGCGAACCGTCCGTGAACACGAATTCCAAATGGTCGTGCTTACCGCCGTAGCCGGTACGCTCGCCAAAGGAAGAGACGGGGACGCCGCCGTTGACCGTCTGCAGCAGAGGTTTGGCCACCGTGGCTGCCTCGTTGCTGTCAAACAAGGTGTAGCGTCCGCTCATGCCGAGGTGCGACAGCAGGATTCGTCCGTCATCAAGGTCGATGAGGAGGTATTTTGCTCGCCGCCGAATGTTGGTGACCGTGCATCCCGAAATCGTTGGTAGGTCCTCTGGGAAGGGGTAGCGTAACCCACTTCTTCGGATCAAAACGTCCTCGATGGTTTTGCCTTGAATCCCTTGGAGGAGCCCCTGACGAACGGTCTCCACCTCGGGCAACTCCGGCACGTTCAGGCCTCCGGAGCGTGAACGACAAACAGGCGGTGGTTGTCCTCGTAGCCCGTCAGTTCAATGACCTCGTCGACCGCATACCCGGCCTCCACGAGCGTGTTGGCAACCTCGTTAAACAACGCCGCCTCACCTTCACCGGTCCACCGCTCGCTGGCCGCCTTGAGCGACAACAACCCCATCCCGCCGGGAGCCAAAAATCGACGACAGGCCGCCATGAAGATGTCAACCTGACCGGCCTGGGCCACGTCTTGGAACAACCACGGCACCTTGGTGGGCAACAACACCCCCCACGCAGCGTGCTGACGAGCATCACCCAACACGGGCACAAGGCCTGGTCGGTCCGTGGCCATGAACGTCAGTTCGCGTAGGCACCGAGGAGCGAGGTCAACGCACACCAATCGACCGCCAAAGCGGTTGGCTTCGCCGCACATGTGGTCGTAAAGATGGCTCACGGAGGTGCCGTGCCCTGCACCGAGGTAGAGAACCGTTGTTCCTGGCTCGGGAAGCAAGCGGGCTGGGTCACCTCGGGTTCGGAGCATACCGGCTGCAAGTTTGGACCGGGTTGGGTCCCATCGTCGGTGCTCGTGACCCGAGAAATTACGAAGCGACTCACCGTAAACATGTTTTCCGGGGACGGCGTTGAGCGTCCACAAGGTTCTGCGGTCGAGCCGAACCGTCGAGGAGAGGTGCTGAGGGCCGCGTTGTCGCCGTTTTGCTCCACCGCCCACGTGGCCACCTCACTTGCGTGACGGAGGGGCTTTGTTCGCCTCCCTCAAGGCCTCAACGCGCTGTTCGACCTTTGCCACCTCAGCTTCACCCCACGGCTCGCCTTCAAAGGCATCGATTTTGGCAGCGATGCTGATTTTCCCAGCCAGCATGCGGGCGATTTTTCCTCGAACCCAACGGGGCGAGCGACTGATCCAAGGATGCATGAAAATGTGACCGTGTTTGGGCGAAGGAGCCCCCGTTTTCAAATGGTGAAAGAAGGCTTTCTCGGCCCCGAGAATTTGGACGGTTCCCGAAGGCAATCGAGCCAACCTGCCCCGGCCGTGGGCTTCAACGCACAACCTCGCAGCCAACAACGGTCCGACGAGGGCGGAGACCGAAGGCAAATGCTCGCCTGCCAGTTCACGAAGGGCATGCTCCATGCGGTCAAGCCGGCTTTGTGATTGGGCCGTGTTCACGGCCCATTCGTGAATGGAACGCCACTCCATCTCCGAAGGGAGGGTGGGTGGAACGTCAACGTCCATGGTACGGGCAAAATCACCTGGCGTGGCACTCTCAGCAGCGGCGAGAACGTAGGCCGAGCGGTCCGTTACGACGGTCATGGGAAAGAACAAGCCCACCCATTCGATGAGCCTAGACTCCATCGTCAAGTGGTGAGCACGCAACTCTTCACTGCCTCGAACGAGATGCTCAAGGCGGCGGTCAGGGTCCGAGGCGGCAGCCTGCACCCCCTCCACGGCCAAGCGAACGGCGGCACGGTCGGCCATCGCCTGCTGTCCAGCATCGGGAAGGGGCCATGGGGCTTGTGGCAACGACGGGTCGCCATGAACACAAACGGTGGCTTCTGGGAAACGTGCCTTGAGGTCGAGGGCTTCCTGAATCAGGTGACCCTGGGCAACGGTTCGCAGCCGAGCAACGACGGCGTGTTCGGTCATGTGACCGTTCCATTCCAGAACATCCACGAGGTGCCCTAGGTCGTCGGCGACGGCTGCTGCCCGCCAGTCGTACCAAAGCCACATACCACCGCGGTGTGTGCCGGTGATTTTGACCCTTACCCTCTCGCCTTGGAAGAATCTGCCTTCGAACGATGGAGGTCACCACTGGATGTATAAAGCAGATGAACTAATATACTCGAATGCCGGGGCATCACCCATGTTTTGCCCAAAATGCGGAACCCTGTCGTTCCCTTCTCCTTCGGGTGATATCACATGCACCAATTACAAGTGCGGCTATAATGGGCCTGCCAACTTGAAGACGAAAATCGGTGGAAAGGAAGTCGATCTTTCCAAGGCAACGTCAAGCACCAAGGTTGAGTCACGTGCATACGAGGTCATCAAAGACTCGGACAAAATGCAGGGCGTCTTGACCAAAAACACCTACATGTGCCCCAAGTGCGATTGTGTTGAGGTGTTTTCGTATCTCGAACAAACACGGTCCTCTGACGAGCCGGAAACTCGGATGTTGACCTGCAAAGAATGCAACCACGGTTGGCGAGAATACTGAGCTCAGTAGTCGCTTTCCACACGTGGAGCGAGGAAGTACACGACTTCTGCGGCACCGTCGTTGAACGAGAACTCAAGGCGTAGAGGGAAGCTCTCGCCAAAGCCAAGTTTCACCGTACCCAGAGAACCAAACACCTTGGACAACGGCACCAGATAGGTGAGTGAGTATTGGCTCCGTGCTGGTTTTGAACAGTTCAAGGATTCCAGGTCGTCCTTGGAGAACGAGACGTTGACCGAATCGGGTTGGCCTTGGACGTGAACGGTGAAGGTGTTGGCATCGATGCTGAAGTTGACCAAATCACCACCAAGGCGAGATGCTCGTAGCGCTTGGGCCAATGCCGAACCGTTGATTTCAATGGTGGAAGGAATCTCAATGTTCGGTAGGTTTGGCGAATTGATGGTGCTGGGGTCCAACGGTCGGATGTTCAAGTCGATCTTCCCGAGGTTGAGGGTGAGCACGTCTTGGGTGAACGCCATTTCGATGTGGTCGTCGGCACTGCCGAGGCTGATCAGTTCCTTGATTTTCTTGAGCTCAACCGCCAGTTGGCTCTCTTCGACTTCCCAGGTTTCAAACGCAGCGGCGTCGACGCGCAACTCGATCATGGCAACGTGCGACGCATCCACCACCGTGGCTTGCAAACGGTCTTCCTTGAATTCGAATTTCGCGTCTTCAACCACCACGCCGAGCGTGTCGATTATTTTGCTCATCAAGTCCTGTCGGGCTGTGACGTTCAACATGAGTTCATCCCTCTCTGTCCGAAAGCCCCTCGCGACGGCTTATGAACTTAGCACAAACGCAGGCATGAAAGGAAGCGTTCGTGCGCGGTTATCTAATTTCTTTTTATTCTCCGCGCATAGCGCAAGGACTATACCTCGTCGCTCATGAATTGTTGTACATGACGCAAAGTATGCGAACCTTTGTTGCTATATTGCTTACGGCCTCCATGTTGCTGGCTGGATGCGTGAGCGACCCACCTTCAGACGATGGTTCTGGAGGCCTAATGCCCTCTGCACAAGCGAGCACCACCACGGTTGTTAATGGTAATTATTTACCTGTGGTCCATGCCGAACAAATGGGCACCTCAACAGCCAACATCTCTTGGGCGTGGGACAACACCACCGTGACAACGACAACCAACTCTTCTAATGGCTCGACCACCAATACGGAAGTCACCTCGAGCTATTACAACGGCACGCTGGTCGGCATGAATGTCACCCTTTACCACAGTGCGCTGGACCCCGAAGGCGGCATGATGTACATGGGCTGGGATATGGATCTGGACGGAGCAGTAGACATCCCCGTAAACGGTAATTCAGGATTCACAACCATTTACATTCCTCTGTCAGACTGGCACTCCATACCTTCCACCGAGATGAAACTGATTTCAGCCGCCTTCATCGCTGCAGACCCCTTGGGAGGTCTTGGTGTTGTGGTAATCGACATCTACTCTGTTACGCCTGAAGGGCCTTGGTCTCAATATTACTGGACCGGTTTGTACGCGTTCAGCGGAAAGGATGCTCAGAACTCCCCAACGTCCGGCACGGATGACAACCTGATCATGCTGACCATGGACCAAGGTAGCGACATCAACTGGGCATCCGTCTCAGTCAAGCTCGCTATTGACGGTGCCGCACCTGTGACCTGCGACAACCCTGGCGTTGGCGGCACTGCTGTCTGCGCTCTTGTTGAGTTCGGCAACACCGAAGACCAGTTCTGGTCCGTCGGTGACGGTGTGACCGTTGTGGAGAACGGTGCTGACCTTTGTGACAGCGCCTGCAGCATCGATGTGACCATCACGGACACCCGTGAAGGCAAGACCATCGACACCACCAACGGCGTCCCCGCTGAGTGAAATTCTGTCCCTTGATTTCTTATGAGGCGGGCGTGTCGGGATGCCCATGGGCGAGAGCAAGCAACCGGTGCCCGTGCTGCTCAAAGAAGACGGTACGCCGTACAAGACGGCCGTCCTGATTCCAACCATCAACAACGCCGATGAGTTGGACATCGTGCTCGGGCGGTTGGGACAGCAATCCTACCCGCATTTCGAAATCGTGATCTCCGACTCAAAGTCGAAGGACCACACCAAGGACGTGTGCGAAAAGCACGGCGCAACGTGGATAGAAGACCCTTCGCGCAACCGGGCCGATGCTTGCAACTATGCCCTCAAGCAGATGGACCACGACCTTGTTCTGTTCACCGACGACGACACCGTCCCGCCGCTGGACTGGGTGGAAAAGTTGGTGCGCTGGTTTGACAACCCCGAGGTGGGTGCTGTCGGAGGGCCAAATTTTGCTCCCGACGACGACCCGTTTGGTGCCAAATGCGCTGATGTGGCCTTTTGTACGAAATTCATGACCGCTGGTACCCGATACGGTGCTCAGCCCAAAGGCGAGTTGGTTCCCATCACCCACAACCCCGGCGTGAATTGCGCCCACCGCATGGCCAATTTGCGAGAAGTCGGTTTCTTTGAAAAAGGGTGCATTGGGGCGGAGGACGTGGTGCTTGACGCCAAAATTCAACGAGCAGGCCACAAGCTCTTCATCGACCCATCCAACGTCATGCCGCACCGACGCCGTCGTCCGTTCAAGCCCTACATGAAGCAGATGCGAAATTACGGCTACACCCGAATGGTGGCCAACAAACGCTGGCCTGAAATCGCCACGTGGTCGCACACGGCCATCGGCTTCTTCCCACCCCTTGTGGTGCTCGCCCTTGCTGCCATGCTGTACGGCGGTCTTTCCGGCGGCGCTGAGGCCGATTTGTGGTTCACGCTTTCCGGCGACTGGGACCTCGCCCGTGTCGCCTTTCACATCCCTCTCGGCATGGTGAGTTTCTATGTTGCACTGTCGTGGTTGGGTGCAGCGATTGGAACCTCACCGCATCGCTCGATTGGTACCGTTTTCCTGGCCCCGCTCTTCGTGTTCCTCGCCCAGTGGGCTTACGGGCAGGGCGTCATCAAAGCCTGGCGAGAAATCCGACGCACAGGTGGACGCGCCGGCGAGGGTGCTCAAATCGACGACCGTATCCGGACGGCTTGACCCGTTGAAAAACAGGGCAACTCACCATCGCCTTGAGGCGAACCTTCTTGATGGCATGCAGGAGGTTTCGGTCATGCCTCCAACGCTCGCCGAGCGCCTCGAAGCGTTGGACAGGCCCGATGAGGTGGACGATGCTGGCGCCATATGGACCTCGCTTCGCCCCCTGCTGGTTCTCGGAAGAATCGTCATGGTCGTGTTGATTATTTTCATCGGGGAAATTCTCGACGAGGTTCGCTTTAGCGGCCTCAGTATCGGGGTGTGGGCCCTCATTGGCGGGATTCCGCTGTTTTTGTTGCTCTCGATGATCATCACCTACGGCGACCGGTTGGTGGGCAAGGAGGCTGGAGACCAGCAAGAGGGCGCTCGGTAGAAAGCCAACTATGAAAAACGGAACCGGTGATGGGAGACCATGAGAAAATTCGCCGCTTGGGTCGTTTTGTTGTTGCTTCTGGCCGTGGTGTTCACGCCAGAGGCGGATGCAAGCAAGGACGGGCGGTACAACGCTTCCTCGGGGTGTTCGTGCCACGGGTCATCCAACACGGTGAACCCCAGTTTGACGGGCTTGCCCGCTGCGTACGTGGCTGACACAACCTACACCCTGACGGTGGGCATGGGGGGGAATCCTGCCAACGGCGGTTTCAACATCAAAGTCACAAAAGGAACGCTGTCAAACCCCGACGCCAACGCCCAAATCGCATCAAACGGCCTTCAAGCCACGCACAAATTATCCGCAACCACCGCTTCATGGACCTTCGATTGGACGGCGCCAAGCACCGGTTCTGGCACGGTCAACGTGAATCTCGCCGTGGTGGCTGGGAACGGTAACGGACAGAAGAATTCAGCCGATGTGTACGATACGTTCGCCACCTCCATCAACGAACAGGTATCAACCAACGACCCCCCTTCCATCAGCAACCTTGCACTTTCCCCCTCGCTACCGACGACCGTTGACGACCTCTCGGTCACCTACACCTACGACGACAACGATGGGGACGCGGAATCGGGCACGACCTTTGCGTGGCATCTCAACAGCGTCCATCAACCCACACACACCACAGCCCTGCTACCCTCTTCCGCTACGGCAAAGGGTCAGGTATGGCACGTGGTGGTGACGCCTTCGGACGGTGTCGATGCTGGAACGCCCGTTGCCTCGAGCACCGTCACCATCCTCAACAGTGCACCGCAGGTCGATGACCTTCAGGTCAGCAACGAAGCCCCAGCCCTCACCGAGGATGTGACGTTCAGTTACAACACCACGGACCCGGATGGCGACGCCATCGACGCTACAGAATCGCGATGGCGACTGGATGGTTCCCCGTTTTCGGGGCTTGAGAACACCACCACGCTTCCTGCTCACGCCACCCGACCGGGCGATGTGTGGGACGTCCAAGTGCGGGTCTCCGACGGCGCCGACATGTCTGCGTGGGCGACTTCAGCGGCGATCATTATCGATTCAACAAACACTGCCCCCGAAATCATCGACCTCGGGATGACGCCAAGCGAAGGACCGACCACGGTACATGACCTGCTGGCTTCATGGACGGTGAGCGACGCCGACGGTGATAGCATTGAGGTTCACGAACTGCAATGGCTCAACAACGGCGTCCACGTTGAAGCAGCCGACGACCTCAATCCACTTCCTGCCTCCATGACCACCAAAGGCGACGTGTGGACGGTCAAGGTTCGAGCCAACGATGGAGAAGTCTGGTCGGCATGGGAAGAAAGCGCACCGGTCACGGTTGAAAACGCCGCACCAACGGTTCACGATGTGTTGCTGTCCTCTCCCTCCTTGAGTGCTCTTGACGACCTCACGCTCGTGGTCAACACCAGCGATTCAGACGGCGACACCGTCAGCATCCCGTTGGTCCTCTGGCACCTCAACGGCGAGGCGACGGAACACAACGTCAACCAAACCACCCTCGAGGCGGCGTTCCTGACCAAAGGGGATGTTTGGCATGCCGTGATGTTGGTGAGCGATGGAGAAGATGAGGTTCTTGTCGCCTCCGAAGCCGTCACCATTGGCAATGCGGCTCCATCCGTTGATGTTGCATGGCCCGCTTCGGCATCCTCCTTGAGCGATTTGACACCCGTTCTCACCGTCGCAGACGTGGATGGGGACGCCACCTCGGTCACGCTGAACTGGTACAAAAACGGCTTCCGAGATGCAAGTCTCACCAATGCAACCGCCGTACCTGCGGCAAAATTGGCCCCAGGTCAAGTTTGGGCCTTGCACGCACAGGCCAGCGACGGCGAACGAAACAGCGAAGAGGTCCAAGCCTCGTTCACGGTCCCCAACCTCCCACCCGTTGCCGTTATCGATGTGGTATCGAGCAACATCTGGTCCGGAGAAACCACGGTGCTGTCCGCCACCGGTTCAACCGATGCCGATGGTGGCATCAGCACGTATGCGTGGTCATGGAACGGACAAACGGCCTTCGGTTCGACCGTCTCCTTGGTGTTGGAACAAAGCACCACGGTCACCTTGACCGTCACCGACACCAACGGTGCTGCGTCCACCACCAGCGTTGAACTGGAGACCACCACCGGACCCAGCGTTGGAGGCTTGTCCGCCCAAGCCGACGATTCAGCCCTCGTTGAACTGTCGTGGACCTGGTCGGGCGATGCCGTGTCCTTCAACATCCTGCGAAACGGAAACGTGGTTGGTAGCACCAACTCTACCTCGTTCAGCGACCTTCCCGTGATCAGCGGTGCGAACGACTACACCGTTCAACCGTTCACGGAGGAGCGTGTGTACCTTCACGGTGCCGCTTCTGTTTCGGTCAGTGTTGAAGCAGGACCTGTCGATGTGCCCTCTCCATCGGAAGGGTTTGGCTACCTGCTTGGTGGGCTACTCGTGACGGTCTTGGGCCTCCTACCGGTGTTGGTTGGTCGGATTGGAGGTGATGACGAATGAAGCGTGCTGTCGCCATGCTGGTCGTGTTCTCCTTGCTGATGGTCCCTTCCTTGGGCTCCGCCAACCCCAATGGCGTGGGCGAAGGGACGTTCGATGCCCAGTGCGGTGGTGCTTGCCACGGTGATGCGGACATGAACAAATCCTCTCCGGCCACGGTGGTTGTTTCCGCACCGGCCGTTGGCTACGAAGGCCTGCTCACCAGCGTTTCGATTGCCATCACCAACATTGAAACGAGTCAAACCGGGATGTTGGGCGTCTTCTTGCTCTCCGACCTTTCCGGTGCCGGCGACACACCCGCTGACGACGGCTGGACCGTGGTCTCCAACAGTGAAGGAGGAACTGAAAATTACGTTGAGGTGACGATACCTGCAGGGACGACCGAGCGAACCGTGACATGGACGCTACGCGCCCCTTCGGTGGGCGAATATCCGCTCTACGGTGCCATCCATCACGGTACAGAAGACGGCAGCGATGCGCCGTTCTTCGGGGCATCGATAGCGCCTGCGCTGATTGATGTTCGCGTGGTGCCCGAAGATTTGCCCCGCTTGGCATCGAGCTTCATGCCGCCCACCCAGCGCTCGGTGGGTGAGTCCACGACGGTCGTGCTCGAAACCGAATTTGTCGACGACGTGACGGTTGAATGGCGCGTGGCCGGTGGCGAAATCAACGAGGTGCTGCCCACCGCTGACGGAGCCGGCGTTTGGTCGTTTGAACTCCCAGCCAGCCTCCAACCCACCGTGGTTGAGTGGCGTGTTCATTTGGAAGGAGAAGGGCCAGAACAAACGTCGCCGTGGTTCCAACTTCGAAGCGACGACCCGGCATGGACCGTCGACGAAACGGCCGCCTACATTCAATCAATGGCCATGTTGTTGGCGTTCATGGCTGCGTTTTTGACGCTCCAACAAGGACGAGGAACAGCCATTGAGGCCTCTACCAAAGAAACACCCGATGAATTTGCTGAAGGAGGTGAAGCGTGATGGTTTCCGCAGGAACGCTTCACGTGGTGAGCACGGAACTCACGGTGGGCTCCTTCGCCATGGCCGGCGCCGCCTTTTTGCTGGCGGGACTTGCCAGTCACGGGTTCTTCGGACTGAATCGCTACCTTTCGCTGGCGGACCATGTCGCTCATTTCGCCCTCGCCTTTGGCCTGCTGGCCATGCCGATGGCCATTTTCACCGGCATCCAAGCGAGCCCTGGCGAAGGCGTGGACCATCCGCTCCTCATCAACAAAATGCTGCTTTCTTCGGCGGCCTTCGGGCTTGCGTTCGGGGTCTTGATGGCTCGGCGCTCTCACGGTCGCGAGGTGTGGGATAACCCCTGGAATCGGGCGATGCAAGCCCTTGGCGGCATGGCGTCGGTGGGGCTGATTTTGACCACGGCCTCCATTGGCGGAACCTTCACACGAGGTGAATCGCTGTTGGATATGTTCCACCTGCCCTACGACCAGGTACCGCTGATGCCCGTTTGGTTATCGGCCATCGTCGTCGTAGTTGCCGTGGTCAACATGGTGTTGATGCGAAGACCCCACACGTCGTGATCACAGGCCCGCCATGTCGCCGGTCTGGATGGTCCATTGACTGGCGTAGACGCCGCCGGAGGCCACGAGGTCGTCGTGAACGCCGCGCTCAACAATGGCACCGTCGACCATCGAGAGGATTTCGTTGGCGTTGCGAATCGTGCTTAGACGGTGGGCCACAGCGATGGTGGCACGCTCTTTGCCCGACGAGAGCAGGTTTTCTTGGATACGGCGCTCCGTCTCAGCGTCCAACGCACTGCTGGCTTCGTCGAGAATCAGCAGGCTGGGCGCTTTGAGCAGGGCCCGTGCCAGCGAGACGCGGGCGCGCTGGCCACCGCTGAGCATGGCGCCACGGTCACCCACCAGCGTGTCAAGTCCTTCCTCGAGGTCCTGAACAAATTCCCACGCACCGGCCATCTTGAGAGCGGAGACAAGGTCCTCTTCAGTGGCTGTTTGGTTGTAGACGACGTTGTCGCGCACCGAACCGTAGAACAGGAACGGGTCTTGGCTGACAAAGCCGATGGCTTCTCGAAGCGAATGAAGCGTGTAGGCGGTGATGGGCTGACCGTTGACCAGCACTTCACCGCTGTCCGGGGTGTAGTAACGCATGATGAGTTTCAGAATGGTGGTCTTGCCGGCCCCTGTGTGGCCCATGATACCGAGGAAATCCCCCTCGTTCACGTTGAACGAAATGCCGTTGAGCACCTTGATGGTGGTTCCGGGATAGGTGAAGTAAACATCGTTGAATTCGATGGTTTTGATACCGCCTTCAAGCGGGACAGCACCCTCTTCATCGACGATGGTCGGTTCCAAATCAACCGCTGCAAACACGCGCCTGGCGGCGGCTTCACCGCGCTGGAGTTGGTTGACGAGGATGCCGAAGATGAACATCGGCATCGTCATTCGGGTGCTGATGAGCAGAAAGGTCACCAACTGACCGGTGGTGATTTCACCCGTGCTTGCAAGGTAGCCACCGGCGGTCACGAGGAGACCGAAGGCCACGCCAGCGACGGCGTAGATCATGGGGATGAATCGATTACGGTCTTTGCTCGCACCCATGGCCTGGTCGCGGTAGGAGCCCGATTCGGCAGCCACCCGGTTGGCCTCCCAGTCTTCGGCGTTGTAGGCTTGAACGACTGCGATACCCGAGATGAGGTTCTCAAGCACGGCGTGGATATCGCCGGTTGACTCGCGCTGTTTGCGATATTTGCGCTGGACACGTGTGGAGAACCAGTAGACTGCAGGCACAATGAACAGGATGGGGCCGAACAGCACGGCCGCCAATTTCCACGACATCAACACGAGGATGATGAAGGCCGTGGCAAACGTGATGACGATTCGGATAATGGAGGTGGACGAATCGGACACGACGTCTTCGAGTTGATTGACGTCGCTAGAGAGAACGGACATGATTTGGCCTGTTTGACGTTGGTCGTAATAGGACGCCTCCATGGCGATGAGTGACCGGGTGGCGTCCATCCTGAGGTCGTGTTGAATGTTGTATCCCAGCGTTTGCCATGCGTATTCAGAAATGCCCTGGAAAATCGCCAAACAGAGGAAGCAGAGGAAGATCAAAATCCCGTAGCCGTATGCGGGGTTGCTGTGAATCCCGGTGACGATGTCCTGAACGATTTGAGGGCCGGAAAGCACGTCGGTGGTGAAGTAATCCACGGCCAAACCGATGGCCACGAACGGCATGAGGTCAAAAAATCGCGCAGCGGCATTGGCAAAAATACCCGTCAACACCCGTTTTGGATACTTCTTGGCGTAAGGGACGATACGCCAAATCTGCTTGCCCAGAACCTCTGCGCCGGCGTTGATGTCTTCGGGAGCCATCATGTCTTTCTTCCCGCCGGCGGCATGGGCCCTCGTCATGATAGAGTGCGCTCAGCCTGTGACTCTTGAACCCTCGGTCATGTCTGCGATAGCAAAGTGGTTCCTCCAAATCTTTCATGAGGGTCCCAGTCTACCCTTGAGGTATGCTGAGCGTACGCCGTCGAGCCTCTCTTGTCTTTTGTGTCTTGATGGTCCTTCAGGTCCTCTCTCCGTTGGCCTTTGTTTCGGCCGCTGAAGAGAACCCCGCCCCGGAAACAAACGCCGATTTGGAAGCGCTGGCGCAACTGGGCATTACACCCACCGCCACGGCCGAATACGGATGGCTTCCGACCGATTCAGGAAGCGACGTTTCCCGGCTTATCTACCGCGACGTCACGTTGGTGGCACCGGTCGAATGGGAGGACCGAACAGGTGAGGCCGTCGTCGACGGATTTCACATCCTCAGCCACACCTACCCAGTGCCAAGCGACTGGCACGGTCGATTGGCGAACGCCGGCATCGATTGTTTCTCGTTCCTGCCCCCGACCGGATTCCACTGCGATGTGGCTGGCGTAACACCGGCTCACTTGGCCGCACTCAACGTGCAAGGCATGGCCCGCATGGACGCGGTGGACAAGGTGCAAATGGACCTCGTTCGTGGCATGATGGGCCTTGAGATGGCGGCACCCAACCCCTTCGTTAACGAGAACTTCGCTTTCGTCAACATCATGCTGGCCGGTGACGCATTGCCCGAGGGCATCAACCACCGGGACGATGTTGATGTCCATTCCCACAGCGGACGGTTCGCCACGCTGGAAGTGAACATCGATAGCGTCGGGTGGTTGGCTCGCCAAGAGCAAGTCGAATGGATTGAGCCCAAGCCGTTCTTTGAAATCCTCAACTCCAAGGGCATTCAGGTCATGAACGTCACCGATGTTTGGAGTGGCTCGAACATGGCCGCCATCAACTCGGGTTGGTCGGGGCTTGACGGCACTGGAATCATCGTCACGGTGGCCGATTCAGGGTTGGACAACGGGGTCAACAACTCGAACATGCACCCCGATTTCCGAGACCACATCACGGGAATTCTCTCGTTCCCGCCCTCGGCTGCGGAATGCGCCTACTACAGCCTGAGCCCATGCGGTGATGATGCCGAAGACCATGACGGACACGGCACCCACGTGGCAGGCTCGGTGTTGGGCGACGGTACGCACAGCAACGGCGACATCATCGGTGCGGCGCCGGAAGCCCACCTCCTGTTCCATTCCATCGGCACCACCATGAACGACGGCTCTGAGTCGCTCATCGGTATTCCCGACGACCTCGATGACATGTTTGCGCTCGCTTGGGAAAACGGGAGTCGCGTGCACACCAACTCGTGGGGCGCACCCGTCGACGGCCAGTACACCACCTCCTCAGCCCAAGCCGACGCCAGTGCCCGAACGCACGACGAACTCGTGATTTTGTTTGCCGCCGCCAACGAAGGCGAGGATGCGAACAGTGACGGTGAGATCGATTTGGATTCCCTTGGCTCCCCAGCAACGGCGAAAAACGTCCTGACCGTGGGTGCGAGTGAAAACGACCGAGCCAACATTTCCTACGTATGGGGTTCGAATTATGGCTCACCCATTTCCAGCGACCGATACGCCGACAACCCCGAAGGGATGGCGGCTTTTTCCTCCCGCGGCCCGACCGATGACGGTCGACTCAAGCCTGACATCAGCGCACCGGGCACCTTCATTCTCTCCACCAAATCCCGAAGCACATCGGACACGGGTTGGATGGCCCACAACGCCTCCTACACCTACTTGGGCGGTACGAGCATGGCCACACCGCTCACGGCAGGGGCCACGGCCTTGTTGCTCCAACATCTCATGGACAACGAGGGCGAAACCGCCCCAACCTCGGCGCTCATCAAAGCCATCTTCATTGCCAGCGCCCACGACATGGAGGGCCAATACTCCTCGAGCACCAACGGGGCTGGCGAAGCCGCGCCCAACAACCACGAAGGATGGGGTTTGGTGAACATGACGCAAGCCATCAACACCTCGTGGTTGCAAGGCGAATCGGTCATCACCAACGCTGAGCGTGGTTGGTCGTTCAACGTCCCTGCAAACGCTGCTGACATCAACCTGGCGTTGTCGTGGACGGACCCCGCCTCAACCCCATCAGCGAGCACGAATCTCGTCAACGACCTGGATTTGGCCGTCAAGGACCCCTCGGGCACCTGGACGAACCTGAGCAACAACCTCGACAATCTTCGAGGCATGACGTTGTCCTCCCCCGCTCAAGGGACGTGGGAAGTTCACGTCTTGGGCTCGAACGTGCCAACCGGACCGCAATTCTTTGCCCTCGCCATGACCGGCGACTACTCGCTCACCAACCTCACGCAAGACACCGACGGCGACGGTTACGAGGACGAGGATGACGACTGCAACCAAACAGCCGGGACCTCCACCATCGACCGCACCGGGTGTCCAGACACCGACAACGACGGGTACTCCAATCCAGACGGGAGTTGGACCGTGAACAACGGCGCCGACGCCTTCCCCTCGGAGCCTACCCAGTGGGCCGATACGGATTTCGACGGTTACGGCGACAACAGTGCGGGTACCGAACCAGATGCATGCATCAACCTTGCTGGAAACTCAACAGGTGACCGTTACGGCTGCACCGACAGCGACGGCGACGGGTTCTCCAACCCGGACAGCGGATGGACCACCGCCAACGGTGCAGACGCCTGTGCCTCCGTCTCGGGGCCCTCGGATGAAGATCGCAACGGGTGCGCCGACCAAGACGGCGACGGGTACTCCGACCCCGACAGCGGATGGACCACGGCCAACGGAGCCGACGCGTTTCCCACCGATGACACGCAGTGGGTGGACAGCGACGGTGACGGCTACGGCGATAACCCTCCCCCTGCCACCACCGGTGACGGGTGTCCAACCAGCAGCGGCACATCAACACAGGACCGTTACGGATGTGCAGACACGGACGGCGACGGGTACTCCGACCCTGACGTGTTGTGGACCACCGCCAACGGCGCTGATGCCTTTGTCGCCGATGCGACCCAGTGGTCGGACGGTGACAGCGACGGCTACGGCGACAACGCCAGCGGCAACAATCCGGATGCTTGTCCCACGCAGTTTGGGACCTCGACCGAGGCTGGACGCTTGGGTTGCACGGACACGGATGGCGATGGATATGCCGACGTTGACGACGCCTTCCCCAGCGAAAGCACCCAGTGGGCAGACACCGACGGTGACGGTTACGGCGATGAGCTGACCGGCTACCAAGGCGATGCCTGTCCCTCAACCAGTGGAACGTCCTCGCGTGACCGTTTCGGCTGCACCGACACCGATGGGGATGGTTCGTCCGACGGCGACGCCAATTGGACCAGCGCCAACGGAGCGGATGTGGCTCCCAACGACGCCACACAATGGCTTGACACGGACGGGGATGGCTATGGCGACAACCCCACGGGAACCAACGGCGATGCTTGCCCGTTGGTCAACGGCAATTCAACCAACGACCGACGAGGCTGTCCGGACACCGACGGTGACGGCTATTCCGACCCGGACGCCTTGTGGACCACGGATGACGGTGCCGACGCCTATCCCAACGACCCGACTCGATGGGGAGACAACGACGGTGACGGTTACGATGACGGGTTGGATGATGATTGCCCCACCCTGTTTGGTACCTCGATGCACGATCGGAAGGGGTGTCCCGACCAAGACGGGGACGGCTACTCCGACCCTGACAGCGGGTGGACCACCGCCAACGGCGCAGACGCCTTCATGACCGATGCAACCCAATGGAACGATACCGACGGCGATGGCTACGGTGACAACCCTAGCGGTTCGTTACCGGATGCCTGTGTCAACACCTACGGTGAATCGTGGCAAAACGGGACGTTTGGTTGTCCGGACGGCGACGAGGACGGATGGGCCAACAGTCAGGACAGTCATCCCGACGAGCAAACGCAGTGGGCCGACACCGACGGCGACGGCTACGGCGACAACCCCGGCGGTGTCAACCCTGATTCTTGCGTGAACGATGCGGGAAATTCGACCCAAGGCAACCGCCTTGGCTGCCCCGACACCGACGGTGATGGTTGGGACGACACCATCGATGCCCTTCCCAACTTGGACACCCAATGGTTGGACCAAGACGGCGACGGCTACGGCGACAACGCCAGTGGCTTGCAGCCGGATGCTTGCCCGGGTGAAGCGGGAACATCCACCGAGGACCGCTACGGTTGTGTTGACGACGACGGGGACGGTTACTCCAACGCCTCCGATGCATTCCCAAGCGACCCCACGCGGTGGAACGACACCGACGGCGACGGGTTTGACGATGTGGAAGATGCATGCCCGCTCACGGCCGGTACATCCACCGAAGACCGCCTCGGTTGCGTGGACACGGACGGTGACGGTGTCTCCAACCCGAGCCCTCCTGCAGGGAACGACAGCGGATGGAACGCAAGCGATGGTGCCGATGCATTCCCCGATGACGCCACCCAGTTCAGCGACCAGGACTTCGATGGTTTTGGTGACAACGCATCCGGACATCAACCGGATGCATGCCCCACCCAAGCCGGTGGTTCGACGGTCGACAGGTTTGGCTGCGTGGACGAAGACAGCGACGGAACATCCGACGACAACGACGATTTCCTCGGCGATTCGACCCAGTGGTCGGACGGCGATAGCGACGGCTACGGTGACAATCCGAACGGTTCGCAACCCGATGCCTGTCCAACCGAAGCCGGGACATCGACGCTGGATGGCTTCGGCTGCACCGACACGGACGGAGACGGAGCCAGCGATCTCAATGACCTCTGGCCCGGCGATGCTTCGCAATGGTTTGACAGCGATGGTGACGGCTACGGCGATGAGGCGGCGGGAACCGACGGTGACGATTGTCCGGCGGAAAGCGGTGATTCAACGCAAGGTGGTGTGATGGGCTGCCCCGATCAAGACGGTGATGGATGGGCCGATACGGTGGACGAGTTCCCCGACCAGCGCACCCAATACACCGATACAGACGGCGATGGATTTGGCGATAACGCCACGCTCGGCGCCTATCGACCGGACCACTGGCCCAACGATGCAACTCGCAACTCTGCCGAAGCGTCGATGACATGTTCCCCGACCACGATCACCGTGGACCTGGCGGCGAGTGGATGGTTCTCGTTCACCTGCACGGTCAGCACCCAGATGAGCACAGCGTTCGCCGCCAACGTGGACTGGGAGGCGACCACCAGCATTGCGGGTGAGACCTCGAACCATTTCCTAACCTTCACATCCAACACGGGCACCACGCAAACGGTCACGTTTTCGGGCACCGCGAAAGTGATGGGGACCCACGATCTGTTGTTGTCTGCTCGCGAGCCCGGGGCGAACTACCCCATGGATACCGTGACGGTGACGATCATCGCAAAAGACTCCAACGCACCGGTAACCGTTCTTGACGAAGCCGAGGGTTCCCTGCTCACGATGGTGACGGACAACGTCATGTTGCAAGCCGGTCTTGCCGGTTTGGTCCTGTTTGTGCTGATGGGTGCACTGATGATGCGAGGACGTGCCAAGAACTCCAAAGAAACCCTGCGTCGAGAGCGTCGGTTGAGCGAACTTCGAGAACAGCATGGCATCACGGAATTGCCACAACGTGGCATGGTTCAACGACCACAAACGATGCCTCGTCCACCGTCGAATTCCATGTTCGATGAGTTCCGGAGAAGGTGAGCGAAAGGTGAGAACCGATTCCCTCAAAGAGGGGAAGTTGGTGGCCGTACATACCACACTGCGGATATGGTGAAGTGGTTATCATCTGAGGTTTCCAACCTTATGTCGTGGGTTCGACTCCCGCTATCCGCACCTCCTTGGTTGACCAAAGTGCGCCAGCCTTGCCATCCGTGCTCAACAAACATGAAAGGCTGAGGTGGAAAGCAACCCTTGCTCCTTTGGGCGGTGACGACCGTGGATTTCCTGCTTCTTTGTTTGTTGACCCTGTGGTTGTATTTACCTGGGTTCTTGGCCAACACCTTCGCCATGATGTGGGGGAAATGGTTGCCCAAAACCGGATACGGACCGTGGCCCATCGATGGAGGACGCACCATGAACGACGGCAACCGGATTCTCGGTGATGGCAAGACGTGGAACGGTTTGATCGGCGGTTCGCTCACTTCGGGTCTGCTGTGCGTGCTGTTAGCAAGCCTGGTCAGTCTGGGAAGCATGGACACCGTGTTTGATGACGGTGCCACCGTGTTTGCGCATCCACTCACCGGCGCCGAAGATGCATGGTTCTTCATCGGCGGCCAAACAGGAGCAGCGTTCGTCCTCGGGACCTTTCTCGGGTTCACCTGCCTGCTCGGTGACAGCACGGGCTCGTTCTTCAAACGCCGAAGGGGCCTGAAGCGAGAAGGAGATGTCTCCTCCAAGGCTCCGCTCTTGGACACCCTGCCCTTTGCCATCATGGTCTTCCTGTGCGGTCAACTGTTCCTTGGCCCGTCGGTGCTGGCGGCCGAACAACTTCGCCTGCCCATGGTGGCGGTGATTGTCATCACCCCGATATTGCACCGGTCGTTCAACCTCATCGGTTACAAGATCGGTTGGAAAGACGTCCCCTACTGAGCCGTTGGGCCTGAGCACAAGGCCAAGCCCTATGAAGGCCAATTCAAACGGCAGAGCATGACCCGTCCCTCCGCAGGCACCGTCCGAGCCTTGTTGCTCGTCTTCGTGATGCTGATGGCGCCGCTTTCGGGTTGTTTCGGGGAAGAGGAACCACCGTCCATCAACCTCAACGATGTGCTGACCATCGATGGCTCCCCCGCCGGTGATGTGGTGGTGCGTGCAGGTGAATGGCACGACCTCTTGCTCATCGGCGAGGGGTTGCGAATCAGCGCGCCGGCTCACGACGTGCTGTTTTTCGTCAACGGTTCACTGGACATCGACAGTTCGGTGCCGGTTGACGGGGACCGCATTCTGCTCCAAATGCTCACCACGCCCTACGCGGAATCGGTTGAGTTGACCATTTATGCCAAAGACGGGACCAAGACCACCTACACACCTGCGATTGAGAACGGGACGCCCATCGTCAGCGGCGAGGCGTGGTTCGAAAAGATGGATTACATCACCTGCGACACCCCATCCGACGATTGCGGCTCCTACAATTTCCGATGGATGGGGAGTCCCAACCCTCAATTTGAGCGAGCTGCCTCGTACTTCCAGGGTCATTTCGAAGGCTTGGGGTACGACACTCATTTGATGCGCGTGGTCGACACCCTCAACCCGACACAACCGGAATCCCTCAATGTCGTCGCTTGGAAACAAGGTCGCTCCGACGATTGTGTCCAGGGCATGGGTGCTCACATGGACATCGCTCCGCCTGCTGGACCACCTGGAGGAGGGACGTGGGAAGGCGCCTACGACAACACGGCGGGTACGGTGGCCATCATGCTGTTCGCACAAGTGTTCGCCGAGATGGAGGTGGAATGTGACACCTTCCTTGCCCTTTGGTCCTCCGAAGAAGAAGGACTGCGTGGTTCCAACGCGTTCGCGAACAACGATTGTGATGCTTGTCTTCCCCAAGACAAGGAATTGCGGTTTTACATCAACATGGACATGATGGGCATTTCGTGGCCAGCGGTCAAGGAAAACGGCGATCCGTTTCCCTATCACGCATGGTCGGGACCTGATGTTGACCCTGAGGTTCAAGACGTGGCCATCACAAGCATCCTTGACCACGTCCACCGAAACGTGTTGAAAGCCCCGATGGATTTGCGAATCGATGGCAGTTACGGGGCTGGATGCGACCAGCACTGGGACAACCACAGCAACCTGGTGATGGACGTTCACGAGGACACCTTTGGTCGTTCAGACCATGTCACCTTCCGCAACCTGGGTGCTCAAACCATCTTCCATCTCGGCGCATACGACGAAGACTACTCGGCCTACCATTCACCGCAAGACACCCTTGAAAACATGGTCGCCGTGGTCGGTGGTCAAGAAAACCTGGAAACCAGTATTCAGTTCGTGCTGTGGGCGGCCATGCTCGAATTCTTTTTCGCAGACCAAACCCCCGAAATTCGCAACGTCAACGCTTGAGGGACTGAACGAATCTTCATCAATGAAACGACCAACTTTGCGTTGTGGATGTGATGCAGGACCACCACGCCCCCGGGGAACAAGAACATCCATCCACCAGAGGTGGTGTTTTCGCCCTTGGTGTTGGCTTCCTGTTGGCCTACAGCGAGACGATTGTTCTCTTGCTTTCTGGCAAAGACCTTGTTGATGCCGTTTGGCCCCATGCCGTACGCTCGCTCGAATGGACCATGATGCTTCGCTCCAACCCGACGGTGCCCCTGAGCCTGATGCTGATGTTGGCCGCAGCGTGCTATGGTGTTCGGGCCTCCACCAACCACCGACCCGCTGTTCAGGAGCGCGTGCACATCGCTCTGAACGTGGCGATCGGCCTGGTGCTGGGGCTCATTGCGCTTCACCTCATCATGGACGTGTTCTACCTTCGAGGCGCCTTCCTGCTTCTGCCCACCCTGCTTGGGTGGACATTGGCCTGCTTGCTCCTCGCAAGAGCCGGGGCACCCACTTGGCGCACCTTGGACACCGATGCGGTGGCTTGGCCCCGTGTGGCCCATCTTTTGGGCGTGTTTTTCGCAGCATGGCTGGTCATGCCTGGCGTACCTGCCGTGGTCGGCTTTGCGCCCTCACCACCCGACCGTCCTTCCCTCGGCTACGGCTCAAACCCAGGGCCCTATGACACGGTTCAGTTCAGTTCCCCCTACACCCTACCGGAGGCCGTGATAGCGGTGCAGGGAGGACTTGAGGACGACATCGATTTCAGCGTCTACGTGACCCTTCCGGTGCTTCCTGATGATTCACCCGTCACCCATCTTCCACTGGCGATTCTTCTCCACGGCTTTGGGTATCCAGACGTCAACGCCTACCAAGCGTGGACCACCCACCTCGCTGCAAAAGGCATGGTGGTCGCCTTCATTCAGTACCCCTCAGACCTCCGTCCGCCAGGACACGAAGACCTTGACGAACAAGACGAACAAGGGACCTCCAATTTCCTCCAGCACACCTACCGAAACCTTTCGCTACGGGCTGGAATGGCACATCTTGACGAGATGTTGTTCGGTACGCAACGAGCCTCGAATGTCGACGCACACCTTGGAGAGGTCACCATCGACCCCAGCACCCTGTGGTTGGGGGGTCACAGTTTGGGTGCTGCCTACACCTTCCTGACCTTGGACGAATCGTTGCGCCGTGGGTGGGGCCAGCATGCGATGGTGGTGGCGTTGGAGTCGCCTGCAAGCCGGCCCATGCAAACCGACCTGCAACCAAACTTGAGCGGCTTGCCAAGCGAGATGCTGGTGCAAATTGGCGTCACTCAGGACGACATGAGCGTCGGTATGTGCCCGGGTGCCTTCCATCAGCAAATGTTCGCCTCGCTGCCCACTGAACGCAACCAATTGATCGAGGTTCAGTCGGACAAATACGGCTTTCCACGTCTGGTTGCAAGCCACTACCTCCAAACCGACCCTGCCCACGACACCTTGTCGGATTGGAGCTTTTACCGGCGCATTGACGCCCAAGCCGACTACTTGGTCGCTCAGGCCCGAAACGACACCTTCACTGCGGATTGGGCGTTTCAGTACATGACCGATGAATCGATGCTCACCAACATGGGAACGTGGTCCGATGGTGTACCCGTTTTGCCGTTAAAACTTCATCACGATGCCATCAACACCAACCCCTCGTTCAAGGGGTGCGAATGAGAACACATCTTCAAGACCTCAACAAACCAGGTTGCGTCATGGCCGAGGAAACCATGTCCCACGACGTGAAAGCGTTGTGGAGGTACATCGGTGGCTCGGCGTTCCTTGCGTCCATGTGCTGTTTTCCCTCGGTGGTTTTGGTGCTCTTTGGCCTCGCCAGCGTCTCCACCGCCGCCGCCCTGTCCAACGATTTGTATTGGGGAACAAACGGCATGGGATGGTTTCGTCCCGCCCTGATGACAGCGAGCGCAGGAATGGTGCTTGTCGGTCTCGTCCTTTACTTCAGAAACCAAGGCATCTGCACCTTGGACGATGCCAAACGGCAACGACGTCGTATCGTCAACACCTCGCTCATGGTGTTCTCGTTGGCCACCTTGATCTACATCCTGTTCAACTTCGTCATCCTCACCGAAATCGGCATT
>JALRLQ010000199.1 GCA_023254365.1 Candidatus Poseidonia sp. | reverse complement strand
CGCTCTCCGTGGTCGCGACTTCGTCACCCCCGACGACGTCAAGGCCATCGCTGAACTCGCCATCGCCCACCGTATCATCTTGAAGCCTGAGCACCAAATCAAGGGTCTCGAAGCAGGTGAAGTCATTCAGACCATCCTGCGAGAGGTTCCAGTGCCAACGGTTTGAAGTTGAACCCCAGTTCGAGGTGAATCAAACATGTGGAGTCGTAAGTCAGCCATGCTTGGCAGCCTCGCTGTTGCCATGTATTTGCTCGGCTTGACCCTCCGCAACACGCAACTTGTCACCATCGCTGTGGTGATCTTCGTGTTCCTAACATGGGCTGCACTCCTTGGGAATCACGCAGACGTCGCCTCCAGCGGTCGACGTGCAGAAGAATGGACGGGTGAAGAGGGCGTCGCTCTTGGCAACGTGGTTGCCATGCGCAAACTCTCCAGCGCTCGCATGTTTGAAGACGGTGAACTGAACGTGACGCTGAGGATGCAAAACACCTCGTCGTTGCCGAAGATTTTGGAAGTTCGAGACCGTGTTCCAGAAGTGATGCGCATCAAAGAAGGTGCGAACTACATCCTGATGGAACTTGGTCCGCGCCGTGAGACCTTCATTGAATACACCGTTGAGTGCCCGCTTCGAGGCTTCTACAGCCTCGGGCCCGTGACGGTTCGAATCCAAGACGCCTTCGGGTTGTTCCACAAGGAAAAGGAATTGCATGTCTACAACGATTTCCTTGTGTTCCCCAAGATGGAGGATTTGAAAGAAACGTTCGTGAAATCTCGTGTCCCCAAAATCTTCACCGGTGCCGTGAACATCCGACAACCCGGTCCAGGTTCAGAGTTTTACTCGCTTCGTGAATACTTCGAAGGTGACTCCTTCCGTGCCATCAACTGGTCAGCATACGCTCGCTCTGGCAAACTCATGGTCAACGAGCGTGAGCGTGACGCCGTGTCCGACGTGATCATCATCGTCGATTCTCGCGCTGTCGCCGAAACGGGCCCGGTGTCTCGCAACGCGCTGGTCTACTCCACCCGTGCTGCGGCATCCTTGGCCAAGTATTTCCTTGGTCGTCGTGACTCCGTTGGCATCATCGTCTACGGTGATGAAGTGGTCAGTGTTGACCGTGACACGGGCAAGAAACAACTCTACGTGATTTTGACCAAACTCGCTGGAGCCGTGGCACGAGGGAACATCCCCTTGCAAGTGGTGGTGAACCGTATTCTGCCTCACATCAACAAGGGAAGCCCCATCATCTTCTTGTCAAACCTCGAAGACGACCCAACCATCGTAAACGCCCTACGAGACTTCCGGGCACGAGACTTCGATGTCACGGTGCTTTCGCCGTCCTCGTTGGAGTTCGAGTTTGATGCCAAGCGCATTGACCGCACCGGGTATGAGGTCATGAAGACCGAGCGCGACGTCTTGATTGGCGAGTTGCGAGGCCTTGGCGTGAACATCATGGATTGGGAGCCGGATATGCTGCTCTCCACCGCTCTTGCAGGAGCACGAGGATTCTGAGGTGATACGATGACGATCAACAAACCATCCGCCGACACCTCGCATTTGTACGACGGAAAGACGGTCCGTTCTTCTGCCCCTTCTCGCAAAAAGGCTGCAGGTCAAGTGGGAAGCGGCAGCGACATACCCCAAGACGCCATTCCAACCGTGGAGATTCCCACCTTCATTGAGAGTCTTCTCGGTGGCCCTCTCGTCCCAAAAATGAAATTCTTGCCTCCGGACAAGATGGTGCAAAATTTGCAAATCGCCGTGTACGGCGTTCTTGTTGCACTCGCCTTCT
>JALRLQ010000198.1 GCA_023254365.1 Candidatus Poseidonia sp. | reverse complement strand
CGTGTTCGTAATCGTCAATGCCGTTGTACCCGGTCTCACCTTCTTTGAGACGGTAGGAACTAGTCATTTCAACGACGTTCATCTGGTCGTCGTACCCCCACAGGCCGTAAATGGGGTAGCCGTCCATGGCGACCCCAATGACCGATGAATGCGATCCGTTGGCGGTGTTCTGTGCCACGGCAGCAGGCGTACTGATGTCGTAATCGAACATGTCTTCACCCTCTTCCGGGTGCCAGTGAAGGCAATTGGCATCAGCGTGATAGTGGAAGGTACCGCCCTGACCGTTGTGCGCATGGCACACACCGAGTTCAATCGGCTGTCGGTCTTCCTCGTATACCCCGTGATGACTGGCGACCGCATCCCCTCCGGGTCCGTCTTCAGGACCGTAGAACGGGACGCCGTTGATGGCAATGGCCACTTCACCAAGGGCCGCAGCACATTCGTAATCTCCGTTCGCTTCGGGGCAGTTGGTGGCATCGTGCCCTCCCGTTGTATCGTTGACCGGGGAGCGAGGGATGGTCCATTCGTAATTTTGTGCACGGGTGCAGTCGTTGGCTTGCGTGCAGGCGAGGGTGGACTCAAAGTCGTGGTCGGGAAGTCCGTTGGTGGTGATGGTGATGTGCGTGGCGTTCATGGTGATGCTGACCGAACATTCGTGCGTTTCCACGGCGGTGGTGGATAAGTCATCGACCTGGGTGATGTTTTGTCCTTCTTGGCAACGGAACACATCGAGCCAAAACTGGCCCATATCCGAGGGATCGTAGGTTGGTTGGGTTGGCCCTGTCGGGTCATCGGTGCCGTTGTCCGATTCGTTGGTACTCTCGTTGGCCGCCATGGTGGAAGAAATGAACGACCAAACGAGTGGTTTCAATCCGCCGTTCCAGTTGACTGGTATGCTGTGGCCCGCACCACTCACGATGTAACCCTCCACCGTTTTTCCACCAACGCAATCGGTGTAGATGGCGTGGTGGGAACCGTCGTCCAGTGCGGCTTGCTCAGGTGGTTCCGAGCACCGGTTGTGCAAGGCCCACGTGCGAAGGCTCTCGTTGGCCGAGAGGAATTCGTGCCCTGCAACCCCCGTGCCACCGTTGACAGGGACCAAGCCATCGTCCTCACCGAGCAATTGCAAAATGGCTGGATGAGATCCGTTCTGGTCCGGTTGGTTTTCTGTCGTAAGGCTGGTCACGATGGGCACGATACCGTCAAATGAAGCGTTGTGGTTTCCCAGCGTGTGAAGCATGCCAGCGCCGTTGGAAATACCGACGCCAAAGCGCTGGTCGCTGTCCAAGTTCGTATAGGTGGAAAGAAGCGAAAACACCTCGTCGAAGAATTCAAACTCATCGGCTTGGGATGCTTCCTTTCCGAGGTTCCACGAGCGTTCAACCCCTTCGGGATACACGGCCACCATGCCGTGGTCTTCAACGAAATCATCGAGCCAGCCACCAACAAATTGTGAGGGTTGCCCGCCGTTCCCGTGCAGCCCAAAGAGCAAGGGGTGGCTGGATTGATTGTTTGAGAAACTCGGTACGTGAACAAACACAGATCGGTTCACCTCCTCACCGCTAACGGTTTGGACGATGATGAATTCGTGCATTCCAGGTGCCAAAAACGACGAGGTGGTGGTCGAACCGCCGTCGGTTCCATTGGTTGCGTTGTTGGTTTCGTTGCCCGTCTCATTCCCCGTCCCGTCCGTCGGCGGGACCGTACGGTTGACTTCCACCAGCGTCGTGTTCGATGAGGTTCCCTCGGTTGGGTGCGAGGCCAACACATGGAGAGCAAGTGTCCCCGTCTCGCTGGTTGTGAGGGTCATGCTCCAGGTGCC
>JALRLQ010000197.1 GCA_023254365.1 Candidatus Poseidonia sp. | reverse complement strand
CTTCGTTCTTCAGGCGTTCTGTTCCGCTCCCTTTGAATGCGTAGTTCTTGAACAAGACGCTCGGATTCCAATTCCGCTTCCTTTTCACGTTCCGCTATGGCTTCGGGAGAGTTGTATTTAGCAACTGTTTCGAGTAACTTCTCCCAAGAGAGCATCAATCGTTTAACTCCACTCATGTTGAAATCACGAATTTGGTCTGGCGTAAACTCGGTAATTCGGATGACGATGTTGAATTCGTCTTCCATACGGAAGGCGCCGTTTCTAAGGAATTTCCTTTCTCTCTTGTTGTTGCTGTGGATGATAATGAAATTGGTTGCGTTCCATCCCAGCGAAGCTTCCGATTTGTGCACAATCCTTACATCTGGCTCTGCCCGACCTAGGGGGAACTGAAGTGATTCAATGTGAAACGGGTCATCCTCGGTGCCCGTCAGGTTTTCGAAGTAAGTTCGCATGTCATGAAGGTATTGTCCGTAATTGATATGTTCTCTCCGGGATTCTGCGGAAGAAGAATATGAGCAACTGGCGGGAGTCTTTGCCATTCCTGGAAAGCGAGCAATGTGGCTTGATCTGCCAGAGTTACTGCAATCCCTCGACAAGAGCCGTTCACCTGTGTGCGGATAACATGCTTTGTGGCACCATAAATCTCCAGCCCTCGGATCGCTTCCTTTCCGCATTTTTAGGATATCATCGATGGTTACGGTACGGTCAGTTGGCCAATGATAAGCCACTTCCCACCTCGGAATGTAAACCATTTTGGAAACCTCTTTTCTTGCTAATTATACATCTGGATGGTTGGTGAATATGCGAAATTATTCTTTTCTAGAAATCAATTTGGAAAATTGTTGAGAAAGTGATTGTTTGAAATTTGCCCCGAAAGATAGAGCGTGATCCACTTCTTGACCTTCTTCTTGGACCGCGTTGAAATCCGGGAACCGTCTTCCCTGAACGGGAACCACGTCTCGTGGACGCACGGATGAAGATGGGTGTAGTGAACCGTGTCATGCGATTTCCAAACAACATCGAAACAATTTCGAAGACCCACCACCGAATTGCGGTGACGAAGGTCGCAGCGAGACGTGGTCTGGATGGTGTTGGGGCCGTAATGCGACTGGGATTGACCTGCAGAGTACACCGGACGTTGAAGCTTCGAGGGCCGTTTGGGTGTGAACGTTTTGTTCTTGAAACGATGCAGATAATGCTTGAACGATTTGAGGAAGGTTTGATTCAGCTCAACCATTTTTCCATACACTTGCAGGACGAGAAATTTCGCGAGGGACATCGTCCGTCCGTGATCCTTCATCACCTTGTTTCGGGCTTGGTTGCAGGCATTGCACATCGGCACACAGTTGGGATAGGGGCCGGAGGCGTCGTTCTTTCCCCCCATGGAGAGGGGGATGATGTGCTCAACCGTTCCGGCATCGGGGTGGTCAGGGTTCAGTGGCCGCATGACGGTTTCGCAGGTAGGGCACTGTTTGCCGTACCCCGACTGTCGGACCTTAACGTACCAAGGCTCTCGGTGGTCGGGCCGCGGTTCCGAAAATTTCATTCGGTCTTTTCTGGGCCGCTGAAGGTAGGCATGAGCGTGAATAAGAAGATGCAGCGGGTCATTGTTGTGTGCTTCAATCATGTTTACCATGAGTACGCTCGCATCACCCGGAAGGATTCAAATCCATGAATCACGGATTTGATTATGAACACGTGAAGTTGCACGACTTCGGATGCCAATCAAGAACGAGAGTCCGGAAGTCCCCCCTTCCATGGTGGTGGTGGAGTCCGATATCGGGATGTTCGCCGTTGATTTGGAGATGGTCGAACAGGCCAAAGCTCACGTTCGCAAAGGGCATCAAGAACGAGACCCCTATTCTC
>JALRLQ010000196.1 GCA_023254365.1 Candidatus Poseidonia sp. | reverse complement strand
AACCAACACCTGGATCAAGACCCCCCTGTTCATCCTGACGTTCTTCAGTCTGGCAGGTATTCTGTTCGCCGGTATGGGCTTTACCCACTGGGCGCCGGACATTGAATACGGCTTGATGTCGGACCACGGCGGTTTGCTCGGCGGTATTCTGTACGAGCTCGACCACGTGTTCGCCAACGAGAAGGCCTTCTTCTTCATCTTGACCTACGTGGCGTTGTTCATCGGCGCCGTGATTGGACCTGGTTTGGCCCTCTCCCTGTACGGTGGAAAACTCGATGAAGGCGAGACCGTCAAGCCTTGGTTTGGCCCTGTTTTGGCCATCAACGAGGCCATCAAAGGACGCTACCATTGGGACAACAGTTCCTTTGCCCAATCGGGCTTCTCGACTGCGCTCAGCAACCGTTTGTACTTCGACCACTACTACGATATGGCCATGTTGAAGATCGTGGCTGCCTTCTCGTTCAAGGCCGCTGAAGCCGACTCCACCGTCATCGATGGAACGGTCAAGACGATTGAGCGCACTTCGCAGCAACTCTCCACCAAACTGCGAGCCTTGACCACAGGCTCTGCACGTGACTACATCCTCATGGCGGCGCTTGGGACCTTGGTTCTGTTCGGCTTGATTTGGGGGGTGGTCGCTTGACGACCGACTGGATTTCTCTCCCGCTGGTCGGGCTTCCGCTGATCAGCAGCATCGTGTTGCTGGTTTACGTCGGTGCGTGTTCTCCCGAAGCCAGGGAACGCATGGGTTCCACCATCCGCATGGCAACCCTCGTGTTTTCGTTGGTGATGCTCGCTCTCACCACGGCGATGTTCTTCGGGAACCAATACATCGAAGGAACGCTCGATTGGGCGACGCTGTCCTTTGGCAGTTTCAACTACGAGTTCCGTTACACGTGGATTGAATCCTTGGGCATCAACTGGACCGTGGGCATGGACGCCTTGTCGTTCCCCATGGTGTGGCTCACCACGTTCCTCCTGCCCATCACCATCGTGGCTACCTGGCACGAGAAGAACGCTGCCGTGTACTTCCCCCTCATTTTGATGATGGGCGGGGCACTCATCGGCGTCTTCGTCGCCTTGGACCTGTTCATGTTCTACGTGTTCTGGGAACTGACGCTGATTCCGATGTTCTTCCTCATCCTCAAGTGGGGTGGTTACGACCGAAAGTACGCCTCTCAGAAGTTCTTCATCTACACCTTCACGGCCTCGGTCATCATGCTTCTCGGTTTGGTGACGGTGTACTTCTTGCAACCTGAAAACCTGAGCCATGCAGGCACGTGGACGGGTCGAACCTTCGACATCCCAACCCTGACGGCGCACGCCCAAGCGGCCAATGCAGGCGGTGCGTGGTTCCTCGGTGAAAGCCTCCAGAAGATCCTCTTCGTGATGTTGATGATCGGGTTCCTCGTCAAGTTGCCATCGGTTCCCTTCCACACCTGGTTGCCCGATGCCCACGTTCAAGCCCCAACGGGCGGCTCGATGCTGCTGGCAGGTGTCATGCTGAAGATGGGCGCCTACGGTATGTTCCGTCTTCCGCTGGCGTTCTTCCCGCACGCTGCAGAACACTTCCAGTTCTGGTTGTTGGCGCTCGGTATGGTCTCCCTCGTATGGGGTGCGGTGGTCTGTTTGGGCCAAACGAACCTCAAGAAGATGGTCGCCTATTCCTCCGTGTCCCACATGGGTGTTATCCTCATCGGCATTGCGACCATGCAACCGCTTGGTTGGGCCGCTGCGCTCTTCATGATGTTCGCTCACGGCATCATCAGCCCCATGCTCTTCGCTGTGTGTGGTGCCTTCAAGCACCACTACCACAGCATGGAAATTGGCGCCATGCGCGGCATGGCCAAGCACTCGCCTTGGCTGGCT
>JALRLQ010000195.1 GCA_023254365.1 Candidatus Poseidonia sp. | reverse complement strand
AACAAGCGAGGGAATTGGAAGAGTTCGCTGGGCATCTATGGAAGTGGCACGCCAACTCACTCAAAACGAATGGGGGAGACGATTGGAATCTACTTCACAAAAATAAATTGAAAAAACTTCATGATTGGGTGACCGCTGATCAAACAAGGAACAAACAATGTGAAATGTTGATGAAGCAGTTAAAAACTAAGCAATTTACCTTCCAAACCAGCGTCTTAGGATACACAAGTTTGATTGTCCCGAATGACCTGTTTTCCCAAGCGTTTCCAACACATGACAATAAAACACCTTCCCATTAGCGGCGATTCCACCCAATCAACGCAATGAAGAGAAAGGGAGGTCGTTTTCAGCTTTCTCTCAAACTGCCTAAGGACCGCTTGGTATTTCCTAAAACGCAGGTTAAGACGAGGTTGCTTCCAAGTAAGGTAGGTTAACTTCGTCAGAGATTTTTTCGGGGATTGAACTCTCTTCTTGGATGTTGGGATGTTGGGCGTTCGAGGTAGTTGGTTCATCCGATGAATTCACTCGTACGGGCACAAGCCGAGGCAATAGGGCTCGCAGCTTCTCTTCGAGTTCGGCCAGTTTCTTTTCTTGAGCAAGAAACTTATTGTGAATGATTTCATTGCTCTGTTCAAGTGAGTCCACCTTCCTGGCCTCAAGACCGAGTTTAACTTGGAGGGACTGGACCTCCTTCGCAAGCACGGTGTTGATCTTATCCAGTGAACTCTTAACAGAAAGTTGAGAAACCTCCATCGCCTTGATGCGATGGTCGTGATCCGAAATCGTTTTCGTATACTTGACGGACTGTCGGTGCAACTTGTCAAGCGCCTGGAGTTTGGCTTCCATGACGTCATCGACATCGCCCATCGCCTTGCGTTGCTGATAGAGGACACCTGGGAGGATGAAGGGGAGCTCTTCCTTCCCCATTTTGTTTTGAAGCGAACGCATCCGGTTGAGGAACTTGTGGTAGCGAGCCTCAAGGTCTTCCGACAACACGACCGTGGCCTTGGCCTGATCGGCGTCTCGGTTCGTCGCCTTCTTTTCGCTGACATAGACACCGTGCTCTTCGCGGAGTGGGTCGACCACCACGGCCACGCTTCGTTGTTGGAACGATGCACGACGCAAGATGCCAAAGGTGTTCACATCAATCCCCGAAAGAAAAATTCCGATGTCGGGGTGGGTGTGGATCCAACCGATGATACGGAGGGGCGGCGTGTGCGGTCCACCGGCGCGTTCGTTGGCAAAATCGCATGCTGCAGACGCAATGGCGTTGAACGACCCGCTGAATTCACAGTAACCCGAGGAAGCCTCGTCCTGGCGAGGAAAGAAACCGCATACGACCACGTTGTTCCCTTCGTGGTCGACGTGGCCAATGAGCAGGCCACCCATTTCAAGTCGGCCGCGAGGTTGAGTAAAGGCCGTGGTTTGCTCGATGATTTCCTTCGGCACCTTTGCAGGATAAGGCTGAGCGGAGGGGGGTGACATTGGACGGGAACTTCCCTTCCCTCGTTTGGCACCGAAGGCACCACCAGGAAATTGACGAAGTCCAACCCGGAACGACCGCCCGACCATGTCGTGCGCGTTTCGGCTGCTGACCACCCCGCCGTCATTGTCGTAGATTTCCATGGTGCTACCATCGCGAGGGCGTCCCAGAACCCGCTCGTAGGTCTGAATCAGAAGCTCGTTTGGGTTGGGTTGGGCAGTGTGGCGTTCCCCGTTTTGGAGGATGAACGTGACCTCTCGAGGTTTCACGAGGGGAGCTGGATCGTCAAGATCCCAACCGTCGTCATCGTCATCCAAGTCCAACCCTCCTCGGAGGGCCCCCCCAGCCACCTTGGCCACGCCGACATAGACGGTCGCGTCGCGATGGTTCGCCACGTTGGCGTTCGAGATGACC
>JALRLQ010000194.1 GCA_023254365.1 Candidatus Poseidonia sp. | reverse complement strand
CATCGTCATCAGGTTCCATGGACAGTCCATAAGTCATGGCACCTCACCGTCCAATCCGTCAGGAAAAACGCAGGTGAATAGCGGTGCGCAACCTCTCGTCCAGTCCAAAACTTCAAGTGACTCAAATTTCATAGAAACATTCATGAAACGATTAAGTGTTTTTCTTGGAAGTTTGTTCGTGCTGGCAAGCCTTTCTGGATGCATTGGTACTGAAGACATCACGACGGACGACGGGACGGAGGTTGAAATCGGCGAATCTCTCGATGATTGGCCAACGTATTTTGTCCCCTCGTCAACCGATTTACCAACCTGCGACTCAACCATGTTGGGTCGTTTGTATTATGTTGAAGACGTTGCGAACTTTCAAGCCTGCACTTCATCGGGGTGGGAAGTCATTGATATTCAAGAGCAGGTGAATCAGCCCCCGCGAGTCACCGCCAGCCTCTACACCGATGATGATTGGCATTGGGAACTCTTCTCATCATCCGATGCGTGGATGTACCGTGCTCTGTTGACGTGGGCGGCCGTCGACCCAGAAGGCAGCGCCGTGAGCGTGGGTGTTGACCACGACCGAGATGGTATGGTCGATATCGTCCTGCCGTACCAAGAAGGCACCTTGCTCAACGAGGCCGACCCCTCCGACCCCTTCCTTGTTCTCCCGTGGAACGGAAGCATCATCGGTGAGCGATGGCAGAGTGAGGAAGGATGTGGCATCGTTTTCACGCGTTACATCGACGTTATAGCGACCGACGCTGACGGCCAATCCACCACCATCACCATGGCCACCGGGGCCTTCTCCTCACGGGCACCGCTTGCCTTGAACAACATCATGGAAGGGAGCGCTGAAGATGTCGAAGTCTTCTTTGGCCCCTATGTTTCGCAGGACGACCTTGATTGGATGAGCGGCGAAGCCACCGATTCTCCTTGTACGTCAGATGGCGGGGACGGCGGGGACCTCTTCTTGTGGGTCTTTGAAGCCGACCAGCCATCACTCGCCCCATCAGCGGGAACGCAGGATAAACTCGCCAACGTCTTGATGACGCAAGGTGGAAACTTGGATTTCAACGATGTCAATGTCCAGATTATGGTTGATGGTTCGCCAAAGGGCTGTCAGCGTTCAATCGAAGGCGAAGGAGCTGATGTGGATGGACCTTCGTGTTATTATGTGTATTCCGGGGACAGCGAAAGTACGTCATGGTCGGCTGGATACGAAATCGCCCTTTACGAGAACGGCGTTGATCTCTGTTCTGCGAGTTGCACCATCTCTGTGAATCTTGAGATTGATGACACCGTCCTCACGTATTCGGTTTCCGGTTGAAGGTTGGATTCAATTCGCTGTTTGTTCAAAACCAACCGTAGATGCCGTTGAGGAGATAGACACAGAAGCCGAGCGGAACGGCGTACAACGAAAAGCGCCAGAGCGAGAACGCCCACGGACGGCCGCCGATGACCTTCTCGACGGAATCACCGACGGCTTCACCTACATGGGCCACGGCTTCTTCCAGCAACTTGTCTTCCATCATGGCCTGCCATCGGAGGGCGCGTATGTAGCCCTTTTCAAGGCGCGGCGGTATCAGGGACGTCAAGGTGGAGGTGAAGTTCATTTCGCCGCAGGAATGGCAACGTGGTCCACGGGTTTTCGTACACGGCCAGCACCGCCGGTCCCACCGACTGGTAGCCTTCTCGTTCAATGGCGGCGCGCAGTTCTTTTTCGATGCGTGCAGTTTTCGTTGGGGTGGTACGGCCGCTGAATCGAGCTACGGCGACCGTCACCGATGAGATCGATTCGGCGGCGGTCATGGGAGCGGCTTCGGTCGGCGGATCGAAGCCGGCGGCGAGAACGCTGAAGCGGATCCGCACCGAGGCGATTGAGTCGATCTCGGAGGGGATCGTGACGGTGT
>JALRLQ010000193.1 GCA_023254365.1 Candidatus Poseidonia sp. | reverse complement strand
CGCTTGCGCTGCCTTAAGCCCAATTGCTCCGTTGATATGGTTCGAAGCGGCCTGGATGAGGGCAGGACGAGTTTTTCTTGCTGATTCAATCAATGCAATGGCTGCCCGTTCGATGTAGGCAACTTCGTCTTCATCTGCAATGCCTTCATCGGGGACGGGGTGGTAACGGTAGATCAAACCGTCAATCTCGTACTGTTCATGAACATCATCATCGGTAAGATGATCCAGTTTTGTCTTGTCTAAGGGGTACCCCAAACGTGTCTGGACGCTGATGTTGGGGTTACAGGCTCGTAGGTTCGTCAGCAAACCGTGGGTGCGTGTGCAATACCCTGCACTTTCAAACGGCAACGCCATATGAGCAAGATAGAGTATCTCAGAATCGTACTGGGGTAAAGCAGAGGTTGGTGAAGATATCGGACCAATGGAAGAAAGCCACGAACCGTTCACTTTCGAAAGAATCGTTTCCGTTTTCCTCAACTCAGAAACCATTTCTGAAGATGGGCCTTTTGTGATAGCGAGAAGGGCCGAGGCCGCATCGCCATATTGTAGAAAGGCGGTGTTCAATCGCTTCGCCAAGTACATTGAATCGTGCTCAAACAACCCATGCTCAACATAGAGGTCATACAATAGATGATTATGAATGCCTGTGGTAGCTCTTAAAATATTCATTAGCACCTTGACTTTCCGCTTGATGCCGCCTTTTGAACGTGTTAACTCAAATTTGAGCGTCGCACAATCCCCCTCCTTGAGGTCAGCCCGAACGATAGCCTCGACCTCGTAGGTTTCCATCTCTGAGAATTCCTTTTTTGATGGACCGCTAATCCCATATTGGGAGAGCATACGGCTCGTGACTGTTTGGATTTCGCGGGCTTTCCATTCTCCTTCCTGTACGTACTTAAGATAAACAGCAGCCTCTTCCACACGGCCTGCATTTCGAAGAAATTGAATGACTGTTTTTGCCGCCCGCTCATCTTGATAACGGTCCAATCGCCAATCAGCAAGTTCCAACATATACTCAAAATGCCTCCCTCCAAGAGAACGTAGCCCACCTACAAAGAGATCTCGGGTATTCTTTTTGTTTCGAGTATCGTCGGTTAATTCCAAATTGATGAGGGTGAACATTAGGAGGGAATAGACCGATTCGATGCCGTGGACCTCGGTCAATCGGTCAATTTCTGAGGTGATGATTTTTGTATCACGCTTCGCCGCATGCACAACTTCAATCAATCGTTTCGAGGCATCTTCATTGAACGAAAGAGTTTCAATGGGCTCCGTGTTAAGGGAGGCGATGGTTTTGGAAAGCCATGACGTCATCCCCAACTCATCCACTCGATGGACCTCAACTGAATCCGGAATGATGGTGTCATCCGACCGCAGGCGCAAGACACCTGATAAATGCGTAAACAACTGATTTGTCATTTTTTTCTTCGATGCTTTAGCGGGTCGTTGGTCATGAATCAATTTCAACGATGGGTTCGCCCGAACCAGATTCTTCAATGAACGGTGTGGGTATGGGCCAACGATGAGAATCATGGCGGGCTGAAAAAAGGAGGCGATGCCCCCAAGTTGTTCCTCCAACAACACGCCCCAGTCGTCGACCCGTTCGCCTACCAAATCCACTTTTTCAGGCAAAACAAAAACCGGGAAGTCTGTTTTTGTGAAGATCGATTGGTATTTTCCCGTACAAACCACCGTGATGTCCAAATCGTCCCGAAGTTTGTTCACGTCAACAAGGTCTTGCATCACACCTTTCACGTACGAAGGAGAATAGCCGTCAACGAACACAAGCAATCCTTTGCCGGGGACATCGCGGGCCCATTCCACTCGCGTCTCCGGTTTGGGCATCAATCCGAGTTGTTCCAACCCAATTCGGAGTGCCAAAAGTGGGAAGGAAAGGGGCAGAAAAGGAAGGCGCCAGGGTTTGACAATGGCAGTGGTGA
>JALRLQ010000192.1 GCA_023254365.1 Candidatus Poseidonia sp. | reverse complement strand
CGACCTCCATCCCACATGGCCGAGACCCCGCCACTGCCCCACGACCGTGGCCACGAATTGTGGACCATGGAGGACGGCCCGAGTCGGAAATTGATGGCCAGCATCGACCGCTGGGTCAGCGCCATGGTGGGTGACGACGGTATTGACATGCCACTATCAAGCGATTCTCCCCCTGTCGAAGCGCTGATCACGGCCAAGCAAGATGGCTTGATTGTTGGCGGTGCCGTGGTGGATTATGTGCTCCAAATTTGGGCGCCGAGCGTACGAGTGATGTGGTTGGCAGGGGATGGAAAACGGGTGAACACGGGGGATGAAATCGCCGTTCTCTCCGGGGACCGAGACAGCGTGCTCGCCATTGAGCGAACCGTGCTCAACGTGCTTGGCCAACTCTCGGGCATCGCCACCGAAACCAAACGCTGGTCGGCCTTGGCACCAAAACAAATCGCCGCCACGCGCAAAACCGTTTGGGGGATGTTGGACAAGTGGGCGGTCCACATGGGCGGCGGCTTGACGCATCGCCTGTCCAAAGACGACGCCATGATGGTCAAAGAGAACGATTTGGCTTCGATGCACACGGACATGCAGGGCCACGAACAACGGTTAGCGGCCTTCCTCCAAACCGTGGACATGACGGAAACGGGCGCCTTTTTGGAAGTGGAAGTGCGCACAGAAAAAGAGGCCCTGATCGCCGCCATGCTTTGGTCGCAACGACGGACAACCGAGGCCGTTGACCGGTTGGTCATCATGCTCGATAACATGGGCCCCGAAGCTTGCCGTTCGGTCAACGAGCAAATGGTCGAACAAGGTGTGCGCGAACATGTCGTTCTCGAAGCCAGCGGTGGCATCGTCTTTGACGAACTCAAATCATGGCACGAATGCGGGCTTGACGTGGTGTCAACCAGCGCCATCAATCGCGGGGTGAGCCCCCTGGACCTCTCCATGTTGATTCGCGGTGTCTGAGGGGTTGTCATGGGCGACATCGCGGCCGACCCGAGTCATCCACGCTATGCCTCGCTGTTGATGCGCCACCGCCTTGAAGAGGCGGCCAAACGCGGGATGTTAGCTGGAAGCGCACTGATTGCCCACGGTCGCGGTGAAGCGTTTGACTACTTGTTGGGTGAGCGAACCACGGACAGTGCCCGAACGGCAGCGGCTCAGGCCTTAGCGTGCCTGGTCGAGGCGACGCACCCGGTCTTGAGCGTGAACGGCAACGTGGCCGCCTTGGCGGGCGATGAAGTCCTTCGCTTGGCCAGCGCCCTTGGATGTCCGGTCGAGATCAACATCTTCTACCGAACACCGGAACGAATGGAAGCCCTGTTGGGCTTCATGAACGAGCGAAAAGCAGCTCTCGGCCTCGACGTGGTGGTGCTGGGCGACGCCCCCAACGCCACCATTCCAGGACTCAAAGGACCGAGAGCGGCCTGCCACCAAGAGGGGATTCTTGACAGTGATGTGATCTTGGTGCCGCTGGAAGACGGCGACCGATGCCATGCGTTGGTCGCCATGGGAAAGACGGTCATCGTCATCGACCTCAATCCACTATCTCGCTCGGCCCAAGGGGCCACTATCACCATCGTTGACGAACTCTCGAGGGCCCTCAACACCATGCTGGAAATGGTGGAGGGGGGCCCGATGACGAACGACCCCACCTACGACAACAACGCCGTATTGGATGCAGGCCTGCAAGCCATGCTTCGCGGCCTCAACGAGGCTGCCTAACGTTCTTGCAATTTTTGAGCCAAGCGAGAGGCGATGCTCTCACCCACCGCCGAACATGAGGCGGAACCGCCCAAATCATAGGTGAGCATCTTGCCGTCCTTGAGGTGGTCAGCGACGCTTTCGTCGATGAGGCGACCGATGGCGACCAAGTCCTCATCCTTGTTCTTGCGACCGAGGTAGTCCATCATCATCTGAATGGAGTTGATGGTGGCGATGGGATTCACTTTGTTCTGTCCGGCGTGTTTGGG
>JALRLQ010000191.1 GCA_023254365.1 Candidatus Poseidonia sp. | reverse complement strand
CCGAACTTCAACGCCAATTGGTTTCAGAGCTTGCCTTTGAGGTGGTCAAGACCGAAACGGGCTACAAGGCCACCATCACCCATGCTCAATTGGTTGACAACGTTTCGGGCCAATTGACCTTCCTCTTACTAGAGCATGACAAACCTATGCCCCAAGCCGCTGTGAATCCAGGCGGAGCCACCCGAGATCGTGTCGTCGTTGCCGCCGCCGAATGCGTGTTGGTCAATGACACCATCACGACAACGATTGGTTTTGAATCGGTAGCCATCGGTGAAGCCTGCACCGACGAATTTTCGGTAGAATTCGAGGCTCTCGAATCATGGAGCGTGCTGCTCCTGCACGAGGCGACGGCTGAAACGGTGCAACATCAAGGCAACGTTCCTTCGTTTGGTGCGGTTGAATTGGCGTTCCGTGACCGAGCCGAACAACCAGAAGCATCGAGCTTTGAAGGCGCGTTACTCCTCGCCTGTGGCGTGTTGGCGTTGGTCGGCCTATGGCAAAAGAAGTAACATTTGCAAGAAATCAGGAGATATCCGTCGAGAAAACGGAATTTCTCGCCGATTTCCGGCAAGAAGATGGACGGGAATACCAAGGTTTGATAAACGGCTAGGACAATGTAATACCATGTCAAACACATGGGAAGACGTCGCTTGGGAAACGGAGACCCCCACCAAAGACTGGGTGGTTGAATACATGGCGAAAGTTGGCGAGGCCACCACCCACCACCTTTCCGTTCTTCGTGGAGCAAACATGGAAGACGTCCAACGCCACCTCATGCAGGAATTGAGATTGACCTACCGAGAGGCCACCGAGATCGAGGTGACCGTGCTGCGAATGGAAGAGATCGAAACAGAGCCCAACGCTGCCATGTTCAGCGGCGCCTTCACGCCCTGAATTCACTCAACGGCTCGATAAATGAGTTCAATCGTTTGGCCGTTCTTGATGATGTGCTTCTCGAAATCATCAACTTGAGTCCGTTGTTCATTCTCGGTGACGAACATCAAAAATTCATGGTCGGCATCAACGCGATAATCGTCAATACCGGATGAGTCCATGTGAATCCCCCAAATGTCAAAGAAAGCCTCGAGAGGTGCTTCCACATTTTTCTCCTCAAATTCCAAGTGAAGCCCACCGCCCTCGCTGTGGGTGTGAATCGGTCGCATCGCGCAATCTCCATCGTTCAAACCGATGTTAGCGGGGACCTCCATGTCCTCGTTGAGCACTGAAATTCGCAGGGTGGCATGATAATGATCGGCAAGGGGATCATCTTGTGTTCCATGCCCTCCGATGCATTCGTTGGCCAAAGCATGCCGTTCGTCAGCTGAGTTGTACAACGGTTGGCCGTCGCTTTGGCCGAGCAAGTAACCAAGCGCAGCCAAGGCTGAAAGTGTCACGAGGGCCCAAAACAGCGTTTCCTTGTTCATGCACCTCACGCTCCGTCTGCCTTCTTTTCGGTGGCGTTGTCCTTCCACTCACCCTTGTCGTGAAGTTGGGTGGCGCGCCAAAAACCAAACAGAGCCATCACGTTGGAGATGTGCGCCATGGTACAGAATTGACAGATTTTACCCATTTCAACCTCGTAGGAAACCAGGAGAGCGATGACCGCAAGACCTGCTCCGGTCATGTACATCCCGTACTTGAGGTACTTCTCAGCCCAGAGGGCGTCGGGTTCTTTCCCCACGGATTGGGTGATGAACAACAAGGCACCAAAGGCCACCATACCGATGAGCCCCCAGGAGAGGCCGAACACCGGGTCGGTGTTGTACGCAGCGTTTCCGAGAACGTCGTCACACGAAAAGACCGTGGCGCTCGAACACACGTTGCCCCCTTCGCTGATCTTGTTTGAAATCCAAAGGGTGTGAACGGAAACGATGAAACCAACGAGCCCCACCAAATTTAACCCCAGCATGTGACGGCGTCGAGCGTGCACCATCAACGGGTTTCGTTTGGACAAGGTCTCCGCCATGGAGTCGCCCGCTCGAGTCATCAAGGCGAGACCA
>JALRLQ010000190.1 GCA_023254365.1 Candidatus Poseidonia sp. | reverse complement strand
GGGGGTGTTCGACACGTAGTCGACGATTTCGTTCTTCAACCGCTCCAAGCGAGCTTTCTTTTGGGAACCTTTTCCTCTCATGTTGCTCGTATTGTAGTTGGTTGCGGTAGACCATAAAGGCCGGTTGGGAAGTCCATGGGGTCCCGCCTCCACGGGAGTTCAAAGTTCAATAACAAGTCCACAAACTCCGCATTTTGCATAGCCAAACTCGTTAGGTTTGCAATAGGTCCAAGCCTTACTCTTGCAATGCTTACAGGCTTCTGCTAACTCAGACATATACTTTGGAATTGTGACATTGCTTTCCATATGGCCATTCAATAGTAACAAACCGTTCTCGTTCTCTTCTGTTTGTTGTACATTGCTCAAAACATCCGTTTGATCAGCATACCGACCCTCAATTAATCCAGCAAGCACTGCCTTCCAACTCGTATCTGACACATGCTTCAGAAATGCCAATTGCTCCGTTCGCTCGGCATAAAGAAGTGGATTCACATCGTGCGACTCAAACCAATTGACATTCTTCAATTTAGACCAAGCAGTAAGGACATGAACATGCTCCTCTGTAAATGGAAAATGTGCTTTCAATAACTCAAAAACGGCAAGGGAAAGGTCGGGGAGGCGAAGCGAAATCACCTCTTTTCTCCCCGGTGTTCGGTGCCCATAGTGCTTCAAGGCTGAAGACAAATTCGAAGATACAAGGGTTCTCCAAACGGCTCGCCGGACTTTGTACGCCGTGCCGCTTGCTGGCCGCCCTACTTTGCTTTGTTTGTCCCGAAACCGATGGATGTCCTCAGAGCGGACCCATCGCTCTTTCCCTTTCATCCCCGTACGTACATGGTAGAGCCAGTACCCAACCCCCTCAGGGTCATTTTTCTTCATCACCCACTTCGGTTCCTTTGATGTCCATCGTCGACCATGTTCTTGGTCCAAGACGGCAACAACTCGACTGTCCAAGGAGATGGTGTATTGTTTTGTGAACTCCTTTTGCTCAAACCATTTTGGGTGAACAATTGATTTGATCGTTTTCCAGCCATTGGTTTGCTTTCTGGGGTAATAAAAATACCCTGTTTGATGTGTTTGAACCGTGGTTAGCGTTGGCTTTGACAGTTCAGGATGGAGGTCCATGTGTTTTTGATGTGAATACACTTTATTATTCCTGTGGAAGGGGCACGGGAGCCCAAATTTTGTCAATCTTTAGTTAGGTGTGCAGACCGATAAAGACAGCCGACACATTGTAGCCAGCCCCCTGAATACCCATGAGGCAGAAGGAGGTGAAAGGGACCTCACGCTTCTCCCATCCTTACTCCAAGATGAAATCAACTTCGCCCACGCTCATCAAAACAAACAGCTCGTCATGTTTCTCACATCGGAGGAGCGAGTGGGGTCGCTTGCCAGCTTTACCGAACTTGGGTTTGTGGTACAAACGGTTGCCGAAGGCGTTCTACGTTGTCTCCTCGTCGACCGTGACCCCAAAGCCCTTCTCAACCTCGCCATCTTTGCAGAGACCGTTCACGCCGTTGGCTGCATCATCCAAATTGCCCCGTATGCGGTGTTGGTTTCAACCGAAGGCTTCATTTTCGCCCTAACCCATGGGACCGAAGCCTCGCTCGAGGCCGGTACCGATGAAACGAAACCGCTTCACGGAACCCAAGATTCCTACGGCATGGAGGTGGCTTGAATGTGGCTCTTCGTTTCTGGCGGTTACCTGTCCATCGTGGCCCACCGTCACCAGCCTGGCGACCTCCTTGTGCGAGCCCGTCACCCTGACCACATCCAAGCGGTGTTTCCTGATGCTCAGGTGGTGTTCATGCGCGCCGCTGACTATCCTTACCGGTCGGTGTTGCCGCGTGAGCTCGTTCAGCAAGCGGTGGGCGAGTACCTGCTGAGCATGTCGTATGACAACTTCAAGAACAGCATCGTTGATGACGAGTATCACGACGTTTGCCTTGATGTTTGGCGAACCATGTGGGCTTATGGTAACCGCTACGGCAACGGGGGTGTTTGAGTGCGCACGAGCGCCACCCATCCGCTCTACGTCTCTTGGC
>JALRLQ010000018.1 GCA_023254365.1 Candidatus Poseidonia sp. | reverse complement strand
CCTATGTGTTCGATGGATTGGACAGCAGGGACCCCGACGGGGTGGTGGGCGACTCAAGCGACATTGAGGTGTGGAATTGGACGTTTTCGGATGGAACCTTTGGCGACCGCCCTCAAGTCACCCACACGTTCACGACGCCCGGAATTCACACCGTGACCCTGGTCGTCACGGACAAGGAAGGCGTGGAAAGTTTCCCACGAACGATGACCGTTCGCATTGCCAACCCCTTGCCGATCATCCAAGTTCGCATCCTCGATGGCTGGTTGGACGGTGAATTGATCACCACGTCCACGGTGTTCCCCGAAGGTTCCCTTCCCGATGATTGGTCGCACACCTTCAACGAAGACGGCGCCGTCGTGACCGCACCGAAGCGTTTGTTGTACTTTGATTCAAGCGGAACTCGAGACGGTGACCGACAATTCGAAGGCAAGTACGTGCCGTTTGAAACGGAATCGCCGGACTGGAACGGTCTGGTCGAGTACACGTGGGACTTCGGTGATGCCACGCCACTCGAGCATGGCGCCTCACCGTGGCACGCCTACACCCTGCCGGGCACCTACACCGTTTCGCTCACGGTCAGGGACGCCTTTGGAACAGGCGATGTGTCCCGCTCGACCTTCACCGTGGTGGTGGACCATCCGCCCGAAGTCAAGGCCATTTTCGTTCCGGAGAGCATTTTCAGCGGTTCTTCTGCTTCTTTTGATGCCGATATCCATGACATGGAGGTCGGAAGCGACATGGAGATTTATCGAGATCTCGATGTTGAGGACGGTTCCATCAGCGAGCGAGACGAGCGCATCGGCACCGATTACAGTGTTCGATGGGACTTTGACTTGGATGTTGATGAAGATGAAAACGGCAACGCTGAGGACGATTGGGTCACGCCCATCGCAGGGTCAACCACGCGAACCATCAACACGTGGGATGCGACAGGATACTACACCGTGATGGTGGAAGTCTGCGACGGCATGGGCCAGTGTGCCACGCTGACCGAGGACATCGAAGTGGTTCCCGAGCCCGAGGGCCCCCCTTCCCTGTCGGACTTTAGCGCTGAAGAGTGGAAGTCTTGGCTGGCTGACGCTGGCTCTGAACTGGCGACCTTCATCGCTTTGATCGTGGTTGCCCTCATCTTGGGGTGGTTGGTGATGCGTGAACCAACGGAGCTTGAAGAAGAGGCCAAGGAAGCGGCTGAAACGTACACCGATATCGAACACGTTGAGTCGCAAGGCGGACTGTTGGGCATGGATCACCACCAGCCGCCTCCAGCGCCGAAGATTCTCTCCAAGGACGAGCGTCGCAACGACGACAGCGGATACATCCGCCCGTTGCGACGACGATGAGGGAATCTCCTAAAACCGCCGACTCCACCATCAGGCCGGTGCAACGGATGCGATGGACTGCTTTTGCACTGTTCACGGTGTTCCTTCTCCCCGTGATGTCGTTTGGAGGCGGCTTGGCCCCCAACGCTCAAGCTGCCACAGGATGCGAGGGCGAGGTGGTCAACACCGAGTGGAACCAGACCGTCCAGCGTCACGCCCTCGTCCCGTTTTCTTCATGGGGAATGCCATACTATGGTTACGAAGATGACGTGCGAGCCAACGACGATGACGGCTTCGGTGAGGACGAAGGTTCAGGAAAAATCCTCGGTGATTGGGATGAAGCCCTTCATCCCGAGGAGCCTTGGATGTACAGTCCAACATGGCCTCTGCCCACCTTGGTGCCGTTCACGGAAGGTCACTACATCACAATGCTCGTTGGTAACGACAGTGCTGGTGCCTTGCGTTTCAATCTCTCCAGCGCCCATCGAACCACGTTCTGTGTGAACCTCTATAGCGTGGCTGGGAGCGAATCTCAACCCGTTGACGCTGACGTTTATCTGATGACTTCGTCCCAATACACCCGCTACGAGGAAGTCTACAGAATGATTCACGGTGGGTGGTGGTGGAATGACGTTGATTTGGCAGGTGGCGACAACAATGTGCTCAGCGATATCCCACCGGAGTGGCGAAGTTTCAATCCACTCGGCTGGCAATCTTACCGAGACGTTCATCAGTATGAATCCCGTTCAGAGGTGACGTTTTCAGTCGCCATGGACGCCCCCGAAGTCTACACTTCGCTGTTTGGAAACGACGAGTGGCAAGACTTCTATCTCGTGATCGATGCATGGGACAACACCCACGATGACGATGCAGGTGTCAGCGGACAAGTGGTCGTTGCCGATGTGACGGTGCTGTCTGAAGCAAGAAACGCCATCTTCCCGACATGGACGGTACCATTGGTGCTGTTTGCCTTGTTGGCTGCGGTGTTCATCGTTCCGCTGGTCCTCAACAAGCGATATCACAATGCTGGATTGGGCTCGGATAGCCGTGAGGAAACAACGGCTGTGCCCTACCTTGAACAAACACCCTCCGAGGCGGAGGGCGGCTGATTCGGAGAACGCCTCAATATTCCATGAGCGTCCAGGCGTTCTTGAGGTCCCGGATGTTCACGAGGCCCTTGTTCGAGAGTTTGAACTCCGTTCGCAACGTGGCGTAAACGAGGCTTTGACCGAGAACGGGCGCATGAAGGCGAGCCCAGTCGCCTCCGTTGCCAAGAGCCATGAGCGAGAATGCATGGGATGAATCCTTGAGTTCGTAACTCGCCTCAACAATTTGCAAGGCGTCTTGATGGTCGTTAACGGTTCCACAGAATTTGAAAATTTCACCTTCCTTGGCGTTCTCGTTGACCATGCTGACGAGTTCCTCTGCGCTCGGGGTGGTCGTCGTGTTGTGAATGGAAGAGATGACCTTCACGTTTGCTTTTTCTGCCTTTTCAACCATGGATTGACGGGCCTTGGTGTCGATGGAGAGCTCAAGGTCGACGCTGTTGACGCCCGAATCAATAGCCTGTTCCAAAATGGCCCGGCGGTCTTTTTCGTTGCTGGGGTAGTGTCCGCCTTCGTCCTTGGGGCGTACCGTGAAGATGACTGGGAGGGGGATGCTCTCTTTCAACGATTGAATGGAGGCTTCGACATCAACGTCGGCGAGATCACGAACGGCCCACTCCTCTTCGGGAGGCATCACGCGCTTGACCTCACCGTCTTCGCCCTCAACTTCTTGCGGTTCGGGCTTTTTGAGGTACAACCGGTCAAAGCGGACTTCAACGAAATCAGCACCTGCAAGGTTGGCACGAGCAGCCTCGTCAGCCATTTCTTTTACGGTGGTGCCTTCAAGCGAGACGCACACTTTTGGTCCAGTCATGTTTTGGCCCACCGACGACCTCTTCTTAACGCTCACGCTTGATGCTCTCGGAGGCGAGGGCGAGGAAAGGATGCTCCGCATTCAAACTCGAAGTCTCGTTTTGGAGGGTTGTTTGGTTGATGTGGCGGTGCGAAATTACGGCGCAATACATCGTTTTTGAGCCTAGGGGAGGGGTATGTTTATACCCTGTCAAGGGGTCTTTCTTTTGTAGGAGGATAAGGGCATCTTTCCGGTTCGAAAACACGCCGCAGCACCCCGATTCCACCTTCTAAATTGAGGCGATTTCATGTCTGAAAATTACGACGCAGATAGCATCCAAGTTCTCGAAGGCCTCGAAGCCGTTCGCAAACGTCCGGGAATGTACCTTGGCGACCCGCACGATGGCTCTGCCCTCCACCACTGCATTTGGGAAGTCGTTGACAATTCCGTCGACGAGCATCTTGCAGGATTCAACGATGTCGTCGAGGTGGTCCTTCATCCTGACCACTCCATGACGGTCCGTGACTATGGGCGCGGCATTCCTGTGGACACCCACGAAGAGTTTGGAATCTCAGCCGCAGAGGTCATCATGACCAAATTGCACGCAGGCGGAAAATTCGACAACAGTTCCTACAAGGTGAGCGGCGGATTGCACGGCGTGGGTGTTTCTGCGGTGAACGCCGTTTCCGAATGGATGGAAGTGGTCATTCATCGTGGCGGCACCGTCTACAAGCAACGTTTCGAGGCCGGCGTGAGGGCCAGCGAGTTGGAACCGGTCGGCACCTGCAACGACACAGGCACCACCATCACCTTCAAGCCCGATACCACCATTTTCACCAACATCACGGAATTTGATTTCGATCAAATCGATGGTCGCTTGAAAGAAACCTCCTTCCTGAACGCCGGCCTCAAAATCATCATCACCGATGAACGTGGTGAAGACCCGCATACTGTTGAGCATCATTACGAAGGTGGGATCGTTGAATTCGTCAAACAGATCAACCAGCGCAGGGAAACCCTTCACGATGACCCGATTCTGATCAGCGGAGAGAAGGAAATTGAGAAGGGGCCCGTGACCGTGGAACTGGCGCTTCAGTGGTCTGATGCTTTCAGCGAGAACATCATGTGTTACACCAACATCATCCGAAACAGGGACGGCGGCACTCACTTGTCGGGTCTGCGCTCGGCGTTGACCAGCAGCATCAACGGCTATGCCAAGCAGAAAAACATGCTGAAGAATGACAATTTGTCCGGCGATGACGTACGTGAAGGTTTAGCCGCCATCGTGAGTGTCAAGCATCCTGACCCTTCGTTTTCCTCCCAAACCAAGGACAAATTGGTCAGCAGTGAAGTGTCGGGAATTGTCCAAACCGTGGTCTATGAGAAACTGAATGAGTTCTTCGAAGAGAATCCCGGCGTTGGCAAACTCATCGTTGACAAAGCCCTCCTCGCATCAAAAGCCCGCGAAGCGGCACGCAAAGCCCGGGACCTGACGCGGCGCAAAGGCGTGCTCGAGGGCGGGGGCTTGCCCGGAAAACTCGCCGACTGTCAGTCGAGAAACCCAGAGGAATGTGAAATCTACCTGGTGGAGGGTGATTCCGCAGGCGGCTCGGCAAAAACCGGTCGCGACCGTCGAACGCAAGCCATTCTTCCTTTGCGAGGCAAGATCTTGAATGTCGAACGTGAGATGCACAATGTCGCCAAGGTGTTCCAAAACCAAGAGATTCAGACCATGATTCGGGCGTTTGGTGCAGGTGTTGGCAACAATCCAGACGACGAAGGTTCGTTCAACACCGAGAAGTTGCGATACAGCAAACTCATCATCATGACGGACGCCGACGTTGACGGGGCTCACATTCGTACGCTCATGCTGACCTTCCTTTGGCGGTTCATGCGGCCCGCTATTGAGGGCGGCCACGTGTACATCGCTCAGCCTCCGCTGTACCAACTCAGCAAAGGCAAAGTCAATCGTTACGCCTTCAGCGATGAAGAACGCGATGTCATCATCGACGAATTGCGTGGTGGGAATGAAGGTGCCAAGATCGGTGTTCAACGGTACAAAGGTCTTGGTGAAATGAATCCGGAGCAGCTCTGGGAAACCACCATGAATCCCGAAACCCGAACCATGCTCAGGGTCACCTATCGAGAAGCAGAGGAGACCAACCGGATGTTCGAGACGCTCATGGGCGAAGATGTGCCCGAACGAAGAGCGTTTATCGAACGGCACGCCAAGGAGGTGACGAACCTTGACATCTGAGGAAGAAAGCAACGAACAGGACGATGGCGTTGCGGCCTCTGGTGAAACCATCCTCAACCATTCACTGAACACCGAGATGAAGAATTCGTACATCAATTACGCCATGTCCGTCATCATCGGACGTGCGTTGCCTGATGCCCGTGACGGCCTCAAACCCGTTCACCGTCGTGTGCTGTACGGTATGTTCGAAGGAGGTCATACTGCGGACAAGAAATTCAGCAAATCCGCCCGCTCCGTGGGTGAGGTGATGGGGAAATACCACCCGCACGGCGATCAGTCGATTTACGACACCATGGTCCGGATGGCTCAGGAATTCTCATTGCGCTATCCGTTGGTTGACGGTCAAGGGAACTTCGGTTCGATTGACGGTGACCCACCCGCTGCCATGCGATACACCGAGAGCCGTCTCGACCGAATCTCCAAACACATGCTGGATGACATCAACAAAAACACGGTTGATTTCCAGCCCAACTTCGATGATTCCGAGGCCGAGCCCACTGTGTTGCCCGCCCGCCTTCCGAATCTGCTGCTCAACGGCAGCGATGGAATTGCGGTTGGCATGGCCACCAAGATTCCCCCTCACAACCTGACCGAAGTTGCTGGTGCGGTGAACCTTCACGTTGACCGCATTCTCGAAACGGGAGAGGAAGGTCAGCCCCACATCTCTATAGATGAATACATGGAGCACGTCCAAGGCCCGGATTTCCCAACCGGAGCGAGCATCCACGGCATCGAAGGCATCGTTGATATGTACGCCACCGGCAAAGGTCGGTTCCAAGTACGTGCCAAATGCGAGGTGCTCGACGACGAAAACGGCAAACGCATCGTGGTCCATGAAATTCCGTACCAGGTCAAGAAAACCGACATGCTGGTCCAAATCGCCGAACTGGTCAACAAGGAAGTGGTGGTCGGCATTCGTGACATCCGCGATGAATCTTCGAAGGAAGGCATTCGCGTGGTTATTGAAGTCAAGAACAACGCCGACCCTTACGCTGTGTTGAATCAACTGTTCAAATCGAGCCGGTTGCAACAATCCTACTCAGCGAACATGATGGGAATTCTTGACGGGCGCCCCGTCTTGCTCAATCTTGGAACGATGCTTCACACCTACGTCTCGCACCGAGAGACCGTGATTGAACGACGCGCTGTCTTTGACCTCGAAAAGGCGCAGGCAAGAGCGCACATTTTGGAGGGTCTTGTCAAAGCACAGGACCGTATCGACGATGTCATCGCTGCAGGTAAAGCCAGTTCAAGCCGAGAGCAATTTGAGTCGGTGCTGCGAGGTGACGAAACGATGGCCGGTATTGCGCCGTTCGACTTTAGCGAAGCCCAATCCAAGGCCATCGCTGAGCGACGATTGTACCAATTGAGCCGTTTGGACGTGACGAAAGTCCAAGATGAATACGATGAGCTTAAGTTGGTGATTGCTGACCTCGAAGACATTCTTGGCTCACGCCCTCGTCGTCTCAAGATCCTCAAGGAAGAACTTGCCGAATTGGTTGACCGTCACGGTGACGAGCGACGCTCGTTCATCGACCCGATGCCGATTTCCATGGACCGTGAAGACCTGATTGAGGAGCGCGCCATCGTCATCACGCTCAGCGAAGACAACTACATTCGTCACATGCCGGTCGAGACCTTCCGGACGCAAAACCGAGGTGGCCGCGGCTTGAAGGGCGTGACCACGAAGAGCGAAGACACCCCGCAACTCATTACGGCCTGTTTTAGCAAGGACCGCTTGCTCATCTTTACCGACCAAGGGCGGGTTTACGGCCTGAAGGCTTGGGAAACCCCTCTTGGAAGCCGTCAATCCAGAGGCAGCCATATCCGCAATCTGCTCGAAAGCCTGCGTGAAGACGAAAACATCGTGAGCATCTTACCTCTCTCGAGGGATTTGCTTGACGAGCCAGACAACCACTACCTTATGTTTGCAACCAAGTTGGGCCTCATCAAGAAAACGGCCTTGTCCGAGTATGTTCGAATCAACCGCAACGGCAAGTATGCGCTACGGTTCAAAATCCAGGGTGACTCGCTCGTCAACGTCCGTTCTGCGACCAATGAACACAACATCGTGATGATCTCAACCACGGGTTACGCTTGTCGGTTCAGTTGCAGCGATATTCGTGCTTCAGGCCGCGTATCTGGTGGTGTGTACGGCATCAAAGTGGCTGACCGCAAAGGGTCAGGTGGAGGCATTGTCGCAGGCATGGTCGCCATGCTCAGCCCCGAGGAACACATCTTGACCATCTCCAAGCACGGTATGGCCAAACGCAGTGTCCTTGGCACTGGAGACCGAATACCGGACTTGGATGCTGAGGGCAACCTCAAGACGGACGAAAACGGAGAGACCAAGCTGACCACGGACGGGTACCGAATCACGCGACCTGGCGCCAAAGGCGTGCGTACGATGAAGCTGGATGAGGAACACCACGACACCATCATCAGCGTACGAACGATTCCTGACCTCAACGACCACCTCTTCCTGCTGACAAAATCGGGTATGATGATTCGAATTCGTGTCGACCAGACCAAGGAGACCTCAGGCAAGTCCACACGCGGCACCCGTGTGATGGAACTACGCGACAAGGACAAAGGTGGGTTCACTGATGAAATCATCTTCTCTTCGAGGGTTTCCGCCTCCTTGTTGGATGTTGATGATGAAGACGATGATGGGCAACTCCCCTCTTCCAGCGAAGAGGAGTGACCACCGAAGCGGTGTGCTGGCACCTGCTTTCAGCAAGCAAGCGACGCATTGAAACGGGAAGGGATGTTCTCAGCAAATGCGGGGGCAACTCGCTGCCGCAGGTGTGATGTTGATGGACGAGCGTTCACTGATATACGATTGGAACACGATTGAGTACGAATTCAACCGAAATGCAGCCAATCACCCCCATGGTGTATGGTTTGATGACGAAACGTTGAGGGATGGTTTGCAAAGCCCCAGCGCACGAAACCCTACGATTGAGCAGAAGATTGAGTTGTTGGGTTACATGGAACAACTTGGCATTCAGAAAGTCGACCTCGGCCTCCCCGGGGCTGGACCGTTTCACCGAGACCACATCGACGCCATGCTCACCCACATCAAAGACAACGGCTACAGCATTCGTCCTGGCGCTGCGGTCCGCACCCTCATGGGCGACATTGAGCCACTGGTGGAAATGCAGGCCAAACACGACATGGAAATCCAAGCCTCGGCGTTCCTTGGCACCAGCCCTATCCGTCAATACACCGAAGGGTGGACGATGGAGAAACTCATGACCACGATGGAAGCCGCAGTCTCTTATGCGGTTGAAAACGACGTGCCGGTCATGTTCGTCACCGAAGACACCACACGGTCCAACCCAGAGGATGTCAAAGCCATCTATCAGCGAGCCATGGAATTGGGCGTTCGTCGCTTGTGCGTTTGCGACACCTGCGGTCACGTGACGCCCAACGGCGTGAAGAAACTCTTGCACTTCATTGACGAAGAAGTCATCAAAGATGCAGGATACCAGCGCCGAGAGATCGAGGTTAACTGGCACGGTCATCAAGACCGCGGCCTCGGCGTTGCAAACAACATTGCAGCGGTTGAGGCTGGAGCGGATGTCATTCACGGAACCGCCCTTGGTGTAGGGGAGCGAGCCGGGAACGCTCCATTGGACCAAACCCTGGTCAATCTGAAATTGATGGGCGTTATCGACAACGACCTGACCTTGCTTGACACCTACATGCAGAAGGCCAACGAATACATCGAAGTGCCGCTGCCACGCAACTACCCTGTCTTTGGCGAGGATGCCTTTGAAACAGGTACAGGTGTGCACGCCTCGGCGGTCATCAAGGCCATGCGAAAGGGCGACCACTGGCTGGCAGACCGTGTGTATTCAGGCGTCCCTGCCGGTGACTTCGGCCTCAAGCAGGTGATCCGCATTGGCCACATGTCGGGACGTTCCAACATCGTTTGGTGGCTTGAACAGAACGGTATCGAGGCCAACGACGACCTCGTGGCCCATTTGTTCGAAGTGGCCAAAGGTCAGAAGCGAAACATGTTGGATGAAGAAATCCACGCCGCCGTTGCTGCCTTCGCTGGCCAGTGATCAGGCGTCTTCTTCTTCGAAATCCTTCTCGTCGTTGGTGATTTTCGAGCCAATCCACTCGGAATCAACACCGCCACCGCTCCACTCCCCGTCGAGGGAAATCTCGTTGATTTCGTGTTCCTCGCGCCATACCCTGTCTTCTTGGCTGCCGTTGACGATGAAATGACCGTTCGCATCAATTTGTTCTTCAAGCAGTGAAAAGTGCTTTGAAATCGGAAGGAAATGCCCAACAGGCATACCTGCAGCCGTGAACGGATTGGTTGCAGCCCCGATGATCAACCCGTCCTCTGGGGCAACAATGTCCACGGTCATGCCGGGTGTGGCTGGGTCGGAAATGGTGGCCACAACCTCGCCTTCTCGCATCACGCTGCCTGCAGAAACGAACATGTCCAGCAGACCTCCCTCGGCCGCACGCAACCAAATCGAGCCGCTGGCCATGATGCGGAATTTCGGTCGCTGAGGGTTTCCGGGCACCATGCGCATGGAGCGAAGGGCGTTCATGATACCGTGCACGGCGACCTTCACCGATTGGTCGCCGAGGAAATCAGCACCGCCGCCTTCGTAGGTGATGACGGGAATGTCGGCGGCGTTGGCGGTACGGCGGAGGGTTCCTTTGGGAGGCACGGAATCAAGGAGGATTTCAATCCCAAAGGATTTCGCGAGTAAGTATGAACTTGTATGAGTCAAGTCGACACGGACTTGAGGCATATTGGTGCGTCCTTTGGCAGCGCTATGGAGGTCGATGATGGCGTCGCTGTCCTCCACCAGATTCTTCCAAATTTGGTCCGCAACCCGCTTGGTGGTTGAGCCACCGGGGTCGCCGGGGAATTGGCGGTTGAGGTCGCGTCCGTCGGGGAAATACCGTGATTTCATCCGGTATCCTGGTAGGTTCACCACCGGAACGATACGCAAGGTGCCGGCCATGGTCTTGGGATCCAACGGCTTGCCTTCATCGGTGAAGGCGTTGCTGAGCAGGTGGGTGCACGCAGAAGGTCCAGTCAACTCGTCCCCGTGGATACCTCCCAAAATCGTGATGCAGGGGCCCGGGCGCGAGCCGTGGATGATGGTGACCGGAACGGGCCAGCGGTCGCCAAGGTTCACGTCCAACAGCGGCAACTGGATGGTTCGCAAAGTGCCGGCTTTGATGCGCTTACGATAAAACCGCACATCGCCCCAGTCGGAGGTCCTGTCCCACTCAGGGCGGTCTTCGGTTTGGTGAGCCTTCATGGCCTCATCGATGGCCATGCGCCGCCGTTTTGGTAGTTCGTGGGCCACGCGTACCTTTCGGACGGTTTTCTTCCCCCGCCCTGCCATGGTTTTCGCCACACTCGCCTCCATCATCAACGCTCCGCTTGTTCGGGAGGGAAGAACCATGAAGCGTCGTGTCTCCATGACGGCCATGGACAAGCTTGGCGTTCAGCGCATGTATGCACCCTCATCGATTTGTTTTGGCTGTGGGCCAGCGAACGAACACGGCCTCCAGATCGATTCTCATCGAATCGATGGAGGATTGGTCATGGAATTTCGAGCAGAAGACCAACATCAGGCCTTTCCAGGGATGGTCAACGGCGGCATCATCGGTACGCTGCTCGACTGCCACGGAAACTGGACAGCGGCCGTGGCGCTGATGGATGAACAGGGATTGGACGAACCGCCCTGTACGGTCACCGCCACCTACGAGGTGAAGTTGAGACGTCCAACCCCCGTATCCACCCCACTTACCGTGACCAGCGAAGTGGTTGAGTTGTTGGAGGACCGGGCTACCGTCACCTTGACCCTGGAGGCCGAAGGAAAGGTGTGTGCTACAGGAAGCGGTCTCTTCGTCGCGGTCAAAGAAGGCCACCCTGCCTATCACCGATGGTCGTGAGGGTTGTTCTTGGCGCGCCCCAATACCGAACAGTCACAAGCGCTGGAGCGTTTGCGAGAGGAGGTGCTGGGTCAAATGGAAGCCATGGATTTCATCGACCCGAAGATGGTGAACCAACTTCGCCAACAAGCGTTGGGGGTGCTTCGCAAGAGCGCAACGCAGCGACACGGGGTGACGCGTTGGAATCGTCTGCCAGACGGTCAGTTGATGGTCCATTCTGTGGAACTACACCCGGTTCTTCTCCAACCCTTGTGGTGGGAGTATGCCGCTTTTGTCCTGTATCACGAATTTCTGCACGCCCTCGGTTGGCGAGCGCACGACCCCGCGTTTCGGGCCCTTGAAGCCTGTTGGCCACATGCAGAAGCAGCCGCAATGGGCCCTTCGTTTACCCACGCCATGCGGTCTTCTCGGGCGTCTTGGATGTGGCGATGTCCACAGTGTGAGCAAGAATTCCCTCGACAACGAAAAGCGGCCGGGCGCTATCTCTGTCGCACCTGCCGGTGCGTTCTGGAGGACATCGCCGTCAAGGACGCCCAATGATATACTGGGGCTCAATCCAAGCAACGGTTGAGATGTTGAAACGCCGTTCGCTCCTGACCGTCGTGGTCTTGTTCGCGCTCGTTTTCCATCCGATGTTCGCGAGCAACGTCTCAGCCGGACTGACGGCTGAAGACGGTGGCGGTGACCTGTACCTGTCGTGCCGAGCGGACAACGATTGCGTGTTAACGCCCACCCCAATCGGCGAAGAAACGGTCTCCGGTCAATCCTCAGCCAATCTTTTCCAGCAGGAGACGGTCACGTTCGAATTCAACGCCGACCCTGCTCAAGAACACGTGGCTCTGCTTCCTGAGCAATTGCGTCATCTCGAAGTGGATTTTCGTCACCAAACGGAAACAGGAAGTTTGTTCCGGCCAGAACTTGATGTTCGTCTCATCGTTGGACAAAACGTCAACACGTGGACGTTTGAAGCCTCCACGCTTCCATCGGCGACACCGTCGCCCTATGTGCTGGAAGACGAGTCCTTGTCCCTGTCGGCGGGTCGTGTGCTTTGGGACGGTGAACCCATCCGACTGGTCATCTCGGCCACGCTCGATCGGCCGGGCACGTGGACGCTGTACATGCGGGGGGCGTCGTGGATGGAACTTGATATCCCTTGGTCAATGGACGCCGCAGCGGTTGACCTCGATGAGCCCTCTTCCACGACACAACCCCGTGAAACAGCGTTTGAGGACGTTCATCGAGGGGCCCTTGTTGGCGCAGACCACGACTGTTGGTCGTTTGAAGTCGAAACCCACGAAGTCTTGCGGCTCATGGTGGAATGGGAAAACGTTCCCATTGAGTTGGAACAGCCCCATCCTGTACCGGATTTGATCACAGCAGCGGGTCGAAGAGCACCTGCCCCTGAAGTGCTGGTGGACGACGATGGAGCATCGTTGAAGATGACGTATCGGTGGAGGGCCTTGTCCACGGGTGACTATTCGCTTTGTATGCACGGTTCACCCGACAAGTTGCAACCGTATGCCTGGTCGGGTGTGTTTGGCTACGAAAGCATGGGCCCCACCGACCCCAGCGGTTTTGCTTCAGCGAGTTATTATCCTCAGGGGGCCGCCTTGATTGGAAATCTCGATGACCCGTATGTCTTGCACGACCAAGGCATCGCCTTGTTGCTGTTATCGATGGTGATGTTGGGGGTGTTCCTGCTCGTTGCCTTCCGACCCACAACGTCTTACAGCCTCCGCTTTGGCCTCTTCCTACCTGGCGTGTTCCTGTTGTTGTTGGCGGGCGTGATCCATCCTCTCTTGGCCATGGCAGATGAGGTTCAGCACGCCGATGAAATCACCCTTGACGAACTCATCGATATGCGCCTGCAGCAACTTTGGGATGTTTCTGCCGAAGGCGTGCCGGAACAAACATTGTACACGCACACGGGAGCCACATGGGGGATGCTTGACGGGGAGTCGTTGAAACTCAAGTTAACCATCGATGAGGCTATTCCACTTCAAGATGGACGTTGGCAGCTTGTCGTCCCCGAACTTCAATCGCTCCGATTGGACCAGGCCATCTTCGGTCAAGTTGCTGAGGCACAAGCCCAGCAATCCTCCACCGGGATGCTGGAGAGCCAAACCGTGAGGTTCGTGTTGTTGGCCGGGCGGTCTTTGCTGTTGGACCTTCTCATGCTGGAGGCCCTGCTGGTGGTCGATGAGGCACCCACCTCCTCGGTGTTCCACATCGACACGACCATGGTGACCACGCAGGCTGCAGGTTCCTACGCAGCGCCTGCATGGAGCACCCGGCCGACGAGTATCTCCTCGGCGGATTGGGTGCGGATTCAAGGCTCGCTTTTTCCCGAACGCATCTCCATCAGTCTGTGCGATTGCGATTTGGATCTGCTCGACGTCACCTTCTCAGCATCCAACGGATTTGACGCGAGTGACGTGCCACCACAGTGGGATGTTCGTAACGCCGCTGGATTGATTCCGTATGCATCGATGTTGATGTGGCTCGGCCTGCTGCTTGGTGTGCTGGCGACCTCCATGGAATTCCGCCGTTCACGGGAAGCCCAACAACTCGCTCAGACCTATCGCAACGAGGGTAGGCAGTGGGAGTAGGCTCAGGACGAGCCCTGCTTCTCCAATTCGGAGTTCACGGCATCCGAGACTTCGTCGGGTGTCATGTTGGCAGCTTTTGCGGCCTCGTCGATGGATTTCGCTTCGGATTCGGAGATTTCTCCGTCTGCTGCTGCCGATTTGATGGCCGCCTTGACGTTCATGTCAGCGGCGTCTTCATCGCTGATGCCCAATGCGGTTTGGAAGGATTTGAGTTCACGCAATTCCTCTTCGGTGATCACGCCGTCCTTCCAAGCAGATTCGTAAGCATGGACGAGGAAATCCCGGTACGCTTCTTGATGCATCAAGACATCACGGATGAGGCCGGTGTCAACACCCGTGCCTCCTTCGGCCATGTCGAGCAAGGCGATGGAGCGTCGCACTTCCTTGACGGCCATGTCCTTCAGACCGTGGCCGGCCCACACAGCGCCCGCAGCAACAATGGCCGCCGAAAACCAACGCATCACGTTGGCATCGACGAGGTCTCCGGGTTCCACGAGGTGAAACACGCCGAGCACGACCATGGCCGCACCGCACATGACTTCGACCCAATCGTTCAGGTCTGGCTCATCATCAAACACCGAGAGGCGTTCTTCAACCAAGGATTCGACATCATCGCTCATGCAACGACCACGCAAAGGTGGGCCTTATGGGTGTCGGCCGAGAGGTTCCTCCGCTGTCCTTTTGAACCGCTGGCCAAAGTACGGCCATATGGAGCCGGCAGAACGGAACGTTTCGTCGTTGCCGTTGCCCCAACGACTGCTCGATTTTCTCGGTCAGGAATGGGGAATTGAACGGCTTCATCCGCCGCAGGCAGATGCCATGCCGAGCATTCTTTCGGGGCGCAATACCTTGGTGGCGATTCCAACAGCGTCCGGCAAGTCGCTTCTTGCTTACTTGGGGATGATGAAGCGACTCAGCGAGGGCCATGAACGCTCCAAAGCCATCTACATCGTGCCGTTGAAAGCCTTGGCCATGGAGAAATTTGAGGACCTTTCCGCCATTGGAAAAGCCATGGGATACGATGTCGGTTTGGGCATCGGTGATGCCACGTCGGAAGCCAAGAACATCAAAGAATGCAACATTCTTGTTTGCACCTCGGAGAAACTCGACTCGCTGTTGCGCCATCAGCCTGAACTTGTCGCAGACCTGTGTTGTGTGGTAGCGGACGAATTCCATCTCATGAACGATGGAACCCGTGGGCCAACCTTGGAGATCAACCTGACCAGGTTACGGCACATCAAACCCGATGCGCAGTTGATCGCCTTGTCGGCCACGGTCGGCAACGCCCCTCAACTCGCTGAATGGCTGGATGCGACCTTGGTTCAATCGGATTGGCGACCGGTCGCTCTTGAATACGCCACCTTCCATGATTTTCACGTCGAACCGAGGAAGATTCAGTCACCGGGAGATGATGCTTCCGTGGCACCATTGGGGGCGCCTCGTCGCTTGGAGGGTCTGAAAAGTCACCCTGTGTGGAGCGTGGTAAGCGATGGATTGGACCAGGCCAGCCAAGTGTTGATGTTCGTTGGGACTCGGCGTAGTGCACAATCTGAAGCGACGAATCTCGCAAAGCGGGTGAAAAAACGCCTCACGGTCGAAGACCCTGACCGTTTGAAACGTCTTGAAGACCTTGCAAACGGCCTCACTGGGCGGTCGCAATCCAACCTCGCAGAACAATTGGCATCGTGCTTGGCCGGTGGCGTCGGTTTCCACCATGCTGGCTTGACCCATGCACAACGAAAAGAGGTGGAATCGGCCTTCAAGCAAGGCCTTCTCGTCGCCTTGACGGCCACCCCAACCCTCGCAGCAGGCGTCAATCTTCCAGCAAGGCGGGTGCTGGTTCGTGACCTCAAACGTTGGGACGACGGAATGAGCCGTCCGCTTCCGGTGATGGAGGTTCACCAAATGCTGGGTCGTGCCGGCCGTCCAAAATACGACACCCGGGGTGAAGCGTGGGTTTACTGCAAGGGCACCGATGGTTGGGAAGTGGCTGATGCCGTGGCTGACCGTTACTTCTTCGGACCCATCGAAGACATCACGTCCAAATTGGCTTCCGAGCCTGCGATGCGGATGCATCTGTTGGCCAGCATTGCGACCGGCGGCTTGCTCCACAAAGGCGATCTTGAACACTTCTTCATGTCCACGTTTTTGGGCGCAACCATGCCCCGTCACCAACTGAACGAACGGTTGACGACGATGCTTGACTGGTTGGTGGAAGAGCGCTTTGTTCGTCGATGCGGACACGACGAACATTTCACGCCCAGAGCAGGCACTGCCCTTTCGGACAGCGAGGAGGAGTCTTGGGACGATTCCATTCCCGTTTGGGCCAGTTCGGCTTCGGTCACAGCGGGTGTGGCTTGGGCTCCCCCGTCAACACCCTCTCCTCGTCCACCTTCGGCTCATGGTTTGCCAACGTTCGGGTTTTCTTCTGCGTCAAATCTTCGCCAACACCCTCACGGCGTTGAGGCGGTGGCTGTGGACGGCCCGAGCATGCGTTACGAAGCAACGGCGATGGGTGAACGCGTGACGCAGTTGTACCTCGATCCGCTTTCCGCCTCCATCCTGCGGCGTGGCCTGAGGCGTGCCGTACGGAGAATGGTGCGGGGTGATGCACCCGTGACGGACTTTGGCTTGCTCCATCTCTCGGTTGCAACACCTGATTTCACTTCGCTGTGGGCCAAAACCGCAGACATGGAAATGAATTCACCAACATGGCTGAAGGCCAACGCAAGCGAGGACGAATTGCTCATTGAGCCCGGTTACGCTGAAGCGATGTTGAGCGACGTGAAGAGTGCGTGGATGATCGAAGAGTGGACCGAGGAAACCACTCTTCGGGAATTGGAACGCCGCCTGGATGTCTCGCCGGGTGATGTGCACCACCGCGTCGACCTCATGGGGTGGTTGCTGGCAGGGGCGCAACATGTGTTGTTGACCGATGATGTGTTCGCCGAGGAACACATTCCTGTGGTTTCGAGCATCGTTCAGCAATTGAGCGTCTTGCAACAACGCGTCAGACACGGTTGCAAGCCGGATTTGCTCAATCTCGTGAACATCCGTCATGTGGGCCGTCAGCGAGCCCGTGAGCTGGCCGCCATGGGGCTTCGCGAACCGAAGGATGTGTTGCACATGTCATCCAAGCAACGAGAGTCGCTTCTCAGCCTTCGAGGATGGGGGCCTTTGTTGCTGGAGAAAATCAACGCGGAAATCCAACGTGTGGTGCGTCGAAAGGAGCCTGAGCCACGAGGCTTGCGAGATGATGATTCACCGCTGGAAGGGGAACGGTCTGACGACCTTTGAAAAACAGGAACAGCGTGGCTGAACCATGGAGCAGGGTCGGTTTCCCATCGCAGCGGTGCGCCTTGGCTCGTCCGGTGATCTATCGCCCATCGATGCGTTCATCCGCCAACGACCAAGCAACCGATGGGTGATGCTCGGTCAACACAGTGTGCAGTCGCTGGACCAGGTGTGGACGGCTTGGATTCAAGCCACGAGAAACGAACTTCGTTCAGCCATGGTCGCTCGCTCGGTTGATGCAGAATTTTTGCGTTACCTTGCAGGCACACACCATATCTCCGAGGCCTTCGTCCGTGCGGGATGGACCGATACACAACAACACGCATGGGTTGCTTCCATCCCGGTTGCCGAAGGGGTTGCCAACGACCTCGGGCACCTCCAACCGTCCGCCACCGAGACCGAACGGTTTGAGGCTGATTTGGCGGCTTTGGTCAACGAACTGGGTTGGACGGTCGAAGAGATTCCAATGACGCTTTCTATAGAGGGAATGAGCACGCTTGGAATCGATGTCGAGGGTTGGCCAGATGAGCGTCTGCAAGAAGCGTTGATTGCTCACATCTTGATGGCCGACGACCAGAGTTCCTCCCACCGTTAGGGGGAGGGTTCAAAGGCTACCGCCGACTCCTTTTGCCCATGGTGATGGCAGCGAAGCAAGGTGAAGGCCACATGCCCTCTACGGGTCGTTATTTGGACCAAGAAAAAGTGAACGCTGCCCTTGATGCTGCAAGGGACTTCGGAGCAACCTATGCCGAAGTTCGTGTCGTAGCGCTCACCGAGTCAACCGTTGCCATGCGTGATGGTGTTCTTGAACGAGCCATCCCCGGGCAGGAATTGGGCATGACCTTGCGGGTGCTCGCTGACGGGGCGTGGGGCGTGCATTCCACCACCGATCTGGCCTCCCTGCCCGACCAAATTGAGTCCACCACTCGACTGGCCAAAGCTGTCGCTAAGCGACGTGCGGCCGGCGAACGCCCCATTGGATTGGCGGAGGTGCCCGTCATTCAGGACGAGCAGCATTGGCGTTCGGTCTTGGACGTGCGTCACACGGAATTGGACACCAAAATGGACCTCATGAACGACCTCCTGAGGGGTGCGACGGGACACGACGACATTGTCTCGGTGCGAACGGGCTGGAGCGACGAACACCTCCACACCGAGTTGATGACCACCGAAGGCATGGACCGCGTGTGGTCCTTCCAGCGGTCGTTGATTCACGGCATGGTCACCGCTCGGCGTTCAGGCGAGGTGGTCTCGTACCGCACCCGTCACGGCGGCCAAGGTGGATTGGAAGTCATTCAGGCATGCGACTTGGTCGGCCTCGGCGAGCAGGCCCAGCGTGCGGCTCTCCGCCTCCTTGACGCAGAACGAGCCCCATCAGGAAAACTCCCTCTCATCGCTGACCCCGACCTTACCGGTGTGTACATCCACGAGGCATTGGGCCACCCTTGCGAGGCTGACCTCGTCGCAGCAGGCGACTCGTGCCTCGATGGAAAGTTGGGCCACCAAATCGGCAACGAACTCGTGACCGTGGTCGACGACCCGACGATGATGGGCGGCTACGGCGCCTACCCTGTGGACGATGAAGGTGTTGACACCCGTGAAAAGGTCCTCATCAAGAACGGGGTGTTGACCGAGTACCTCAATCACCGAGAGACGGCTCACCATTTCGGCGTGGATCCAAACGGTGGAGCACGTGCCCAAGACGGGCTGCATCACCCCCTTGTTCGCATGTCGAACACCATGATTCAAGGTGGCAAGCACGCCGACATGGACGAGTTGATGGAAGACATCCAGTACGGTGTTTACGCCTGCGGCACTCGTGGCGGTCAAGTCGATACGGGCCGAGGCTCGTTTCAATTTGCGGCCCAGGAAGCATGGCTCATCGAAAACGGTGAATTGACCCGTCCGCTCAAGGACGTGAGCGTCAGTGGCCTCACCCTTCAGATTCTGAAAAACGTGGACGGTCTCACCCGAGATGCGGCCCTCGCCTCCCCCGGCTTCTGTGGCAAAGGCCAGACGGTGCCGGTTGGTGACGGCGGCCCCGTCATGCGCATTCGTGAAGCCTTGGTGGGATGATCGTGCTCCCTGAAGGTGCTGAAGACCGTTTGTTGGCGAACGCCAACGTCATCGCTGATGCCTGCAGGGCGAGCGGTGTTGAACAATGGGATTTGGTCGGTTTCCAGTCCTACGGGCACGAGCTCGACATCGAGGCTGGAAAAATCACCATGGCCGGCGGAGGAGGGGAAGGTGGCTTTGGCGTTCGCGTCGTTGACCAAGGTCGGTTTGGATTTGCTCACCTGGTCGACGTGAGCGGAGCTGAGCGTGCCGTCCAACAAGCCTTGGCAATCGCAAAGAAATCACCCTCTGTCAACGGCTTCGTTCTTCCCTCCGAGCAACCTGCACAACAGGTTGGTGGGCGATTTGACAAACGCTTGTTGGACGTCGGTCCTGAAACCCTGTTGGAACAAGCCGACAGCATTCTTTCGGAAGTCCAAAGTTTGGACGCTCGTGCCGTGGTAACCGGAGGAGGTGTCGGTGTTTCTGCGACCGCCGGATGCCTGATGAACAGCGAAGGGATTCTCTCGGTTGGTATGACCACCTCCCACGGGGTGGGATTGCAGGTTTCCATCGATGTGGACGGCGAGTTGACCAGTTCCTATCAAGGAGCCTCCAGTCGTACCCTCTTGCCCGATATCCCCGATTGCGTTCAACGAGCCGTGCATTGGGCACAGATCACGCAAAACCCCATCGAGGTGGAAAGCGAAGCCGTGGACACGCCGGTGGTCTTGACCAGCGAAGGGTTCTCACCGTTGTTCTCGATGGTGGTTCCTCCTGCCATCACCGGAGAAAAAATGGTTCGCAAGGAATCGTTTTGGTCGGAGAAATTTGGTCAGACGGTCATCAACGAAGCCCTCAGCATCACCGATAACGGGTTGCTCGAAGGTGGTATGTCCTCGGGCTCACGCGACGCTGAGGGCGTGCCTCGAAGGCAACAGAGCCTGATTGAAGAAGGTCGCCTCACCACGATGCTGTGGTCCACGCGTGATGCAGCGCAACAAGTTGCAGAGGGCCGTATCGACCATGCTGCTTCCACCGGTTCGGCTTCGGCAGGCGGTCACCAGTCACCGCCTTCAACAGGCTGCACCGAATTGTTCCTGACCAGCCAGCAAGGCTCACTCGACTGGGACCGTTTGTTGGCCACCATGGACAACGGGTACGTCGTGAACAGCGTGATGGGGGCGCACACGGCTAACCCGAGCAGCGGTGATTTCTCGGTAACCACCAGTTCCATTCTTCGCGTCCAGGACGGCGAGGTGGTGGGTGCCCTCAAGCAAGCCGGCTTGTCCGGAAACCTTGCGAAGGCACTGACCGGCGAGGTGTTGCTTGGGGACGATGTCCGCCGTCAGGGGTCGTATTCCTCTGGGAGCATGCACGTTCCGGATGTGCTTCTTATGCGTGGGCTGCGCGTCAACCCCGCTTGAGTCTTCATCAACATCTGAGGCATTCTTTATGACCTGTCGTCATGGGTGAGGTGTCCCATGGAGGTCAAGGGAGTGTCCAATCTTAACCAACCCGCACGAAAGCCCGCCGCCTGTACTCCAAACAGGCCACGAACACACACGCCTGTTGGAGGGTCGTTGCATGGCTGATGACAAATATGCCGATTACGTGAAGGCCATTCTCGCCGAGTGCCCGGATGCTGATGAAGGCGAAATCTCCGAGGCCTTTGCCAAGTACGAGAAGGAATTCTACATTCCTCCTCAAGATGCCATGCGTTCCGTCTTGCGTCGGTTCAAGAGCGGCACCTCGCCTACACCGACCGCTTCAGGCGAACGAGCACCCCGACAAACGAAGAAAGTCGCTGCGTTGTCGGAACTCACCGGATCTGACAGGGATGTTGAAATCGAAGTGGCCATCATCACGCACAACGTTCGTGACCAGATGATTCGAGGGGAAGAAAAACAAATTGCGTTTGGTATGCTCGAAGACAATCCTTGGGAAGAAAACGGCGAACGCACACGCTGGGACTACAAAGACTGGGGCCCGCATGCCAACTTGGCTGCGGGAAGCATCGTTCGAATCGAAGGCGGGAGCGTCAACGAATACAACGGAAAGATGTCCCTCAACATTAACCAGTCCACGCGCATCGTGGTGCTGAAAGAAGGGGTCGCTACGGTTCCATCCTCTAACGACCCCGTCGACATTGACCAACTCCCTTCCGACGGGTACGCTTGCATCGTTGGTCGGGTGCTGGCATCACGGCCCGACCAAATTCACCGCAAGGACGGTTCAGGTTCCATCGATGTGGTGAGAGGTCGTCTCGCCGACGGTTCAGGCACCATTGGTTTCCTCTCTTGGGAACCGTTTGACCACGAAGTGGGCACCTTGTTGAAAATCGACGGAGCTCAAATCCGTAGTTTCCGTAACACGCCTGAATTGAATTTTGGCCGCACCACCCGTATTGAGGTGTTTCACGATGCCAACTTCGCCGACCTGGAAACCCTTTCTGAGCAGACCAACGTCACCATTTCAGGCTTGACCGATGGAGCAAGGGACGTTGATGCTGTGGTTCAAATCACCGAATTGATAAAACGAACATTTGAGCGCGACGGTGAAGAAAAATTCCTCTGGTCCGGTCAAATCGCAGACCCCACAGGCCGGTGCCGCATCAGTTTGTGGGACACCTTGCCGTTCGATGTGGCCGATCTCCCGGTGACGGTGAGCATCAAGAGTGCTCGGGTACGAGCCTGGCAGGGCATTCCCGACATCACGGTTGACAGCGCCGACCAGTTGGAGGTGCTTGAGTCGCCTCCATGGGACGATTCAATGGATTTGACCAACCATGCGGTCAGTGTGCCACTGGCTGAGTTGGCCACCGGTGCGAGTCGTGTCGGCATTGAAACCAGCGGCATGGTCGTCAGTGTTCGTGAGGATTCTGGTTTCATCATGCGTTGCACCGAATGCCGTCGCGTCCTGCGCGACGGTGCATGTTACGACCACGGTGCAAACGATGGAGAGCAAGACATACGCCTTCGTTTGGTGGTTGATGATGCAGGCGCAACGACGGCCGTGTTGACCAACAAAGAAGCCTCACTCGCTTCCCTTGAGATGACGGAGGATGGCATGCAGGCCTCGGTTGAGGAACACGGCGATCTCGGCTTTGTCCAACTCGTCCGTGAACGGTTGCTGGGGCGGAACGTCGCCATTACCGGACGAACCATCGTGGACGAACAAGGTGCGATGATTCTTGCAGACGGGTTGATCCTTGTTGAGCAGGACGCCCAACTCCGGGCGACGGAACTCCGGGCTCTGTGGGGGTGGGCTTGATGGAGCGGGCACGCATTGCTCGGCAGCCGGCCCACCTGTTGTTGGCTTCCGAGTTTGGAAGCGCCACCCTTCACGAAAAGGGTTCAGGTGAATACGATCCTTCCTTCATCATCACCAAATTGGGTGCCAAGGTGAATCGCGTGGTTGCTGCCGGACTGCTTGAGCGCCTCGAACAACGGGACACCAGCAACGGTTCGATGTTGTTCCAAGGACAGTTGCGGGACCCCACGGGCCTGCATTACTTCTCCATCGGCGAATACAATTCAGAAATGATGCGAGAATTGGCTCACCAGTGGGTTGAACGACTTGAGGACGGCGAACCCCTGTTGGTGATGATGACGGCTAAAACACGCTGGTCTCAAACCGACGAGGGGGCCGTTTACACATCCTTGCGACCTGAGGAAGCCTGCGTGGTCTCTCGGGACGTTTACGCCAATTGGCTTCTCGATGCCTGCGAGAGCACCATGGAGCGAATGAATGCCTACGCCTCTTCTTTGGAAGTCGAGCCGACCATGGATGCCTACGGACGAGCCGGACTGCCAAACAGTCTTCTCGTGTCACGCAACCATTACGGCGATATCGATGTCGAGCCGTTCAAACTCAATTTGATGCAAGCACTCGATATCGCTGAAGGACGCATCGAAGCAGCGACCACACCGCCCCCAATGATGTCCCTCCCCACCACCGATGAGGCATCCTCGGACACGGAAGAAGGAGGGCAGAACTTGAGTGAATTCCTGCTTCAAGCGGTTGGGCAACTCGACCAAGGCGAGGGTGTCGATTACGAAACCATTCTGAAAAACGCCGTTGCCCGAGGTCATGTGCGTGAGACGGCAGAGGCGTGCCTTGACGAATTGCTTGAATCAGGGCGCCTTTCAGAACCACGATTTGGGTGGTTCCGTATTGCCGCTGGTGAATAAATAGGCCCAACACATTCAAGTCCTTCTCGTGATGTGGAACCTACAGGGGTCAGACATGGCAGGAATGGATTTCTTTATTCGTCCCGCAACGGGTACATCAAGTTCAGATTGGGTTCGCATTGCAAATGCAGACATGAAAGTCCGCATGACGCGACGTTTGACACGAACCGTGATTCGTGGCCAGGAAGGTGACGATCTTCACGACGAAGGGTCGGAATCCACCATGTACACCGTTCGCGGCGAGATTACGCTCGACGAATACAAGCGCATTGTGGCCATGTTCCGAACCGGTCAGCCGTACATTCACGACCCGTTTGAAGAACGCGACGTGAAGGTCATTTTCGCTGTGATGGAATACGACAGCTCCAACGAGAGTTTCCATTTTGAGTTGCTCGAAGACGTCATTTGAGGTGAACACAATGCGAAAACTGGAGGAAAAGCGAGAACTCCTCTATGTGATTCGTACCATGGACGTCTTGATGTCATCGGGTGTCGGTTTGGAAGCGGCCCTCCACACCATTGGAAGGGGGGGCTACGGCATCATCTCGGAGGACTTTTCCGCCATGATGGTTCGCTTGCGAAAAGGGAGCTCCAAGGGCTTGGATCGTGAACTCAAGGATTTGATGAAAGTCGCCGAATCTGCAGGGTACAAGCGTTTGCTCAACACACTCTATACCAACGTGACACAGAACACGGATTTGGTCGAGACGCTCAAGAAGCAAGGCGCTCGAATGGAAGAAGAACGAAGCGATGAGGTGGAGAAGTACATCGAAGAACTTGGTGGTGTTCCTGAAACCTTGCTCTCCATCGGAATGATTGGACCGATTATCTTGGCCATCGTTGGGTTGGTGCCTCAATTGATGTCGGGCGACCTCGGAGCGTTCATGTCACTGCCTCCCCCCTCAACCATCAACGCCGTTGTGAACATGGGTTTGATGATCACGCTCGTTGGCATGGCACTCATTGGGCTGAAGGCCCACACCAAGGATCCGGGGTTGTGAAACATGATTTTTGGCATCCTTGAATCGTTCAACGACGCTCCGTTGCTGCTTTACTTGACGGTGATTGCTCTGGCGTGTGCGGGAGGTGGCATTCCACCGATGCTTGAACGCCGTCGCCGTCGCACCATCGAAAACGAACTCCCGTCCTTTTTGGAATCCCTTTCCGATTCCGTGGGTGCAGGACGTGGCTTGCAAGAAGCCATGAAAGAACAGTCCGAAGCAAGTGACGGGCCGTTGGCCATGCTCTTGCGTGAAACGCTTCGAGAAGCCCACGCTTCCTCCTTTGAGGCAAGTCTGTCAGCCTTCGCCGCCAAGACCCGTTCCAGTCAGGTGCAGCGCGTCATGATGCTGATTGAAACGGCGCTTCAGCAAGACTCATCCTTGCGAGACATCCTCTCGGATTTGAGCCGTGACTACGAGCGCCTCAACGATTTGATGAATCGCCGAGAATCCGAACTTTCGGGCCGAGGCATGCTTATCATCATCTTTGTAAGCGTTGGCTTACCTGTGTTGATTGCCTTCATCGTGGGGTTGTTCGCACCCGCCAGCAAGGGTTTCCAAATCGCCTCGTTCAATCAAACATTCTCGTTCTTTTTCGCAGCTGCCTCCGCCGTCGGTGTCGGTGTTTCCGGTCGAATGATGGGCCGTTTCAAAGACACGCTGTGGTGGCTCCCGATGTGGATGGCCGTCTCGATGGGCCTGTATCTTGGGGCTGTGAAGGCCGTTGGAGGTTGAACGCATGTCAGAACAAATACTGGAACAATACGGTCGCGTGACCATTTACACCGAAGCCAATCACCCTTCGCCCATCTACCATGTGGAAGGCGATATTCAAGCCAATCCCTACGGGGATCTCGCTGCGTTGTTTGAAGATGATGCGCTTGAAGAAGTGA
>JALRLQ010000189.1 GCA_023254365.1 Candidatus Poseidonia sp. | reverse complement strand
CAGAAACTGGTGCTCCAATCTACGAGAAAATCACCACCGAAGGGTCAGCACCGCTGGCCGATGTTTATTCGGTTGGCAGCGATTGTGTGACCGAACTCACGGCCAACTACACCTACTACAGTGCGGCCATGCCGTTTGTCATCTTTGCATCCGTCGGGCTCTTGCTCTTGTTGCTCACCAAAACACGCCTTGGCCGACGCATGCGAGCCGTTGCCGACAATCCCGAGCTCGCTGCCTCGTGCGGCATCAACGTGGAACGGGTTCACATGACCAGCGCCTTTCTCTCTGCAGGAATTTCAGGTATCGGTGGAGCCATCTTTGCCATGACCATACGCTACAGTCCCGAGACAGGGTTCACGTTGTTGCTGCCAGCCTTTGCTGTGATTGTGCTGGGGACCATCGGCTCCATCCCAGGGGCCATTGTTGGAGCCGTCATCATCGGCTTCGTCCGTTCGGTCTCCTCTCCGATTCTGATGGGCATTGGCTCTCCTCTCGAGCGCTCAAACTACGCCAACCTCGCCGAGGTGATGCCGTATGTGCTCATCATCGCCATCTTGCTCATCATGCCCAAAGGAATCGGGGACGCCTACGACCAGTGGAAGATCAAGCGCATTCGCCAGCGGGCCGAGGACGGTTTCACGCCGAACCCGAAACGAGCGGCCTGGTTGGGTGTGGTCGCCGCCCCAACGGGTCTGCACCACTTCAGCATGCGAAATGGAATTCGTGGTCAACGCTACCTCTTGTCGTCCATCATCGCCTACATCGTCTATCGGTTCAGTGGATTTGTTCGTGAGCACTCCATTGCCAACGATGGTCTCTTCGCGATGCTGACCGGAGGGGATGCTTCCATCACGCTGGACCATGCCCCCTCGGCCCTGACGGCTGCTGAACAAGAACATTGGTTGTGGTTAATGCATGGGGAAGAGGTGTTGATTGCCTTCCTTGCGAACATCGGCTTCCTTCTTTGGCCTGCCGTGCCCATCCTGTTGTACCTTCTCGCTTGGCGTGAGGCAAGCTACATCTTGCGTGACCGAGAGATGAAACAAAGCGAGCGGCTACCAGCCATGCTCAACAGGGTTTCGACCACCTGGCATCGGTTCTCAGCCTCTCTCCAAACCCGTTTGAATTCCATCACTGATGTTGTGAATGACAAAACGCAACAGGTCAGTGTTCGAGCGAGTGCCATCGGTGCTCGTGTTTCCACCTTTGTCAACGCCAAGGTTGACGTCAATCGGGAAGATCTTCTTGCCCGCTTCAAGATGCCTTACGGGCGAGAAAGCGAGCGCGGGTCGTGGGCGTTGTTCATCCTGCTCGCCCTCATCATGGCGCTCTTCATCAACTGGCTACCCGTTGCCGACTCCGACCAAGCCACCTTCGTCAAAGCCCTTCAGGTCTCCAACGTGTTGGTCACGCTCTCCATTTTTGCCATCCTCGCCATGTCCCTTAACCTTCACACAGGTATCACGGGTCAACTCAACTTCGGTGTCATTTTCTTTGCCTCCATTGGCGCCATCACCGTTGGCTTGCTGACGGCACCAAAGGACCTTCATGGGTACGATTGGCCCGTGATTCCTGCTGTGTTCCTGGCGATGGTGTTGGGCGCACTCGCAGGGTGGTTGTTGGCCTTCCCAACGGCACGGCTCCGCAGCGATTATTTTGCCATCATCACGATTTCACTTGGCGAAATCGTTCGTGTGTTGTTGAGCGGCGAGCCCCTGCTCCGCGCCGGTTCATGGGGCAGCGCTGTCGGCATTTCACGGTACACGCTTCCGCTTCAAGAGTGGTGGTTCTGTGGAAGCGACGGGCCGGTGGATGCGAACGGTGTTCCCCTTTCTGCGACGGCATGTTCGAACACGGACGGCATTGACAGCATGGCCGTGACGGTCGGTGACCTGCTCGGCTTGGGCCAACCAGCACCCTACCTCATGGTGCTCGCCATCATTGGCGTCATCGCTACCGTTCTGACATGGTGGTTGCTGAACACGGTGCTTGCTTCGCCATGGGGGCGCATTCTGCGCTCGATTCGCGAGGACGAAATGGTGGCTCAACACCAC
>JALRLQ010000188.1 GCA_023254365.1 Candidatus Poseidonia sp. | reverse complement strand
CACCTCGTGAGGGAACGAGGTCTCTTTGGGCAAGGCCTCGACAGCGTTCTTGACCAAACCTGCCAACTGCTTGAAGGCGGGCCCCGCCACCGCCCCATCAATGGTCCACGCATCGATGGTCACGGTACGAGGTTCGTCGAACTCCCGACGGGCTCGCAACGTTTTACCCGTGGCCTTTTCGTGACTCTCAAGGTCATAGCAGCCTCGGTGAGCGATCCCCACACATTCGATCCAACCGTAACTCCCTTCAATTTCTGCATCCCAACAATCCATCGCATAGTGGGCCATTTCGTCAGCCTCGTGTTGTCGGAAGCGCAGGCGTTCGGGGTCAATGCCGACGTGGACAAGGAAATCCCGAGTAAGGCCCATGAATCGAGCTACGGTTGAATGGCGAATAAGTCCCTCCTTACAAGCAACGCCCAAGGCCATTTCGACAGGCTCTCCACCGTCCGGGATGAGGCGAAGCGGCGAGGCGTCCCATGGCGAGAGGTCGTCGTCAAGCGGGGCCTCGGGGTCGATGAAATACTCCAATTCCGCCATGTTGAATTCCCGAAGTCGAATCATGCCTTGACGAGGTGCGATTTCGTTTCGGTACCCTTTCCCAACTTGCATGGCCCCGAAGGGCAGGCGTTCCCTGAAATGCCGGAACAACGCATTGAACGACGTGAACATTCCTTGGGCGGTCTCCGGTCGCAGGAATCCCGCCCTTCCGGATGCTCCAGCGCCGATGGTGGTGTTGAACATCAAATTCTGGGCGGTGATCTCGCTCCATTCGGTTTTCCCGCATGCAGGGCAGGCGGGGTTGGCTTCGGTGAGCAAGGCTTCGAGTTCATTGAGCTTGAGGGCGTCGGGGTTTGGATGATGGTCCTCGAGCAACGTGTCGGCACGACTGGCTTCCTCGCAGGAACCGCATTGGGTCATGAAATCAGAAAATTCACCCACGTGGCCACTGGCTTCGAGGACGGCATAGGGCGTTACGGTGGGGCACGAAAGTTCCACCACGTTGCCCAACTGGAGCCAATGGTTCAACCAGGCGTCGTTGATGCGAGAGCGCATTCGGCCGCCCACGGGTCCGAAATCGTAGAGGCCTTTGGCACCGCCGTGAATTTCGAAGGCAGGGAGAAGAAAGCCGCGGCGCTTGAGCATCCCGCTCAAACGGTCAAGTCGCCCTTCATCGGTCATATGCTTCGCCTTGGTTGCGGCTGGCGTGAGGCCCCTATGAACTTCACCGCTTTCGTGAAGACGGCAGAATGATTCTCAAGACACAGCATTAAACCCACCCATCTCAACCGCCATGCATGGGACAAGCGATGGTCGCCATCGTTCAAGACGATTGCACGGGTTGCGATTTGTGCATTCTTCATTGTCCGTTTGAAGCCTTGTTGCCGCTTGCGCAGAATCCCGAAGGTCGCGCCCACCCCAAGCGACCGGTGGTTGTCGTGGAACAGCGATGCGTCGGGTGCTTGTCATGCATTGGTTCATGCCCCACCGACGCGCTGCACGAGGTGGCGGTGCCGCCCATCACGACCGACTCACCGTTGCTTCATCCATCAAATCCGCCGAAAACGGAGGCGGTGTTGCGATGGAACAAGCGTTCCACGCGATGGGCTTGATTGTATCTTCCGGAATGCGGAAGTCTTTTTAAGAGAATATCCCGCCTCCACACCCATAGGGTGTAAAAACAAATGGCTGAAATTGTATACTTGGATTCACCCTTGGAATCTGAGGTCCTCTACGAGCGCTTATGCCCTCCCGTTCGTCAGTGGTTTCGCGATAAATTTCCGGATTTCACCCGCCCTCAAAAATTGGCCATCCCCGCCATCATGGAACAGAAACACCTGCTCTTGTGTTCGCCTACGGGTTCAGGGAAAACGCTCACCGCCTTTTTGAGCGTCATCGATCGTCTCGTTCGGCTTGCCTTGGATAAAAAGCTCGAGAAAAAGGTCTACGCCGTCTACATTTCACCGATCAAAGCGCTTGCGAACGACATTCAGCGAAACCTCATCGGGCCGCTTGAGGAGATCAAGGAACGCTATCTGCCCGACCGTGCCCAGGAGATTC
>JALRLQ010000187.1 GCA_023254365.1 Candidatus Poseidonia sp. | reverse complement strand
ATACGGGTTGACCGTGAAAGATGAATTGCGTTTGCTTGATATTGCTCACCGGTTGGATTTGATCGTCGAACTGCCTTCGTTGCACCCGACCTGGATGGGGGCCCACGATGTCCCCAAAGGCAAAACCAAGGAAGCGTACATGCATGAGTTATTGTCGGAACAACTCCCTGCCGTGGCCGAACAAGGCATCGCCCGTTCAGCCGACGTGTTCTGTGAACCTGGCTGGTTCGACCTCAACGAAAGCCAAGACCTCATGAGGGCCTCAAAAAATGCAGGCTTGGGATTGCGCATGCATGTTGATGAGTTTGCCGATGGAGGAGGCGGGGATTTGGCGGCTTCACTGTGTGTTGAGACTGCCGACCATGCCTATCACACGTCCATGAATGCTCGGAAAGCCATGGCCGCGAACGACGTCATGACCGGATTTCTTCCTGGAACGCCCTACGCGATGGGAGATGCGTGGCCTGACATGGATGCGGTGGAGGAAGAGGGCATTCCGTACTCGCTCGCCACGGATTTCAACCCCAATTGCCAAACGTTGAGCCTCCCGTTCATGATGTCGCTGATGGTTCAGCGATGCGGCGTCCATCCCTTGGAAGCCCTTCGTGCGACGACGGTTAACGCAGCCAAAAGCACCCCTCACGCCTCCGGCAGGGCACACGGCTGCATCGTCGAAGGAGGCGTGGCCAATCTCAACATTGTGGACGGTCCGAACTGGGAAGCCGCCACTCTGCGCCCGACGGGAACACCGTTTTGTGCGACCATCCTGGAAGGTCAATTCATTTCCCATTGATTTGAAGATAGTTGCTATCGAAAAAAGAATTACTATTCACACTATTTCATTCGAAAGGAAATGATATTCATGGCGTTGATGGAAACCATTGTGTGCTCTGCGAAAAAAGGGAGTGATGCCCGGCTGAGACGACTGCTCTTGGCAAGGCAAGAATTCAAACGGCGTCAGTCGGGTTGCCTTGGCGCCTGGCTGGGCAAGGGCGCAGATAATCCCGAGATGTTGTTGATCCAAAGCATCTACGTTGACGGTCACCACTGGAAACAAATTTCGGACAAAATTAAGGAACAGCTTGACCATGAAGACGGGGGTGTGGAATCCCTTCTTCTCGGCCCCCCGTTGGTTGGCCTCTTCGAAATTGACGGTGACGACCTCGGTTCCATCAAATCTGAATGAACCGGCCATTTTGTGTGCAACGTATCGTCGCATAATGTGAGTTATGCGACATGAGATTGGAGGCAGGGGAATTCCCACCTTTCCGATAGCAGTAAAGTGCCACGCAGTGTATCGGTTTTGAATAATTGAGAAGTGTCAAGATGACAAAAACTGTGAATTTCCCCCTCCGACCCCCTCCTTGAAGGGGGAAATGAGGGGGTTTTGGCAAAGGCGGAGAGAAGTCTTCTAAACATCCGCCTTGCACGGCCCAAATGAGCATCATGGTTGTTGAAGGCTACTGCATGAAGTGCAAGACGTATGGCCCCATTAGAGACGGTCAGAAATTCACGATGTCGAACGGTCGCACCCGCGTCGGAGGCTTTTGTTCACAAACCGGTTGCACGGGCAAGATTTCCAAGATCGTCAGCTAAGCGGCGCAGCCCTTCACCGAATTGATTTAATAGACAGGTCAATTGCGAAGGTTACCTAGGGCTCGTGGTCTAGGGGTTTATGACGTTGCCTTGACATGGCAAAGATCGAGAGTTCGATTCTCTCCGAGCCCACCAATGAAAATTCAATGGGTTTTGATTCCTAAATGGATATTTTAAATCCTTTACGAGCAATAAATCATCAATCTTCATTGTCGTCCGGCGAGGGCTCCAAGTCCTCGGCTGGCGGAAGTTGAGTTTCGACAGGAGCTGCAGGAATGACATCATCTTCTTCAAAACTGAAATCACTTGAACCTCCGTTCCAAGCGCGAACGTCTTCCGTTTCGTCAAAGGACTCTTCAGGTATGGCCGCATTGGGCCCCAACGAATAGATGGCGGGATCGATGGGCGTTATGTCCGTTGGAGTCGATGCAAGCCCCGGAGGCGGTGCCTCTCTCTCTTCCATGATGGAGCCTGCGTGAAACGTCCCGCACTCGGCACATCGATAGACGCCTTTTCGATCCAAGCAACCGCAGACTGGGCA
>JALRLQ010000186.1 GCA_023254365.1 Candidatus Poseidonia sp. | reverse complement strand
GGGAAGGCCGTAGATGAGGAAATTGAACACCCAGCGGAGCCACGGACGGCGTTCGATCTGACGGTCCACCACCTTTCCCACTTCATCCCCCACTACGCCAAACAATTCTTCGGCGGGGCTCAACGCATCGGGCATGGTTGGAAGTCTCTCATTTGGTTTGTTATCGTTGTCCGACACCCTCCACACGGGCATACACTTAGAAAAAAAGCAGGTTTCGAAGGAGCATGCTAATCGAAGCCACCATCATCATCGTCTTGCTTCTCTTGCTTGCCTACAAACTCTGGGAGTCAAACAGCGGAGCATTTTCTGAAATGAGCTCGCTTGCCAGAGCGATGCAGGAAATGAACGAAGACATCTTTCGAGGTGAAACCCGTTCCCTCCGTTGCTTGGTCAATGGTGAAGAACGCTTTTTGGATGTGAAAACGGTCATGGATGCGATGCAAGCGATGGACGAACATCTAGCGGCTGAAGAGGAATATGGAACCACCACCCTGTTCCTTGACCCGGCCGGAGAAAACGAAGTTCGACTTGAAAGCACCACGAAAAAAGAAAAGCGCGCCGACGGGCGCCTTGGCGACGCCACCACCTTTCGTCTCGTGAAGGGTGAGGAAACCATTCAGGAACTCACGTTCATCGACGCTGGCGAGCCAATGGAAGTGGTCCGATTTTTTCAAACCGTTTTCGGCGATATGCGGACGGGCGGGGGTGTTTGGGACCTCGAAGAGGAACCTTGAGGGACCCTCATTCGAGTTCCAAGTGCAGTTCGTTACGGCGTAAAAACGGCAACGTCGTCCACGGGTTCTCGTAGATGGCAAGCGTTACGGCCCCAACGGCCTGTCGACCTTCCCGTTCAATCGCTTGACGCAAGACCTTCTCAAGACGTTTGACTTTCCCGTTGGACGCCCGCCCGGAAAACGAGAGGACGGCAACGACACTGCCTGGTTTTTCCACCAGTTCGACACCGTCATCCAAGGGAGCCGGGAGTGTTTGAAGGGAATGGGCAGAGGGCATGGTGAACGCTAACATCCCTTCACGATCTTCATCCCACATACTGACAGGGGCGGTCATGGCGATGGCTAATCGTTCTTGATTTCCACCGAATATGTAACGGGCCACCCGACGAAAACCCCCCGATCGGTCACCGTCCACCATCTTCACCTGGGCGCGTACGGTGTCGACGTATGTTCTGACCTCAAAATCGGCATAGGTCTGAACCACTTCATAGCGAGGCTCTTCGAGTTCTTCGCTCATCGCCAACCCTCGGTCAAACGTTGTGTTCGCTCGGCAAACGACCTCGCAGCCGCAACCAGGCTTCGCTGCAGAACATCAATCCGTAGACCGAGGCGAGCCAGAGGGTTGGTCGGCCCCAGGTTGCAAGGGATGAATCATCGGGCAGAACGCCTCCTTGGATCGCCAGCAAGCAACACAACCAAACCAGCGTTGCACCGTGGAGAATCCAGCGAACGGCGCTGAGCAATTCGCGAGAAGTGGCCTTCATCTCGGTCAATTCGGCGTTGGTCAACAGGGCTGAAACACCAACGATTTTGTCGAGCGCCGACCCGCCGTTCCAGCGTATACGGCCCAACTGAAATCGAGTCAGGTACTCAATACCGGTGAACAAGGTCACCCAGACCACCACCACTTCCAGCAACGGTTCCGCACCATGGAGGTTGAGGTTGCCACCCAGCGTCCACCCGAGCAAGGACCACAACCACGCGACCAACAGAAGTTGGAAGGTGTGGGCGAAGCGACTCAATTTTTGCAGCAATTCAGCGTCGTGACTGAGCACCGATTCCAACACCAATACACCGACGGCTGCCAAACACGTCGTAGCACCGACCAGCAACCACCAACCCGACAAGTCGGCATCCCGCCATGCCAGCATGAGGGCGGCCATGACCCAACCGAGGACCAAGACGGTGGCGAGGTTCACCGCGGCTTGCATCGTGTACAACGGGTCTCGCCCGTCACGGAGCACCGCCAAGCCACCCATGAGTTTGACTTCAAACGCGGAATCGTCAACGATACCGTGGGCCGCTGCCGCCATGCCGCCGGCCGATTTGATACGAGCCGCTTCAACGATGCTCTGCGCCGCACCGTCTTCCCATTCACCACCCGAAGCCCAAGACGAGCCCCGGCTGGCCGCATGAGCCGCCCCCGCG
>JALRLQ010000185.1 GCA_023254365.1 Candidatus Poseidonia sp. | reverse complement strand
CGTCAAAGGTGCCCGGCTTGAAGTTCTCAACAACCACGTCGCTGTCGGCCACCAGGGCGCGCAAACGCGCTTGTTCTTCCTTGATGTTCACCGTTTCAATGCGCTTCCCGCGATTGCAGGACAGGAAGTACGACGCCACGTTTTCCCCATCAAACCCTGGCTGGAACGGTGGACCCCATGGACGGGTGTCATCGCCCCACGGCGCTTCGAGTTTGATCACTTCTGCCCCAAGATCATGCAGGGTTTGGGTGGCGTGAGGGCCTGCGAGAATACGAGAAAGGTCGAGCACACGAACGCCGGACAGCGGTTGCATACGCAGGCCTTTGACGGGGGTCAATTCAACCTATGCGTCCGTTTGGACGCATCGTCGTTGATCCTCTTTGGAACTCAAGCGTTCTTGTCGGCTTGCACTTGGACGCGAACGGCCTGTGCAGCCTTGGCATCCTGCATGGCCTTGCGGACACGGGTGCCAGCGGCGGAGTTGCCCTTGTCGTGCTTTGCAGCATCACCAAGAGCGGCGGTCAAATCATCAATCATCTTCTGTACCATAGCCTCAACGGACATGTTTTCCGGCTCGGAAAGTCGGTTCTTATGCGTTACCCCGGAAAACGATGAACGTCGGCGTTGAAGTGATATTTTCACACCACCAAAGCCTTTCACGAAGCCACCTTCGTTCGCCTTGTTGGCGAGGGATTGAAAACCCTCACCATTGAGCCCATACCAAGGGGGACACACAGGATGGGCTTCTCACGGCGCTCAACTTCACCGGACCCCGACCCGGTTGGCACCCAAGAATGGCGCGATTCCATTCGAGCCGTCGCTCAAGAACTGGGCGAAGACGAAGCCCGCCGATTGCTCCATGCCACCATTGAGTCGGCCAAGGACGCAGGCGTTGCGTTTGAGGTCGTTGAGACACCCTACCTCAACACCATCCACCCCGACGACCAAGGCACCTACCCTGGCGACCTCGACATGGAAGAGCGCCTTCACGGCATCATTCGCTGGAACGCCATGATGATGGTCACACGGGCCAACAAATACTTCGAAGGCATTGGTGGCCACATTTCGACCTACGCCTCTGCCTCCCACGCGTGGGAAATTGGGTTCAACCACTTCTTCCGCGGCAAAGATGGCGAGGGTGCGGGCGACCACCTCTACTGGCAAGGCCACGCCTCACCCGGCGTGTACGCCCGAGCATGGCTTGAGGGCCGCTTGACCCACGACCACGTTGAGAAGTTCCGTCAAGAAGTGGGAGGCCAGGGCCTGTCGTCCTACCCTCACCCGAGGTTGATGCCCGATTTCTGGGAGTTCCCAACGGTGAGCATGGGGCTGGGCGCCATGACCGCCATTCATCAAGCCCGCTTCAACCGCTACCTCGAAGATCGTGGATTGGCCAACACCACGTCGTCCCGTGTGTGGTACACCATGGGCGATGGGGAATCCGACGAACCCGAATCGTTGTCCCAACTTTCCTTGGCCGGTCGTGAGGGACTTGACAACATCGTGATGACGATGAACTGCAACCTGCAACGCCTTGACGGCCCTGTTCGTGGCAACTCAAAGATCGTTCAAGAGCTCGAGGGCCGGTTCCGTGGAGCCGGTTGGAACGTCATCAAAGTGCTCTGGGGCAGTTCTTGGGACGACCTTTTTGCTCGCGACACCCAAGGTCTCCTGGCGCAACGTCTCAACGGCTTGGTCGACGGCGATGAACAGCGCATCATGACCGCAGACGGCGCTACCATCCGCAAGGAATTGTTCAACTCCGACGGCCTCGCTGCTCTTGTTGCTCATCTGTCCGACGAGGACCTTGAAGCGTTGTGCGCCGATGTTGGCGGTCACGACTTTGTGAAACTTCACGCCGCGTACGCTCAGGCAACGGCTCACAAGGGCCAGCCCACCGCCGTGCTGATTCGCACCATCAAGGGCTACGGACTCGGTCCTGCCTTCGCCGGCCGCAACACCACGCACCAGAAAAAGAAGGCCGATATGGAAACCATGCAGTACATGCGCACCGACCTCGGTCTTTCGTTTACGGACAAGGACCTCGAATCCTACCCCTACGTGATGCCCGAGGACGTTCCCGAACTGGTGGCCTACGCCAAACAGCGTCGCGAAGCCTTGGGCGGCTCCATGCCCAAGCGTGTGGTGCCTGAAGAGGCCATTG
>JALRLQ010000184.1 GCA_023254365.1 Candidatus Poseidonia sp. | reverse complement strand
GGACTTTCCATTCTTTCATGTTGTCTTGGTCGAGATCATCGATGTAGATGAACCGGTGCGGGTCTCCTTTGCGACTTGAACACGATGAACCGGCACAGTCCTCATCGCCCGTACGGTCACGGAAGCCTTCGATTTCTTCACGGCTGGATTCGTGGCCTTGGATGTCAAGTTGCGTCGCACTGGCAAAGAAATTGACCACTGGTCCGTCCCATGGGCCGATGCCAGGGTACGCAGCATGGGATGCTTTGAACTTCATGAAGTAGTTCGAATCGTGGGCGACATCGTCTGCGGATTCAACACAGAACGGGCAATCAGTGTCCATGAACTCAATCACCATCCACGGTGCCGTTTCGTCGCCAGCGGTCCAGTTTTCGGTCAGGTAATTGCTCATCTCAAACGTGGTCCATGTACTCCCGTTGTACATTTTGCCTTCGAGAGGAGGTGCACGCTCGCCTTCTTTCGTACCGGTCGCGATGGGATCGGTGGTGAACGCCAACACCATGATGGATGCAAAAAACAAGGCGGCGATTTTGATGGCGGTGTCGGTTCGTACATCGGCTTCTTGATCGTTCTTCATACGTGGTCCCCTCCTGGTCGGATTTCTTCAAGCAAACACACGGCGGTGTGGCGGATAGCTTCCTCGCTGTTCATGCTGACATCAAATCCACTTTCTAACATTCTGTCAATGCTAAGGCGTGCTTTTGGTATATCACCGGCCCAACCTCGGTCACCACCGGTGTATTCGATGGAAGCATCGTGGCAGCCGGTGACCTCAACCACAATTTCAGCGATTCGACGAACGGAAGCCGTATCGTGGCTTCCCAAATTGTAGAGGTTCAGTGGTTCGTTGGCGTGGTTCATGATGTGGAGAATCGCATCAACGCAATCACCGACCTCCATGTAGGACTTCTCTTGGAGGCCGTTACCGAGCACCTCAAGACGGCTGGCGTCTTTCTTGAGTTTGTGAATAAAATCAAAGATGACGCCGTGGGTTCCACGGGCTCCAATCACATTCGCAAATCGAAAAATCCAGGCTTGAAGACCAAATGTGCCCACCCAACTGCTGATGAGTCCTTCACCTGCTTGCTTACTGGCCCCGTAGAGAGAGATGGGCATGCACGGTCCGTGGTCTTCTGGAGTTGGCATCGGTGCACCTTCGCCGTAGACAACCGAACTGGATGCAAAGGCGATTTTCTTGACGTTGGCCAAACGCATGGCTTCGAGAACGTTGTAGGTGGCGACAGTTCCTTGATTCAAATCCGTGTCCGTGATGCGGGTTCCTAGTCGTATGTCAGGGTTGGCGGCGAGATGAAACACACAGTCGATGTCCATGTTCATGGCCTTTGAAACATCGGAAGGGGTGCACAGGTCGCCCTCAACCAGCGTCACAGACCCCGTATCAAGGTGGTGTTGAATGAACGTCACATGACCGCTCGAGAGGTTGTCCAAGACAACGACTTCATCACCGCGAGCAACGAGGCGGTCAATGAGATGGGAGCCGATGAAGCCGGCGCCTCCAGTCACCAAGGCTCGCATGGGTGAACGACTGGAGGCTTTCGTATAAGGGAAATGGTTCCGAGTCCAATCCTCCATCCACGACCCTAAAGAGGGTTGGTGCGATGAAGCCCGTCCCTGAGGAACCGACCTCAGGGGAGGTGAATGAATGAAGAAATCCGAAACCGCAAAAGAAGCCGAAATCCAGGACAACAACATCTTGGTGGGGTATGTCCGTCGAAGCAACGCAGGTGGGGCGCTCAAGCTCTCCATCAACACCGCTGCTTTCGCAGACTGCAGCACGTACATGACCAGCGATGGGCAAGCCTACGTGCCTCTGGTGATCTCGATGGCGGCGCTTGAGAAAGTGCTTGCCGGAGAACGCGCGGTCACGACCGTGACCCAACTCCACGATTGATGTGGAATTGGCAGACCTTCCCTCCTTCTCTCTGAGAAGTACAACGCCTGCCGGTTGGCTACGGTCAACCGTTGGGCCTTTCATTCGTTCAACCGTATTTATTCAATCAGTCATATATAGAAGATAGCGGACGGTAAACCGTGCCACAAGGCAGCGATGGGGACCGTGCGGCGAAGCCGTACATCGTTGCGGGCATGCCCATGTACAACGAAGAAGAGACCATCGGCTCGGTGGTCATTCGCACATTGCGCCATGTCGA
>JALRLQ010000183.1 GCA_023254365.1 Candidatus Poseidonia sp. | reverse complement strand
CGATGGAAGGTCAACCTTCCACTGACGTTGATCTTGATCAGCACGACCTGGATGACCACCACCGGAATTCGTTGGCCCATGGCCCTCGTCGTTCTTGGCGTTCTTGAGATGGGGATGCTTCCGTTTTCAAAACGCCCCGTTCGGACTTGTCCTGAAGTGCTTGACAGCGATGGGGCGCGCCGTCGCTTGATGCTGGTTGAGTGTGCGTGCGACGGCGCCTTGGCCTTCGGTGACAGGAAACCGCCGCACCCCTTCGTCCATCATGCATGCGCAAACCTGTGCGGTTCGTTGAAGGAGCGGGAAGTTGTCGCCGAGCGCGCGAAGGATCTGCGATTAACGGACGTCATCGTCGCAGGATGCACGACGGAGCCTTGTCCCGCTGGTTTCGAAGAAGCCTTACGGTCGGTAGGGTGCAACCTTCGAGGGTTGGACCTGCGTCGAGTTGAGTTTGTGCGGACGGATTCAACGTCAAGGTCGGCCCGTCAACAAAGGGACCTGTGGATCGCAGGGGTCCTCGGGCCTTGGTCCGAGGAGCAGATGATGCGTCGCGTTCGGGCGGCGATGGACAAGATGCCTGAAGCGACAACGTTCCTTCATGATCCGACAACCCTTCGTGGCCGGACGTTTGCACTTCCCATGCATGCGCCCATGAGCATGGTTCAAACAGCACTGGAACGAGAGGGTCAGTGATGCGCTGGGCCTCCATGCTTCTGGCGGCCCTGCTCATGGCATCGGGCGCCGTTGTTCTTGCCTCGCCCGATCAACTCAGGTGGATGGACGTGCAACCAACCGCCGACGACCCTGCACCATTGCTGACATGGCAAGGAGGGGATGGCGAACGATGGTTTGTGGTGCTTGTGGATTTCGAAGATGAGCCGGGCAGCAGCACCGGTGTGAGCATTGATGCCGCGTCAAACGTACTCCAAAACGAGGTCGTCCGGTACTTTCAAGCCGCAAGCGGTGGAGCAAAACCCCGTCTGGACCTTCATCCGCAGGTGCATCGTGCAAGCATGCCCTCAACCGCGTATGGCCTCGACACCTCAGCAGGGAGGGACACAGGGGCGGATGGAACGTTCCTCCCTTCCCTGCTCGCCGAAGAAGTCCTGAACGAGGTTGAACCAGACGATGGTTGGAGTTCGTACGATTTGGACGGCGATGGGACCGTTGATCGCTTCCTGATTTTGCATGCTTCACGCGGACAAGAATCGGGGTCGGGCGGTGGCGCACGAATTTGGTCCCATTTCACCCGTCTCATGGAGCCCGTGAACGTGGACTCCAGCACCACAGCAGGACATTACACGATGGCCACCCTCCGGGGAGGCACGGATGTCGTCGGAACCGTTGTTCACGAGATGCTTCACCAACTTGGTGCGGTGGACCTGTACCCTGTGCACGATCCATCGTGGGCAGGGTCGTGGCATGGCCTCGGTGATTGGGACGTGATGGCTTCAGGAAATTGGAACGGTGGAGGCAGTTGGCCTGCATTGCCCACATCGGGCACGGCCATGCTGACCGGTCTGCACGAACCTCAATGGATTGACCTCGTATTTCCCATTCAGCGCGAAGGCCCTTGCCTCGGACCCACCGTCAACCTCCCATCACGTTCGGAAGGCGTTGCGTCCGTCGCCGTCCGTCTCACGGACACACAAAGCGCCCACATGGAGTTGATCGGCGGCAATGCCTACGACGACAGGTTGCCGGGCAATGGGGTGCTGGTCACCATCGTCGATGAAAGGATGTTGCATGAAACTTCCAACGAAGTCAATGTTGACCCCGGTCGGCCGTACCTCATGGTGCTCGAAGCCGACAACGACAGTGGACTCTTGACGGGACGTGATTCAGGCACGGAAGGGGACCTCTTTCAACACAACACGAGTTTTGGCGCAGAGGGTCGCCTTATCTACGACCACACCGGCACCTTGGTTCCGTGGACGGCCACAGTATCGATGGACAACGGAACAGCGCACCTTTCGTTCAGCGCTCCTTCATGCGGACATGGGTATGTAAACGGTTTGACCCTTTCTATTTAGGCCACCTTTGAGGAGAGCCAATGCGATTGAGTGTTTGAGATTTGGTGAATAATATGATGAAGATATATGCCCCAACATTTCCATAGGCATTTCCTGGTTTGGATCTAAAACAGCATGTGCGCCTTCTGGAATTACTTTTGAAGGGTT
>JALRLQ010000182.1 GCA_023254365.1 Candidatus Poseidonia sp. | reverse complement strand
GGCGATGCGAGATGCTCGCTCGTCACGCAGAAAAATTGCAAGGCGATGTGCATGCAGCGGGCAACCGAGACGCCCGAGGAAGCCTTGAGGGCATGATTGAATCCATCAACATCCTTCGCAACGAGGCCCAATTCTCCATCACGAGCAATCACGTTTCCAAACACACCGGCATTGGCAAACTCAATGCAAAAGCCGTTCGTAAATTGGTCAATCATGACAGCGAGGTGCTGCAAGCCCTTGTGGATACGACCCGAATGGCGAACGAATTGGCCGACGAAATGAGCGACTTGGATGAAGCCGCTTTGAATGTTCGAATCGCCGACTGGCATCAAAAATTAACCCGAACTCGAAACATGTACCTGGAGAGGAACATGTACATCGATGGACTGACGAAGAGGTGAAACAATGCATTTCAGATGGAGAACCAACCCAACCGTGATTGCCCACTACATGAACGACGCCGATGTCCCTCGGCAAGCCGAAGTGACGCTCAAGCCCAACGAGGTGTGCGTGGTCTTGGAAAACGGGAAGATTGTCGGTTCCGTATCCCAAACGCACATGGAAGTGAGCCCACAAATAGGACTCTTTGGAAAATTGTTTGGAAAAAGCAACCCCGTCCGCTCCTTCATGTTTGCCTTCACCGGGCCGCATGCTGTTCTCGTACAAGTTCGAGGCATTGCAGAGAACGGTGATGAGATCAACTGCCTCGTCACGCTCAAGCTTGAGGTCACCCGAGAAACCGCTCCACGCCTCATCACCTTCCCCGCCAAGGGCACGATGACCGTTCAGGCCAGCCACATCGCCGAAGTCCTCTCCCCCGCCACCAGCGCCGCCGCCCTCCAGCATCTTCGGGGCATGGACGCCGCGGCCATGCGCACGGTTCAAGCCAACGAGGACGTCATGTACGCTGTCAAGACCGCTCTGCGAGCAACCTTGGACGAATACGGTCTTGCGTTCCGCAGTGGCTTCATCACCTGGAGCAGCACCGCTGTCGAGCAGCAACTTCAGCATCAGCACGACCTGGAGCGTCTCCAACTCTCCAAGGACATCGAATCGGACAAGCAAGCCATTGAACTTGACCATTTCATCAAGACCGAACAGCGCAAGCACGAGGTGAACGCTCGAATGGCGCTTGCTGGTGTTCAGGCCAAAGAGGCAGCTGAACTCAAGTTGGAACTTGACCGCCTCAAAGGGGCAGGAGAATACAACCTGCAACAGTGGCGGCAGCAGCAGGAGTTGCGAGACCAACAAACGGCTGCAGCCCGAGACGAGGCCCTCAAGAACGCCCAAACGGACGTTGAACTGGCCAAGCTCGAAGCCGAGCGGCAGAAAGCTCTTGCCTCCGTTGCACAAGATGCTGAAGAGCAGAAGATGAACAAGGCGATGGAGATGTTTGACCAAGTCCAAGCCCGAAAGCGAGAACGCATGCAACTGCAAAACGAGCAAGAACAACAGCGCTTGGAGCAGCACGCCAAGGGTTCGCAATCCACCATCGCCGTCCTCGAGGATATCGCGGCTTCATCGGACGACCCCGCCGTGAAGTTGGAGGCGCTCAAGCAGTTGGCTGAACTCAGAAAGACGGATGTGGCCGGACAGAAAGACGCATACAAAAACGATTGATCACGAGGTTCGAGGGATTTCCAATGGAGCCCAATTCACCAAAGGTTAACCTCACCGATTCGGTTTAGGTTGGACACAATGCCATCGGCCCTTCAACGGGCGACATTGTCATCAATTCCGGGAATTCAATTGAACGTTGCAGAATGTGCAAAACGCCCATCGATGCAAACAGCAACCCAGGTATTTATTGCTTCAAAGAGGGTTGCGATACCCTTTTCTGCAAAAATTGTGAATCTTTCTTTCGTTCCAGTCGTGGGCCTGGTGAAAAACCGTATTGTTCACAACACATAATCCCGCTTGTCCGGACCACGGAGAATGCACGTGTTTTGATGAACAGATGGACCGACGAATGGATTTTTTACGTCAACAGTCGAGTGGGGTTGGCGGCCAGCGCCATCCGGCGACGATTGATGCCGGCTCACTTGCCAATTCGCTGGGCCAAGAGGAATCCTCCGGCTAAGGCGGCACCAAAGATGCCCATCTCCACGACGGTGTCGATGAGGTCTTGCGCTTGGCCGATCACGAGCTCCTTCTGACCGATGAGGCCGTTGGTGAGTCGGTGCCAATCAATGATGAGCAGGTTGCGCGACTCCAGG
>JALRLQ010000181.1 GCA_023254365.1 Candidatus Poseidonia sp. | reverse complement strand
TGGACATCGTACGCGAGCAGTTGCGGATTGCTCAGGGAGAACCGATGTCCTGCGGTGACCTCATGATGCGCGGCCACGCCATCGAAGTCCGGCTTTACGCCGAAGACCCAGCCAATGGATTCCTCCCTTCCATCGGCCCCCTCGCCGTGTTCCGTGCACCCGAAGGCCCCGGCATCCGCTTGGATACCGGCGTTCGCGAAGGGGACGACGTGACACCCAATTACGACCCCATGCTCGCCAAACTCATCGTCTGGGCGCCCTCCAGAGAAGAAGCGCTGCAAAAGATGCGCCGAGCCCTCGATGAATTTGTGGTCTTGGGCACCACCACCAACCTGCGTTTTTTACGAGAATTGTGCGACGCCCCCGACGTTGTTGCCGGCACCACCACCACCACCACCATCGACGAGCAGTGGCCCTCCGGCTGGCAACCTTCGCCCGATGAGACGACCGAAGAGGTCGCTTTGCTCTTGGCCGCAGCTGCGGAGACCATGGGCTTGCACCGTCGGCAAGCGAGCAGCGCACCGTCGACCGGCGAGGTCGCACCAAGTCCCTTCACCACCCTCCAACGGAGGTATCCCTGATGCAGCACACCTTTGTGGGAGGCGATGGGCCCGTTGAGGTTCTCTTGAGCAAAGATGGCGAGGCGTGGACGTACCTTGGCCATCGTGTGGTGCTCGACCAGCGTCACCGGCTCGTTGCAACGAACGCAAACGGTGTCACCGTGCTCGGTCACGCCGCCAAGGTGGGCGATGTTTGGTGGGTGCATGTGAACGGACGAACCTACCGTTGGGAACGAATCGAACCGGGGTCCTCGACCGCCGATGTTGGCGGCGGCCTGATCGCTCCCATGCCCGGAAAAGTGCTCGAGGTGCTGGTCAGTCCGGGGCAGCAGGTTGAGGCAGGTGAACCCCTGATGGTGCTTGAAGCGATGAAGATGGAGCACCGTATCGTGGCGACCGCTGATGGAACCGTGTCCACCATTCACTTCGCTGCAGGCGACCAAGTGACCCAAGGCGCTGCGTTGCTTGAACTTGAAGAAACCAATTGAATATTTAATTCTCCAATTGGTTTTTCCTTGATGAATTGCGCCGATTGACGCCAGTCCACCTCCAACCGTTCGTTGTTGCGTGTGGATGGGAAACAGGCGGTTATAAGGTGGAAAGATGTGCAAAAATCATGGCAAATCCTTTCATGACGCTGACAGACTGGAGTGTTGAGCGACCCAAGCAAGCCTTTGCAATCATCCTGCTCGCCATGGTGGTGCTGGCATCCGGAGGCATGCACCTTCAATTCGATAACAGCGAAGACGGGTTCTTTCCCGACGACCCGAGCGTTGACCTGCTCAACGAGGTTGAAGCGGAGTATCGGGCCAACATCGATTTTATCCGCGTGATCGACGAGATCGAGCAGGGTGACCTGTTTGAGGCATCGACGTGGGCACACCTCGCTGCGATTGAAGCGGCCATGTTGGACGATGAGAACTTCTCCTCCTATCACTACCCCTTGTTCGGCACGCAAGCCAACAACGGCCCTGCAGGCCACGCCATGCAATGGATGGCACTGCAGGACAACGCTACTGCAGATGTATGGCTCAGTCCGTTGCAAACGGCTGTTTTCGACCTCTTGATGGCGGACAACGACAGCCTGGCTGCTGCCCTAGCCAACCTCACGGAGGCCGCAAGCAACGTCCCTGCCGTTGAACCTGTGACGTCCGAACGGCTTGCGGCATGGAACGCCAACGAGCCGGCCGCTTGGCTTGCCCGAATGGACACAGGGTCCACCCTCGCCGACCCGCTGGGTGCCTTGATGGGTCAACTTGAGAGCGCGACGGTGGGAAGGTCACCGGCACAAACGGGTCAAATCCTCGCGGTGACCGGCCCCCTTCAAGGCCAGTTGGGCCCCGTGTTGGGGCTGCAATCGGTTGATTTCAAGGGTGCAATCCTCTCCAGCCTTCCTGCAGACGACGCCGTTGACCCGTGGAACAGTGACGGGCCGGTGTTGGTGACGCTGGCGGTGTCCAGTGAACCGTTGGATTACGGTTACGATGTATTGGGGGATGTTCAAGCCGATCTGACCGCTTGGGCGGAATCCTTGGAAGCATCCCTGATTGAATCGACCGGTGAAGACGACCTGCGTACGTTTTCCTTTGCCCAATTTGCAGAAAACTCCTCGGCCACCATCGGCAAGGAAATCGGGATGCTCACGAGTGCAGCATTGGTGCTCCTC
>JALRLQ010000180.1 GCA_023254365.1 Candidatus Poseidonia sp. | reverse complement strand
AGGGTTGGAAGACACCCCCCAACGCGTTGTCGAATCCTGGAAGGAATTGCATGCAGGCTATCAAATGGATGCAAGTGAACTTCTTCAAGCGACCTTTAACGGCGAAGGCTACGATGGCATCGTTTTGTTGCGAAATATCGAATTTACGTCGACCTGTGAACATCACCTCCTTCCTTTCAGCGGGCGGGGTCACATCGCCTACATTCCGGTGGAGCGTATTGTCGGCATCAGTAAGCTTGCCCGGATTTTGGACCTTCACGCTCGCCGATTGCAAAATCAGGAGCGAATAACCAAAGGGATTGCCGACGACCTTGAACGGGAACTTAAGCCGCTTGGCGCTGCCGTGATTTTGGAAGCATCGCACGGTTGTATGCAGTGCAGAGGTGTTGCAAAGCAAGAGGCCGTCATGACCACTTCGGCCATGCGAGGCGTGTTTTTCGATCGACCCGAGGCTCGAAGCGAACTCATGCAATTGATTCAACAACCACCACTTTGAGGGAACTGAATGACCAACATGCCATGTGGATTGTCCGGTGATGTCGTCACCGACAACGCAAGTGATTTGGCAGCAGAATACAACATCGTCGAGATTTTCCACTCCGTTCAAGGTGAAGGTCATCGAAGTGGAATTCCACACGTGTTTATTCGTTTTGGAAAATGCAACCTTCGCTGTGAATGGTGTGATACCAATTTTGACGAATACACGACCATGTCCGCGCTTGACATTCTGGCTCGCGTGATGGAGTTTCCTTGCAGCAACATCATCTTCACCGGGGGTGAGCCCATGTTGAACGACTTGTGGCCGCTGAGTCGTCTGCTTCGACGTCGAGGATATCACCTCTCAATTGAATCAAACGGCACCGTTGAAATTCCGGAGGGTTTACTCGATTGGATTTGCATTTCTCCAAAAGATCAGATGTATCCAAACGTGGCCGTCCGGCAACGCATTGGAAACGAACTCAAATGTGTGTATGTTGGTCAACCACTCAGTCTCTACGATGGCCTCATCGAGGGATTTGACCACCTGTATCTCCAGCCGTGCTACGATGAAACCCATTCGGTAGAGGAAAACGGACGCATGTTTGCACTCACTGAATCCGTGGTGAAGGCCAATCCGACGTGGAGGCTCTCGCTTCAAACACACAAATGGATGGGGATATTGTGACGAGTAAACAGCGAGCCGTCATGGCCTTGAGCGGAGGCATGGACTCGAGTTCCTTGTTGTTGCACCTCTTGAGAGAAGGTTACGAAGTAACGGCACTTTCGTTCAATTATGGACAGAAGCATGTCGTTGAGTTGCAACGCGCCAGCGATTTGGTCAAGCACTTGGAAGAACACGGATTGCTTGTTCATCACCATGTGATTGACCTCCAAAGTGCGATGGGACTTTTTGCAAGCGATTTGCTCGCAACTGGTGGACCCGTCCCTGAAGGCCACTATGAGGAAGACAACATGAAAGCAACCGTCGTTCCCAATCGTAACGCTATCTTTTCTTCGTTGTTGTACGGCACTGCTCTTTCAATTGCAACAACGAACGACAGCAAGGTCTGCGTGGTGTTGGGGGTACACAGTGGGGACCACGCCATTTACCCGGACTGTCGACCTGAGTTTTATTCAGCCCTCGAACACGCCTTCGCATTAGGGAATTGGGACAGCCATCTCATCTCGTTCGTCTTGCCCTATTTGGAAATGGACAAAACTTCCATCCTCAAAGACGCTGAGCAGTCCGTGGATCATCTCAAATTGGATTTTGATGCAGTGTTTTCTCGAACCCTCACCTCCTACAGTCCGGATGGAGATGGCAAAAGCCACGGGCGAACCGGTTCTGATGTGGAGCGCATTCTTGCTTTCCATGCTCTTGGGCGACAAGACCCCATTGAATATGTTGAGCCTTGGGTCACCGTCTTGGAGCATGCTTTGAAGGTCGAGCGAGAGCACAAGGATGCAACCTACCGAGAGAAACTCACAGAACTACAATACCACGTGACACGAGAACAGGGTACGGAACGGGCGTTCACTGGAATCTACTGGGATGAAAAGCGCCCTGGAACCTACACGTGCATTTGCTGCTCAACCTTGTTGTTCACCTCGAGCATGAAATTTGAATCCGGTTGCGGGTGGCCTTCGTTCCATTCCGAACACAGTGAAGCGAATATCAAACGAATTGAGGACCGAAGTCACGGTATGGTTCGTACCGAGGTTCGCTGCGATCGGTGTGACGCTCACCTCGGGCACGTGTTTAATGACGGTCCTGCGGCA
>JALRLQ010000017.1:15540-25477 GCA_023254365.1 Candidatus Poseidonia sp. | reverse complement strand
GACGGTAGGAGGGGAACAACCAGTCCTGCTCCTCAAGGGCCATGGTCTGGGCGATAGCGATGGCCTCTTCGCCAAAAGAACGCATGTAGAACGAAAGTTTCCCAGTGCGCTGCATTTTCATCATGCGGTCGTCAAAGATTCGCAGGCGCATCATGTACTCGAGGCCTTGAATGAGGGTGGCTTTGTCGAGGTTGGGGTTCCACTCACCCGATGCCTCACCGTCATCGTTGAGGACACGGATGAGTCCTTGAGCGTGAGCCGCCGTGTCGGATGCATCGCAGGTGGCTGGGTCGGGGCGGTTGAGGTCACCTGGTTGCTGTTCAAACGCACCGCCAAACGAGGGTTCGTCACCGGGACGGAACGGAGCCACGCCGATGGTGTAGGGCGAGGTGGTGACCGTGCTTCGCTCCGTCATTGTTTCACCTCAGGGCTCGTCCGTCTTAAGTGGTGTCGGTGCTCCTCGTTGAGGTGCTACGCGGACAAAGGCACCAAGCATCTGTTCTTCATTGTCAGGGTCCCGTGTTTTTCGCAGCAAGAGGCCAGCTTTGAACGACGACCTGACCAGCGGTCCGCTGGCGACCCCTGAAAAGCCAAGGTCGATGGCGAGGGAGGCCCACTGGTCGTAGCGTTCAGGTTCGGGGAAGCGATCCACTGCCAGGTGTTGTTTCGAAGGAGCGAGGTATTGGCCGATGGTGACGAGGTCAACGCCTGCGTCCTTGAGCAAGGCCAATGCCTCGTCGATTTCGTCGTCCGTTTCGCCCACGCCAACCATGATTGAGGATTTGGTGATGATGTCGGGGCGAAGACGCTTGGCCTCTCGCAGAATGGAAACGGATTGGGCAAACGATGCACGTGCGTCCCGTACGGTTTTGTCGAGACGGGGGACACACTCAACATTGTGAGCAAATACCGACAAAGGACTCTGGTCAAGCAAATGAGCAAGTGCATCGAGGTCACCGGCCAAGTCGGAACAGAGCAATTCAAGCGTGACTTCGGGACAGGAGGTGGCCACGGCTTCGATGCATTGTTTGTAGTGCTCCGCTCCGCTGTCGGGGAGGTCGTCACGGTTGACGACGGTGATGACAGCGTGCCGTAGATTCATTGAGGCCACGGCCTGTGCCAAATGTTGCGGTTCTTCCGGGTCGAGTGGAGGGGGTCGCTTGATGGTGCCGACAGCACAAAAACGGCAGCCGCGGGTGCATTCTTGGCCGGCGATCATGAAGGTTGCATCGCCGCTTGCCCAACATTCGTGGATGTTGGGGCATCGAGCTTCTTCGCACACGGTGTGCAGTTGGTTGTCTTTCACGGCCGATTTCGTGGCGTTGAAGATGGCTTGTTGGTCGCCGGTTGGCAGGGTTGTTCGAAACCAATCGGGAAGGCGACGTGCTGGTGTTGAGGGCGCCGATTGACCGGCCATTGGGAGCGGTTTTCCGACCATGTTCTGCTCCCCTCAATCCAAGCCAAAGGGTGGCTCTCAAAAAAGGTGTGCAGGGCTGTGTTGTGCCGAAACAACCCCTGCTGGCAATACGAGCCTTCATGAATTGAACCTCGGCATGGAAGGTCATGGGCGAGCAGGTGGTCCTCATCACGGGCGCAGGCCAGCGCCTTGGGGCAGCCACGGCTGCTCGTTTGATGGACGAGGGGTGGTACGTGCTGGTTCATGTCCGTTCATCCCTCGCTGACGCTCAAGCAGTCCTGGATGCAGCCAGGGCGAGGAATCACCGCGAATGCGGCGAAATCGTGCAGGCCGACCTCACCGTTGATGCGGACGTTGACGGCCTCATCCAAAGCGTGCTCGAACATCCGCTTGTCGTTCGTGAAGGCCTTGCTGGTTTGGTTCACAATGCGTCGTTCTATAGCCAATCAACCTTCGAGGAGACGCCTCTTGAATCCTACCGTTCCTTGAACCGTTTGCACATGGAATCGCCGTACCGATTGACGCAGGCCCTCCTTCCCGTTCTCGAGCGGGCAGGTGGGTCCGTGGTGGCCATCGTTGACACCTCGTGGGGGCGAGCTTGGCAGGGTCTGGCACACTACACCTCCAGCAAGGCCGGTTTGCGCCAGTTGATGCTGAACCTTGCCGGCGAACTGGCGGGCAGAATTCGCGTCAACTGCCTCGCTCCGGGGGCCATCATGGCCGCAGACTGGGAGGCGGAGCATTTTGCCAAGGTTCTTGAAAAAGTCCCCATGGGTCGCTCTGGAAACGCAGAAGACATCGCTTCAGGCGTTCACTTCTTACTGACTCACGCCAGCATTACCGGCAACGTGCTCCACGTCGATGGTGGCTGGTCCACGCACGAGGATTGAGATTCCTTCAAGTGCTACGGCGATGCCCCAAAACACAAGCAGGGGTGGCTGAGGTGGTCAAAGGCGCCGGGCTTAAGATCCGGTCCCGTATGGGTTCGTGGGTTCGTATCCCACCCCCTGCACCATTGTTCGTTGTGTGGTGTTGCGGAGCAAAGTCCCGTTTATCGCACAAACCATACAAAACCGTTTAACACCCCCTGCACCACGGCGATACGGTGAACTTGATGTTGGTGGGTCAAACAGGCAACCGCGGCTCAACCGTGGCGTTGTTTCTCGTCGGTCTGTTTCTCGCCTCGCTGCTCGGTGCGATGGCCCCCCCTGCTCCATCGGACAACACCGCAGCGGTGTTGAACGACGGTGCGGTGGTGTACCCCGTCTCCGTCCCCCAACAAACCTACGAACTCTACCTCGACGCACCGACCTCAGAAACCGGCGGTCAGGGCTCCATTACGACGATTGAGCCCAACGGTGGCCAGGAAGAAGGCAGTGCCATTGACGGGCTTGAGTTCCGCAGTGTCGACATGATCAGCGATCTCTACATCAACGGCAGCGGGGCCTCCAACACCGCTCGTCTCTCCGCCTACATCCAATTCCGAGGCACCGACGGCTCCACCGCCGACGTGACGTTCTCCCTCAAGGCAGGTGACACGCAGATTTCTTCCGAAAACCGACAGCTGGACGATGCATGTTCGCCCAACCCCTTGGGTGGCGGTTGTTCGTGGTCCGTCATCGAGGTTGAATTTGACATCGGGGCAAACGGCTTCATGGTTCCCAAAGGGAAACAACTCAAGATTCGTATCGACGCTCAGGCAACCTGTGAGGACACGGGCGGCTTCGGTCAGACCGATTGTGCCGTGGATATCGCCTTTGGTAAGATGGAGAGTTCCGGAGGGTTTTCGCGTCTTCAGGTGATGACCAACGCCCTTTCCGGCTCGAGCGTTCGGGTGCACAGCTGCCATCCTGAGTTTGGCTGCAACTGGAACGACGCCCAGAAATTCGAGTGGTCGCCCAATCACCGACCGGAGTTCCGTGAGATGCAGTTCTCCGTTGAAGTTCGAGATGCCTTTGGCCGGGACGACATCGACGAAGTGAACCTGATCATGGCCACGCCGAACGACGCCAATGCGGTGTTCGAACACAACTTTGACGACGATGATTTCAAACTCGATAACAACGGATTGGTTGGAAACTTCACCTACACCTATGAGGCAGGTATTGCCGATGGGGACTACCCTGTGCGGCTGGAAGTTGAAGACGTTCAGGGCCATTCGGTCATCTTTGAACACCCTGGCGTGACCATGCTCGAGCATGACATCTATCTCACCCTCCCTTCCAACCAACCCGATGTGGTGCTCTTCGCACCGGGTGCCTCGGTGCAAGTTGAATTCCTGGTGGAACACACCGGTTCATCATCGAGCAGCATCGACGTTATCTTCGACCTCGAGACCAACCTTCCCTCGACCTGGTCCGACCCGCTTTGGAGTGCGCCGAGCAGCACCTACACGCTCAGTTCCGGAGGTGCCTCGGTGTTGCCTGAATTGCAAATTAACGTCCCTGAAGGTGACCTCGACACCGCTCCAGATTCGCTTGAGATTGAAGCGAGGGTGTACGCTCAGAACAACCAAGGCCAGACCGAAGAAGTTGCCATTCGCTCCATCACGCTCGACTTCGAAGAGGTGGACGTCTTCGCTCCACCTCGGCTCTTTGTCTACGAAGACGACGAACACCAGAAGCAGATTGCCGATTCAACCCGTCCCGAAGCCTACGATGAAACGCTTTCACACTACGTGGATGCTTCAGAGGTTGGAGATTTCTACCTTGATGTGTTCAACACCGGGTTCCAAACCGACTCCTTCAAAATCCGTGTGCTCGAACAGCCAGATGACTGGCAGTACCGTTTCTACGACAACGATACGGGCATGGAACTGGCCGAGGAAGGTATCTACTCCATGACGCCAGGAATCGGCTCCACGCAAATCCTCACCATCCGCATGGAGGTGTATCCTCCCGCCGATCGAGACGGTGTTGACATCGGGCTGTTTGAACTCTCGGTGGTCAGTACAGAAGACTCCGAACTGCGCACGGACGTGGCGTTCACGGTTCACCGCACCTTCGGCATCTTGGTCGAGGTCATTTCGGACAGCGACGGCATCGGTGAAGACAATCCGCTGGGACAAGTCGGCCCGGTGCGCGGCGATGGGACGGTGTTCTACAACCTCCGCATCACCGACTCGAGCAACGAAGGTACCGGCACCACAACGTGGAAGATTGTCAACCCAAGAGATGTTGAACAAAATGGCGAAAACAACCCGAAGTACACGGCGTGGGACTATGTGATTTCCAACGGTAGCAACAGCAACCTGGTGGCCGTGAACCTCGCTCCAGACGAGTACGCCGACATGAAGCTCGAAATCACCTTGCGAGGCCAAGTCGAAGCCGGAGTGCACACCATTTACACCCGTATTATCGAGGAGGGCGTGGAACTTGACGACGCCCGCTATTTCGATTTGCCCGTCAAGGTCGTGATTCAGGAAGAGGTCGTCCCAGGCCGTATTGAAATCACGGACAAGACCGAAAAATCCAGGTTCGCACCGGATGAGGAAAAGAACCTCGAATACCGCATCAGCAACCAAAACAACATCCCGCTCGATGTCGTCATCCGATTGGACCAACCGGAGGGTTGGGAAGGGGCTATTCGGGCCACTTCCAGTCAACTCGGGAGCGATTTCCTCATCCTCAATTTGCCTGCTTACTCTTCCAAGGATTTCAGCGTCACGATGATTGCCCCCGGTGATCTCAAAGACAGCGAAGAGGCCACGTTTGAATTCAAGGTCACGCCCATGGACAACGAGACCCCGTACGAAGAAGAGTACCTCCAGAAGTTTACCTTCTCCTACATGACCGAGTGCAGTGGCATCTCCTGCTTGGTGCGCGAACTGGTGAACCCCGAACCACAGACGATGGTCTTCTACGTCTTGCTGGGCGCATTGGTGCTCTATGCTGCTCGTCGAAGCGGACGTCAAGAAGGCGAATTTTACGACGACAAAGAAGGTGTGGAGTTTGAAGAAGAACTCGGTGCGATGGATGAGGATGACGACCTTCCGCCGCCCGTGACGGTCGAGGACGACGATGATGATTTGGAACTCCTCGAAGAGCTTGAAGATCTGTGATTTTTCGACCGTACAACTTGTGGTTGTATGAACATCGTACCATTTCCCTTATGAGGCATCAGAATCACCCAATCCTGTGACAACCATGCTGACAGGCTCAACCACGTCCGCAGCCGCGCCTCGTCTTGCCCCTGCAGAACGCAAGAAGATGGCCAAGTCCATGCTCCTCACATTCCTCATGGTGCTGTCCACGCTCTCCTCGATTCAATACTTCGCTGTGGACGTTCAGGCCTCCTCTGATCAAGACGGAGATGGCTTGACGTACGGTCTTGAGTACCTCATGAACACGGCCCCAAATGACCCGGACTCCGACAACGACGGCATGCCCGACGGATGGGAATGGAAGTACGGTCTTGACCCACTTTCTTCATCTGGCATGGATGGCGCCGTCGCTGACCCTGACGGCGACGGTATGTCCAACCTCCAAGAGTACCTCTACCTGCAACCCTCCGGATGGGACAACCCCACGACGACCTCCTATCTCGACAACGGCGTGTGGTGGAACGGAACCATTCCCGTCAACGACTGGAACGAGGAAGACGCCATGCAATTCAACCAACCTGCCTGCGGTGCGTCCGGAAGCGACGGTACCGGAAGCGTGATTCTTTGCGACGAGGACCCCGTGGGCAATATTTGTGCCAACGGCTTTGACGATGACAAGGACGGCTTCGTTGACGCCGCAGATTCCGATGGGGACGGCGATGCCGACTGTTTGACCGACGACGACGACGGCGACGGCATCTACGACGAAGACCCAGCAGGGTGGGACACCGACGGTGACGGCATGCCCGATGGATGGGAAGCCGCCAACGGCCTCAACGCTACTTCGCCCTCCAACGCTGACGGACCCAACGGCGACCCGGACGGTGACGGGCTGATCAACCTCCTCGAGTACGTCAACCCCACGTGGACGACAATGTGCGGTTCATCGCCGTGTTTCCGAAACGGCCCGGACGGCATCGTCACAGAGACCACCTCACCGTGCGACCCTGTCCAAGGCGTCGGCCCCGGTGCCTGCGCCACCTACACGGCGGAGGTGGACGGTGTTACGTCGACCAGTCCAATTCGTGCCGATACCGACGGTGATGGCCTGAACGACTCGTACGAAGCCTTGACCCTTCTGACCGACCCCACGTCCTCAGACACCGACAGCGACGGCATCAGCGACGGTGTCGAAGTCAACGGTGCTTACGGCAACCCTGCCCAGGCCAGCGACCCTCGCAACAACAACACCGACGGCGACGCTTTTGATGACGGTGAGGAAGACACGAATTTCAACGGTGTTTTGGATGCCGGTGAAACCGACCCAACTCGTCGTGAGGACGCTGGAGATGCAGACGGCGACGGTATTCAAAATTGGGAAGAGAACTTGACGTGCACGCTGTGGAACGTTGCCGATACAGACTTCGGCGGCATCAGCGACGGAGAAGAGCGCAACATCAGCCACAGCACCGACCCTTGCGATTCGCTGGTCAACTTCGAAACCACCTTTGTTCAATACATCAGTTCAGGCAACCGCCTTGAAGTCGGCGACGGTTCAGGGTTCAATCCCGCAGGGGGTGTTGGCTGGTACAATGTCTCGGGAACATGGGAATCCTTTGCGTACGCGACGGTGGTGAACAACATCCTGCAGGGCGTATCCAGCGGTCCATCAGGAACGGCCACCGATGTCGCCAACCGCAACGGTTCGTTCTGTCACACGGACGCTGTGAACGCCGGTACACTCGGAACCACCCAGAATTACTGTGACGACGATTACGAAGACACCGACCAAGACGGGCTGGCGGACTGGCAGGAGTTGCTTGGAACCTTCGGATGGTTCTCAAACCCAACCCTTGCGGATACGGACGGGGACGGTGTCAACGACTTTGAAGAAGTTCAGGACAACACCGATCCCAACGAACCGTGCACCAACATGCTTGACGATGACGGCGATGGACTCAACAACTACTTCGAGAACACCACCGGGTGTGATTTGATTTACATCGGTATCACCAACGGTTCACAGGACATTTGGGTGACGACTTCAACGGCCTTTGATACCGACCAGGGGGGCGTGGATGACCGCACGGAATACTTTGACGGCACCAACCCCGAAAACGACCCCACCGACGATATCCAACCCGACGACTTTGATGGCGACGGTATTCCGGATGCCATTGAGAACCAGACCGGGACGGATTGGACCAATCCCGACACCGATGGCGGCGGTATGCTTGACGGGCAAGAATGTCCTGAGATGTTTTGGTTCATCAACTGCGCCGGCTCGCCGTTTAACCCGTGGGACCCCAGCGACGACGCTCAAGCCGTTGGCATCGTGTTCTGGGCCAACAACACGTCAGGAACCGTGGACCTCAACCTCGACCGACGCTGGCGCTCGGTCACCAACGACTTCTACACCGGGACGACGTATGCCCACCTTGAATCCGTCCACCCGCCCGAACAACTCACCGTTCCGGTGAGCAATTTCACCCATCTCGCGTCCACGTCCTTTGCCAACGACACGGTTGAGTGGAACGTGAAGCTCAATCAACCCATTTCGACCGGACAAATACCGGCACCCGCCTCGTATTCCAACATCTCGTTTTACTTTGAAGTTTCAGCAAACATCACCCGTACCAACGACACCCACATTTTGGGAATCGATAGCGGGTCCATCGACCAAGTCATTTTCGAACAACCCGAGTATTACTTTGATTGGACCACCCTCGCAGCCACCACCGTTCCCGGCCAAAATTTCCCGTACGAGTTGCTGACCGACCCTGCCTTTACCGATCCGACCGATCCGATGTCGTACGTGTACAACGTGACCACGGCGGTCATCAACGAGGCTGGAGCGACCGATGCCTACAGCACAGCGCTCGCGCTTGAGGATTTCCTGACCAACGGGAACGCCACCACCGAATTCAAGCGAAATTACAACTCCTCTGGGACGGTGAGTCCGGTGGATGTCACCCTCAACATCCTCGAAGCCATCAAGGAAGGCTCATGCCGTGAATTCAACACCATGTTCGTGACCATGGCTCGGCTTGCCGGCCTGCCAGCGCGCCAAGTCACCGGATACATCGGCGGAACGTGGACCGGTGACGGCTACGCCGTGTATTCCACCGATGCGGCTACCTGGTCGGAGGTTCGCCTGCAACAAAACAGCGCCAACGGCAACACCGACCTCGGGTGGATTCCGTTTGACCCGTGCCCGCCCGCTGAAGAGGTGGAAATTGTCAACCAGACCATCTCAACCTTCACCCTTGCTCGTGACGGTACCCAAAACGTGACTGTTACGGGACAACTCCGCTACGTCGCCAACGGCACCCCCGTTCCTGACATTCGTGTGCTTGCCTACCTCACACCAGAGGCAGATGCTGCCTTCGTCCCTGGCTTTGGCGGCGTTCAAGAGCGCCTCCTCGACGAAAACATGACCGATGCCAACGGGACGTTCACCATCTCAGGATTCCCCGCCGCACCCACGGCTCCGGGGATGCACAACATTGTGGTTGAACACCGTCAATCCGGTTATGTCTCCAACGATGGGGTCATTTACGACGGTTACGTCAATCTCACCGAAAACGCCACCATCATTCATACGGCACCCATGCCGATCAACTCACCTGTTGCAGGTGCAGGTGCCACCACGGTGCTCGAAGGCATGCTGATGCTGGTGAACCAACCCACCGATGAATTCGCTGACCTCCCCGCCCAAACGGTGTGGCTCAATTACACCTCAGCGGTGGACGGTGTGCAGAACCTCAGCGCTCAAACCGATTCCAGCGGCGCTTGGACCATCACCCTCAACCTCAGCGAATCCGAACCTCGCGGAAACCTCTCTGCAACGCTTGGCTTCTCAGGCTGGCAAGATACCTCGGTTTCCGGTGCCACACCAGCGCCGTTCCATCTCCTCCCGGCCACGACGTCCATCACACTCAACGTTACGGATGCACCCAATTTGACAGCGACCATCGAAGGGCCTTTGACCAACCGAAGCATCATCCAGCTCAACGATGACGTGTGGATCAACGGCAGTGCGCTCTCCATCAGCGCCACGCCGGTCGCCCTCGCCGGTAACCTGCAGTTCGCCATCCGTGCCAACGGTTCGGGTGACCTGTGGGAAGAAGTCTTCAACCTCAGCGTCAGTGGAACATTCTCCATTCAGTATCTGATGCCGAGCAACATCATGGTTGCCGCCGGTGAAATCGAGACCCGACTTCGCTTCTTCCCATCCACCCTTCCGGCCACCGACGACGCCAACACCACGATGGCGGTGCCCTACTTCCTACGAGGTTTCCTGTCCTTTGTGGTCGAAGAATCGGCACAGATCCGAGGTCAAGATGCGAACGTGATCGTGCAGATCAACGACCATCGGGGTGTTTCGGCTTCGCCCAACACCCTTGGAAACTACGACTTCACGTTCGACGGCTCATGGTTCAACACCACCGTCGACCCTGATTCGGACAGCATTGAAA
>JALRLQ010000017.1:0-15530 GCA_023254365.1 Candidatus Poseidonia sp. | reverse complement strand
CCAACCTGTTTGCCGGCGATTATCCCCTTGGCATCTCCTTCAACGGTTCGACGTTCTATCAGCCGTCCACCGGTAACGGAACCATGCGGGTTCAGGCCGACATTGACTGGAACCTCTCGGTCGGTCAGGACTGGACCTACATGGGCAATTCAACCCGGCTGTTTGGTGATATCTTTGATTCTGTCCATTTGACGCCCGTGGTCGGTAACGACACGCTCATCTTCGTGAGCCTCGTCACGCAAGAGGGCCCCCTTGACATCGCACAAGCCTCGCTCAACAACACCACCGGGGCGTTTGACATCCCCATTCAGATGCCGACCACGTTGGCTTCAGGCGTGTATGAATTCGTCCTTGATTTCGACTTCATCACGCTCGCACCTGCGGGTGGTGCATACTATGCCTACGTTGATTCCGCCCAACCTCCGGCTCCACCAAGTCAGATTTCCATCGAAGCGGGCATCGTGACGGAGTTTGTGGTCGAGGCTGAACAATCCGCCTACATCGTTGAAATGAACGACACCGTTGATTTCACGGCGAAGATCACCGATGTAGCCGATGGCTCCAACGTGTCATCAGCCTCCGTTGAGTTCATCTGGGATTATGGCAACACCAACGTCTCTCTCGCCACGGTCGCTTCCGACGCCGAAGGCAATGCCACCCATTCCTTCACGCCGTCTGGAATTGAACCAGGGTTCTACGATGTTGGTATCATCGTCCAGGACGACTTATCGGCCGCGCTTTCTGCCGGCAACACACGGCGCTATGGAAACGGGACGGTCATCAACGTCACCGTGCAGGTGGTCAGCAACGTCAACATCATCACCGTTCCAACGACGGTGACCGCCGGTGTTCCATTCAACGTCGTCGGGCAGGTGCAAGATTCCGAAAACGCATCACGACCTCTGATTTCCGCCGTCCGCTTGGACGTGTTCTGGCTGGAGAATCCAGAGGAGTTGCTGCTGTCCAACTACGCCACCACCCTCAACGGGAGCTTCAACATGACCGTACCGACGGATACCGCCAACAACGGCACCACCCGCGGCCCTCACACGCTCGTCATTTCGGTGGTCAACGAATCCTCGCCGTTCTACCTCACGGCCAGTGCTCAGGCGCCAATTCAGGTGATGGGTGTTTCACGCCTTGAGAACCTCGTTCCGTTGAACGCCGTGGTCATCAACCGTGGCAACAGCGTGAACATGTCGGCAAAGTTGGTTGAAGCTTCGGACATGTTTGCTCCGCTTTCGAACTACGAGGTTGGGCTCCGCTTCCACGAGACCTGGCTTTCACCGCAAATCACGGATCCTGAGGGCTTTGCGAACTTCACCTACACCATTCCCTACGACCACCCGCTCGGGCTCATCGTTGTCCAAATGGTCTACAACGGTTCGTCCGATCTCTTGAGCACCAGCGCCAACATGACCAGCATCACCGTTCGTTCGTTGACCTTCATGGTGGTTGATGCCATCACGGCCAACCCGGTTGCAGGAACATCGTTCAACGTGTCGGGGCAGATTGTTTCCGACAACGGTTCAGGGCTGGTTCAGCGTGACAACACGACGTTGCCCAACGCCAACGCCCTGTTCGCCATTGACGGACTGCCCAGCGGCTTTACCGTCACCGGTGGTGCGATTGGACAGGATGGTTACTGGAACGCTACCTTGCGGTTGAGCGAAACCTTTGCCGCAGGCACCCATCTTCTGGAAGTGTCCTACATCCCGAACGTGAACTTCTATGTTGGCTCACAAAACAACACCTCCTTCGATTCCCGAGGGTTCTCGATCATGAACTTCATCCGCCCATCACTCGATGGCATTGGGCAACCCTCGTTGAACGACCGAACCGACCGGGGCACCCCCGTTCCGTTCTCGGTGTTGCTTCGGGACAACCAGGGTATTCCTCTGGCCAATCAAAGCATCGTGGTCTCCTTGACGGCGACTCTCGGCGACGCCTCGCCGGTGCAAATCACGGTCATCACCGCTGCCAACGGCACCGCTTGGGGGAACCTCACCGTTCCCGCCAACATGAGTGTCGGGCCAACCGACATGCACGCAACCTACGCCGGTATCGCTGGCACCACGGGTGTGCTCGGTACCAACGCAACCACGACGTTCGTCGTTCTGGGCGCCACCGATACGGTGATTTCGAGTGCGCCCGATGTGTTGGTCGCCGGTGATGTTCTCGTTGTGAACGGCACCCTGCTCGACGACCTCGGTCTGGTTTTGCAAGCCAACGGCATGAACGCCACAGCCGTGGTTCATCTCCTGATCGATGGTATTCCCGTCGCCAGCATGGAAACCAACAGCACTGACGGTTCCTACGCTTTCGCCTACACCTTGCCTGAGGGAACCTCGGCTGGGCCGCATCAAATTGGTATTGAGTTCAGAGGCGGACGAGAATGGGTTGACCCGGTCGGTTTCGGTGACATCAACAACCCGGAGTATTACCTCCCGAGTTCGGCCACTGTTCAATTCAACGTGAGCGTCCCGACCAAGATTTTGCTCATCACTGCCACGGGCGACGCAGACCGCGAGACGACGATGACCATCCAAGGCCGTCTGCTTGACGTGGTCGACAACGAGTTGGCCAACATGACCATTGAGATTTGGCTCGGCGGTGTTTGGTTGACCAACACCACCACGGATGACAATGGCTTGTTCACCGCTGTTCACCCCGTCCCCGCCGATGCACCGCTCGGCCCGGTGGCCCTTGAAACACGATTCACCGGTACGGTGGCCTACCTCCCCAGCAACGCCTCAGGATTGTGGGAAATCTACAGCCCGGTCTTGGTGACGGTTGACATTTCAAGTCCAGTCGCCGTCAACGAAACCGTGTTCATCACCGGTTCTGTTGTCGACAACCAACTTGTCGGTGTTGCGAACCATGAGGTTCAATTGGTGGTTGAGGGCATCATGATCGCCGCTGTGTTCACGGACAACAACGGTGACTTTGCCTACGAGTGGATTGTTCCCGATATCTTCGACATCGGTAACCGTACGTTGTTTGCAGAAGTGGCCCCACAAGGTTACTATCGAGAAGGCACCGGTAATGCGACGTTCTTCATGTCGCATCGCTCATGGGTCACCCTTCTGTTCGAGGATGGCATTGATGCAACCCGTGGCGACACATGGGAACTGAGCGGCCGCCTCTACGACTTTGACACCGTTGACCGCATTGGCTTGGAGGGCATGGAGTTGCTCATCAGCATGGACAACGTTGCGCTGCTGACCACCACCACCGGTGCTGACGGCGTGTGGAGCGCCACCGTCCAAGCGACGATGGATTTGGACCGTGGAGAGCACACCATCCGTGTTCACTATGCGGGAACACAAGCCCACCTCGAAGCCTCCGCAGAGGCCAGTGTCCGAGTATGGGCCGATGTCCTCATTCAAATCGACGGCCAGTCAAGCGTCCAAGTGACACGCTCCGACAGCATCTTCTCTCCGATTCTCTATGTCGGTTCGGTTCAGGAAATCGGTGGCGCAGGTGAGATTTTCGAAGATCTGGAGCTGTACATTGGAAACGGTTCCGACTGCAACAACCAACGAGAAGGCGCTCGCTGTTTCAACCCAACCACCGTGGAGTGGTCGAACGGCAACTTCTCACTCACGTCAACGGCTCCGTACTGGCTTGAAGTGGGCGGCCAATACTTCCACGTTGATGTCGCTCGCAACGACTCTCGTTACTTGAACGCCGCCAGCATTAGCAGGTTTGTCCTCGTCAACGTGAACGCTGACATCACGGTCAATCTCAACGATGTGGTCGAAGGCGAGCAAGAAAAGGTTGGAGGAACGGTCACCATCACCGCTCAAGACACCAAGGCAGGCCTCCAAGGCATCAGCGTCTCGGTGTATCTCTACAACTCGAGTGGCGAGCAACTCACGTTCAAGAACTGGCTCACCGATGACAACGGCCGAGTCAACATCGGCTTCAACTCCACGCCTTCCTACGGGGATGCAGACTGGTGGGGCGAATTGTACTTGGACATCGTCATCAACGATGTGCGTCTCTCCCAAGAGTCGCTGCAAGCCTTCAACGCCACTCGCCAGCAAGGCTTTGCTCCGTCCTACGCTTACGCAGAGGAACAGGTACAGACGCCTTGGTGGTCCTACGCCTTGGTCGTGTTGCTGGCTGCCCTTGTTGCTGGTGGTGTTGCGCTTTACCGCCGAAAGAGGATGGCCGACGACTTGCTCAAGGACGCCGCAGAAGTCTTTGCTTACACCGCTGAATTGTTGGCGGCCGGTGATGCCATTCGTGAAGCGATCTTTACCTGTTATCAGGACCTCTGTGGTCTGCTTCAGCAACGCGGCTTCTTGCGTCGTGACTTTGAGACCGTTCGTGAATTTGAATTCGCTATTCGTCAAGCGCTGCAAGGCGTTTCAGAAGAGGCACTCACTGCTCTGGACAACACCTTCGAAATGGCCCGATACAGCCGTGAAGAAATGGGCGCTCAACATCAGGAAGTGGCCGTTCAAGCCCTGACCCGAATGAGCGGTGAAATCGCACAAATCCAATCGATTCCGCAACGTTGAGTCTCACCAGCGCAGGTGCAGGTGACCGTCAACGAAGCTCGCTTGGAGGTGTGTGGCCGCCTCGGCAGGAAGGGGTAGGTCCCGAACGAGCGGAGGAGCATCACCGTCCTCGACGCTCAACTGAACCAGCGTCCCTTCTTCCGTCGTTTTGGTTTGGAGGTGGACCTGGTCGGGTTGTGCTCCGAGCAGCGGAATGGTCAATCCGTCGGGATTCAATCGTCCGTTGATCCCGCTGACGACCCAGGCGAGGGCGCGTTCGGGATGGGTTTCGGCAAGGCCTGTTTCCGGCAGCATGCCGGCCGTGACCAGAACTTCCAGGTGCCGTTGCTTCACTTCACTCAAGTGATTGGGAATGGACTCAAACTCAGCCTGAAGGGTTGCAGCATCGGTTTGCAAACCCGTGGTGCGTACGTCCATCGAGGGTTCCGCGTCTTCGGATGCGGTCGAGATGTCCAGCGGTTTCCATTCGTCCATGGAATTTGCAACCAACGAGCCCACATGAACCTTCGGACACGGTTTACTCCTCAGCCATCGAGCCATCTCGATGAACCCGGGCGAAAAATCGCTTGGCAAACCGGAGCGTGGTGTTGGGCTCTCCAGATTCATTCATGCGAAGGTCTGCCGGGAAACACGTTGTGTAGGTTCGCTCGGTCACGCGACGATCGAGGAGGAGGATCAACGCTCGATCGCCGACCGAACGTATGGGTCTGCCCATGGCTTGCAAGATGGCGTTGATGGCCGGTTGCGATACCGTGTAACGCCATGCGAGGTTGCGGCCAAATCTGTCTTCAGCGTAGGTCTTCAAGGAGGTTGAAAGAACAGAGGGCGGCGAGTTTGGAATGCCAATACAAGCTACGGCGTCAAGAGCACCGCTGTGGTAATCCACGCCTTCAGAAAGGCGTGCGCCAAACACACCTGCGAGCAGGATTTTCCCACCAGCCGCTTTCTCAGCCAGCAAGGTGTCCACGATTTGGTCAAGGTCGGCTTTGGTCCAATCCCGTTGCTCACCAAGCACTCGACGCACTCCGGTGAAATGCCCCTCGAGAACGATCTCGTTGAGCATGGCATACGAGGGTGCAAACACGGCGACGTTCCCGGGACTGGCGTTGATGAGGGCTTGGATGTGGTTGCGTATCGCTGCCGTGTTTTCCGGACTGCGTTCGGTGTACTTCGTGGTGACATCGGTTGCCACCAACACGGGTCGGCGCATGGCGGCAAACGGTGAGGGATAGGCGACGGCTGTTGTTCGGTTCTCGGGCAGGCCGAGGATGTTGGCGTACATGCTGGGCGGGTAGAGCGTGCCCGACATCAGCAATGCACCAGCCGATTGTTCGAACACCGGCTGAGACACCAGGCCGGGGTCGAGCAAATGCGTGGTGATTCGACCGTCTTTGCCCTTGGTGTCGTAGACCATGGTCAGGGCGCTTGTCGAGCCAAAGCGGAGCAGGCAGTCCAAGATTTCAGCGACCTTGTGGGCGTTGGGCTCCATTGGATTCCCGTCATCTCCCGCTTCCATGTCAACATCAACGCTCGACAAAACATCCCGCAGCTGATGAATGCGAACGGCGACTTCGACGGCTGGATGCGTGGTCGTCGTGGCCGCCAGTTGCTGTTGACCTGTGGTTCCGGCCACTTCGTCGCACGCTCGATGAAACACGTTCAGGAGGTCATCAACGGCGACCTGACATTCCTCGTCTTTTCCTCGAAGCGAACTTCGCAGGTTCTCAAACAAGCGGACAAAACCGCTGCGAGAGGCCTTCAGAACATCAAAGGCCCATTGTGCCAACGCTTGTGAGGGTGCAAATTGCTCTCCACCCGGCGACTTCATCGCCTCAGCGAGCAAGCCTGCATACTCCTCGAGTTCGATTTGAGCATTGCGAACCATGGTCTGCGTAAGTCGTTTTTCGAGTGTCATACGGATACGGTCGGGGAGGTTGTGGGCTTCATCAACGATGATGAAGATGTCCTCAAGTGCAAGCCCCATCGCCTTGAGGCTTGATTCACGAACCCCGTCGTCAAACAGGTGGTTGTAGTCGCCAACGAACACATCGGCACCACTGACCGCTTCTCGTGCCGCTTTCCACGGGCATGTTTGGGCAGGGACGCCGTTTTCGGTGTGGGTTTGGGTGATGCCCACCAACTCGTCAACGTGCAGCGGGGATGCCAATATCCGGCGCTTGAGTCCAGGAGCAGCTGTGATCCATGGTTTGCAGGACCGAGTTTTGCGGGCCTGACTGCACAACAAGGAGAACACCAAGGGTGATTCCTTGGCAAAAGGTTGGACACACATCCCGGCTTGACCCACCATATCGACCAGCCGCACCGGCGCCATGCCGTTTCGGCGTTGATTGATGCTGCGTACCGTGTCGACCACAATGCGGTGTTGGGTTTGTCGTGAAGTGAGGAAGAACACCGTTTTCTTCTGGGGTTGAACACTGGCTACTTGCAAGGCCGCTGCCAGTGAAGCCGCTGTTTTGCCGATGCCCGTGGGGGCGGCAGCGAGGTGAAAGCGACCCTTTTCCAACGCTCGAATCCCGTCTTGTATCATCTCAAGTTGTCCGGGACGAGGCGTTTCGTGCGCCAAAAAGGCCACGTGAGGCGCCACCGATTCTTGTGACCCCTCGTTCATATCGCTCATCCATCGGCGACCCTCCTAAAGGATTCGCATGGTCAAGACAGGTTTCACTGGGTCGAATCAATGTGCCCAGTAGTGTGGGGGGCTGAGCACGGGGGACCATCTCGTCAACTGACGGGATTGGAATCTGGGCCTCCCTGGCCGTCTTCCAGGGAGGCGTGTGGGGGTGTTTGGTTTTGGGAACCAAGTCGGCCATGGCGTGCAAGACGGGCACGCCGACACAGCGAGGCAAAGCCATGCAAGACTGGCCGGTCTTGCGAGGCCAAAAGGGTGGCATCACCTTGGTTGAATCCATGGTTTTGCCAATTCATCCCATCCCCTCCGTTCTCTCACCACTTATTGTTGGTATTCGCTGTGCGGTAACGTTTCTGCTCTGGACGCCTCCACAGCAGAATCGAGTGTTCCGGCAACGGCTTGCATCTTGGCCGTTGCTCGCTCAATGTAGAGTTTCAATCCCTCTTGAGCGGCGAGTTCAGGGGTTACTCCCTGAAGTTCGTACAATTTTCCGAGTTGAGCCTGATCGTGTCGGCCCAACGGGATTCGAATGGATTTCATCCCCGTGAGCTTGGGCTGGTTGTGAAGGAATTCCTGAATGGCCAATCGGACGACATCAGAACGGTTTCGTGCCCCATCAAGGCCGACGCGTGCATCGAGGAGGGCAAGGTCCTCTTCGGTGATGCGCAAGGAGACGGCACTGGTTGGCTGGGTCATCGTTGTTCCCTCGTATGTTGAGACTGGCGGCTTGACCCTATAAACGTATCTAAAACAATGACAATATGTCGTTATCTGTATGACAACTGGCCGCCCTTGCTTGAAACGCCACCGTGGAGAAGTTTCAAAGACGAGCCCGCAGTACGACGAATCATGGCCCTTCAACCAACCCGTGGACTCTATCTCTATCTGGAGACACTTCGTGTGGCGTTTGATGACAACATCGTGACCGACGATGAAGCTCAGATTCTCCACATTCTGGCCCAAGCCCTGGGTGTTGCTCCCTCCGACACCGCCGAATGCCGGTCGGTTGTCGAAGGCGAGGTGCCCTCTCCGTTCGGGGAGGATGATGCCTTCGCTGGCCACCACATGGGTGATGCAACCACGTACCAGTCCGCCCTCATCGCTGCACTTGATGACGACGTCATCACCGAAGATGAATGGGCGATGTTGGACCATCTTCGCCGAATCATCGGGCTACAGGAAGATCAGCACGCACTCATCGAGGAATCCATCCGTGCCATGAGTGAAGTGGACAGCGACGGGCAGCGGAGAGTTGAACGCCTCGAGCGATTTTTGACCGTGTGTCCTTACTGACGCCGTCGTTTTTCAACGGCATGAACGGCTCCTTGAGAGGTTGGAGAATAACAACCATTAGAAAGGGTCTGCATTAGGGCGGGCCAATACACCTCCGGGTGTGAGAAGGTATGCCAATGAGCGCAAGTGATGCAATTTATGCCAAAGTCGTAGCCCGTGACCCTGACCAACCCGAGTTCCATCAAGCCGTCAAGGAGGTGCTTGAATCGCTTGAGCCAGTCCTCAAGGCGAATCCAGAGTACATTTCCGTCGTCGAGCGCGTGGTTGAACCTGAGCGCCTCCTCCACTTCCGTGTTCCATGGGTTGACGACAGTGGCAACGTGCAAGTGAACCGTGGCTTCCGTATCCAATTCAACGGTGCCATCGGCCCGTACAAGGGTGGACTTCGCTTCCACCCCAGCGTGAACGCTTCCATCCTGAAGTTCCTGGCCTTTGAGCAGATCTTCAAGAATTCACTCACCGGCTTGCCCATGGGCGGCGGTAAGGGTGGTTCTGACTTTGACCCCAAGGGCAAGTCGGACGGCGAAGTGATGCGATTTTGTCAGTCGTTCATGATGGAACTCTGGCGCCACATCGGCCAAGACTGCGATGTCCCTGCTGGTGACATCGGTGTGGGTGGTCGTGAAATCGGGTACATGTTCGGTATGTACAAGCGCCTGCAAAACGAGTTCCAAGGCGGTGTCCTGACCGGCAAAGGCCTCTCGTACGGTGGCTCTTTGATTCGTCCAGAAGCAACGGGCTACGGTCTGGTTTACTTCGCTCGAGAAATGCTGGCCACCAAGGGCAAATCGTTCGAAGGTGCTGTGGTCTCCATCTCTGGCTCGGGTAACGTGGCGCAATTTGCTTGTGAAAAGGTGCTTGACCTCGGTGGCAAACCCGTGACCTTCTCGGACTCGTCCGGTTACATCCACGACCCCGACGGCATTGACCGTGAGAAATTGGCTTGGGTCATGGACCTCAAGAACAACCGCCGTGGCCGAATTTCGGAATACGTCAAGCAATTCCCATCGGCCACGTTTACCGCCAGTGCCCCTGAGCCTGCTGTCAACGGGTTGTGGGGCGTTGACGTCGATGTTGCTCTGCCCTGTGCTACCCAAAACGAACTCAACGGCGAGGAAGCCCAGATGCTCGTTGCCAACAAGGTCATCGCCGTTGGCGAGGGTGCCAACATGCCGTGCACTCCTGAGGCTGTCGAAGTGTTCCAAAAGGCCGGTGTCCTGTTCGCTCCAGGGAAGGCCAGCAACGCAGGTGGTGTGGCCACGTCTGGTCTTGAAATGTCTCAAAACTCGCTGCGCATGCCATGGACCCGTGAAGAAGTTGACCAAAAGCTCGAAAACATCATGATCAACATTCACAAGAATGCGTTCGAAACGGCCAAGAAATACGGACGTGAAGGCGATTACGTGTTTGGTGCCAACGTGGCTGGCTTCCTGAAGGTCGCAGAAGCCATGATCGCTCAAGGCGTCGTCTGAGTGGCTTCACCCTTAGAATCGGGTTTGACCTCTCCGGGGGTAAACAGCGCAGGCCATCGGCGTTTGATGCCGCGGAAGAGCCAACGCGAGAACACCATTGAACACCCGAGGAACACCAAGGATGACCACCATGGCAGCGCGCTGCCCGTCGCCAGTGTGTAGGTGACCACCAAAATGCCGAGTCCGTACACGGCACGAAAGGCAGAGAAGATCAGCAAACTGCGAACCATCGGGTTGCTCAAGACCGACGAGGTCACGTATTGAGCCTCCTCAGCCGTAGAACTCTGCAAAGTATTGCTGGGTGTAGCGCACGGCGTCCTCGTGAGGATAGCCTTGGGCAATCAATCCATTGTAGTACTCTCGTGCTGGGTCCGGTTGCACCACAGGGGGAGCATACGCTGGTTGAACCGCTGCTGGCTGTTGGGTGACCGGTGCACCGTAGCCAGGTTGGGTTGCATAGGCAGGCTGGCCCATCATAGGTTGCGCCGTCATCGGTGGCATCTCCATGTTGAGTTGGGTCACGGCGAAGTCCATGGCTTCGTCTTGTTTCCTTCCTCGCATCAAGAATCCACCCAGCGCAAGGAGAGCCAGAAGTCCACCAACACCACCGATGAGAACCGCTGGTGAAGCGAGAAGCGACGATTCCGCTTCGGGCTCGAGAATCCATCGACTTGCGTCCTCTGGATAAGCATCTGCACCCTGAGCAACCTTCCAATCGGGCGTTGGGTCTGAGTAATTGTCGCCATCGGTGTCAACACAGCCAATCCGGTCTGCGGAAGAATTCCCGTAGGTCAACGGACAAGCGTCAGCACCTTGCTCAAGGGCCCAAAAGGTGTCGGCGTTGGAGATGCCGTCTCCATCACTGTCTTCGCAACCAAACCGGTCAATGAACGACGTTCCACGAACGGCAGGGCATGCATCGGGACGCTCGCCAGCAGGATTGTCGCCGAAGAAGTCGTTGTCTTGGTCGGCCCATTGGGTTGGGTCTGCCATGAATGCATCAGCGCCGTCGGCTGGGGTCCAACTGATTTCGGGGTCGGAGTATCCATCGCCGTCGCTGTCAGCACAACCCAGGCGATCGAACGTTGAGGTGCCGGCCACGGTTGGGCAGTCGTCAGCATCGTTGCCGTCGGGGTTGTCGCCGTAACCATCACCGTCGCTGTCTTCCCACTGGGTTGCATCGTTGGGGAAGGCGTCTTGCAAGTTGTACCACCCGTCGCCGTCCTGGTCAGGACAGCCGATCATCCCGTTCTGCCAGGACGTTCCCTCTTGGGTCGGGCATGCATCTTGCACGGCGACATCGGGATTGTATTCACCCGGCCACGAAGGGTTGCGGTCTTCCCACGTCGTGTTGGCGTAGTTGTCACCGTATCCATCACCGTCGAAATCGGACCACTGTGTTGGGTCATCGTGGAAAGCATCGGCACCTGCTTCAGGGTCCCACCACGTATCGGGGTCGGAATAGCCGTCTCCGTCGGTGTCCAAGCAACCGAGCCGGTCCTCTGTGGAGGTGCCGCTCACATCTGTGCAATCGTCAGGGGTGGTGCCGGCTGGGTTGTCGCCGTAGCCATCTCCGTCTGCATCGGCCCATTGCGAGGGGTCCTCGTCAAAGGCATCGTCAATGTCGGCCCACCCATCGCCGTCGTTGTCTGGACATGCATTCTTGCCGCCGAGGGTGGAATTGCCTGCTTGGTTGGGGCAGTCGTCGAAGTTGTTGGACCATCCGTCGCCATCCGAGTCAAGGCATCCCTCTTCACCCAACGTGGAATTTCCAACCACGGTGGGGCAATCATCGCTGACATCAGCGAGCCCGTCGCCGTCGTCATCGTCGTCCTCATCTGCATCGCGGCAGCCGTCGCCGTCGATATCCGTCACGGCGTCCGACGTCCACGTCGGGCGAGGTGGTTGGTAGGTCGAGCGAGGGCAAGCGTCGTTGGCGTTTTCAACGCCGTCGTTGTCCATGTCGTTGTCTTCCACACCGTCCTTGCAACCGTCGCGGTCCCAATCCGTTGAGTTGACGGGGTCGTTGAAGTCTTGCGTGGACTGCCAGTTGGCTTGGCCGTTTCGTGGACAATCGTCGCCAGAGTTGTCGGTGATGCCGTCGTTATCATCATCGGCATCGCAAGCGTCTCCTTGGGCGTCCCCGTCGGTGTTTTCTTGAAGCGGGTTGGAATCCGTGGGGCAGTTGTCTTGGTAGTCGGCTACACCGTCGTTGTCGCTGTCGGCCTTGAGCGAGGGGTCAAGGGACCACACGTAGGTGTCCCAACCACCGGTGCTGGTGATGGTGGTGCTGCCTTTTGATATGGTGGCTGGATTGTTGTTGGCAAAGGCACCCGTCGTTGCGATGATATCGGAATCGTTCAGCGCCAAGCCGATGTTGGCTTCGTAGTCGTTGCTGTTGGTCACATCCATCCACGACCAACTTCCAGAGGAGGTCAGTCCGCCAAGGATGCCGTCGAGGTTTCCTTTTGGCGTCACGGCTTTGGTACCGCCCGTGAAGGTGTTTTGTCCGTAACTGGAAAAGATCACTTCGGATTTTGAGGTAACCACAAGGCCGGACAACACATCGTTGCCGTTGGTGCCGCCAATCGTGGCCCATGAGGTGCTGGCTTGTCCGCTATCCTTGATGAAGAAAATGTCCGTTCCACCTTTGTTGGCCGTGATGGACCAACCGTTTCGGGCAAGCGTGCCCTCGAAGGTTCCGCCGAGATAGAGGTTCCCGTTGCTGTCACCGGCGATTTCAGAGATGGTGATGGCTTGGTTAGCAATGCCATAACCGGTGATGCCGAGAACCGCTCCTGCAGTTGAGACTTTGAGTACAAAGGAATCCTGTGTGCCTACCGTGGAATAGGAAGTGGTTCCAAAGAGCACGTTGTTTTGTGTGATTCCTGCTACATGGATGTCTCCAGCAGCATCAACCATGATGTCCGTGACCCGCTGGGGGCCGATACCCCCGCCGCTGATGACCCACTTCAGCGCCCCGTTGGCACCGTCCAGTTTAGCGATGAAGATTTCCTCGTTTGACACGTTGATGGAGGTTCCACCAAAATCGGTTTCCCCCGAAAAGTATCCTGCAACGAGGATGTCTCCGGTCGCATCAACGGCCATCGCTTGAGGAATGCTGAGGTCAGTGCTGGCGTTGGGGAGGGTTCGGAAGGCCGTGGCCCACATCCAGTTTCCAGTTGGCCCGGTCATGCCGATGAAGCCGTCAAGCACCGAGGTGGAAACGGTGGTCGAACCGAACGAAACAGGACCGTACATGTAACCCGCCACCACAGCGTTGCCCATTGAACCGGCGACATCGGTGAGGAAGGAGACACTGCCTTGCGAGTGGTCGGCGTTTGCCAAGTAGGTCCACGTTCCGGTTTCACTGATGCCTGCAAGGAAGAATTCGTTGCCGTTGCTGAACGGCGAGGTTGCTGCGAGGGTGTGAGAGCCGAACGTAATGGTGCGGTTGTAATCACCGCCCACCACGTAGCCGCCATTGATGACTGCGATGGCGTCAGGTAACTCGTCTCCGTTGGGCGATCCACCGGATGAGATGAACACTTCAGGGCTGGCAGATCGACCGCTTGCTTCCATCGTGATGCGGTCATCCAAGCGTTCGGAAATGGCTGGAGGCATCATTGAACTCAGAACACTGAGCAACAACAAGGCGGTCAGGGCTGTGACGGTCGCTTTGGAGCGGCTTCGCATGGCCAAACGCTGGCGCCCAAAGGCCAAGAAGCCTTTGACGGGTTGCACGCTGCTGCTTCACTCGATGTTGCTGTCCAACGCCATCAAGTCGCTGTTCCCAGCGTCGACCACGGCAATGGTGGACACCGAGAACGGCTTTCCGCAGGCAATGCCCAACTCTCGGTTGACCATTCGTGTGCGGTGCATCGTCACTTCGGGGTGTGCAGCATGAAGTGCAGTGGTGTAGTCTTCGGGGCAGTTGGCTGCCACGATGACCAACTTAGCACTCCCGTTTGCACAGGCGTCCTTGGCTTGTCGTTGTCCAAACAACAGGGAACCTGTTGCGATTGCGTTTTTCAGTTGTCGGCTCAAATCCATTTGTCTTCCTCCATTCTCCACCAGTGTTTCTCATGGTTGGAACATCACTCCTCAGGGATGTAGTACAGCGCAACGCTGCCCGTACCCAGCGAAATGGGTTGGCCAACGATGATGTTCTCGGCCACGCCCGTCAGGTAATCCTTCTCGCCGATGATCCCTGCCTTGAGCAGGTGGTTCACCGTCACTTCGAACGCAGCACGGGCAAGGATGCTGTGCTTGGTGCCGGACACACCGTGTCGGCCGATGGCACGCACTTCGCCTTCCGAGGTCATCACGTCGGCCACCATCAGCAGGTGGCGAACATCGACTTCCAGACGAGCGCCGTCCAAGGTCAATTGCAGTTCGTTGACGATGGCTTGTCGAGCAGCCTCAATGCCGAGGTAGTCGTAAATTTCGATGATGTTGTTGGTGTAGGTGCGCGACCGGTCGATGCTTTCCAACTCACTGACACGCTGCAGGTTGCTGCCAATGGTCGACAGGTAGTACTCGCCGGTCTTGTCGTCCAGTTGCACGTTCGCTCGCTCGATGCCGGGGATGCCCTTCAACCGCATGTCACGGATTTTTTCCTCAAGCTGCAACAGCATGGTGTAGGATGGAGGGTTTTCAGCAAGATCCGACAGGTCATCTTCCGAGTGAACACCGGGAATCAACGTCAACGTGGAGGGATTCTTCTCCTTGTCCGCTTGGACAAGCAATCGCGTGGCCTGTTCCAGTTTGTCCTTGACCTCCATGGGGGTCATGTTCTTCTGCTTCAGGTTGCCTTTGTTCAGTTTCAAGACAAGGCGTCGTTGTGCGACGTCGGTTTCCAACGCGGCGATGTTGACCGTGGTCGTCACTTCGATGGCAGCGGCCAGTTTCTTGGCAGCGTTGCCGTCCTGCACCTTGCCGGGTGTCATGCGAATGGTCATCGTGGGCGTTTGTGGCACCTTGCGCGCGTCGACGATCTCGATGATGCGAGGCAGACCCTGGGTCACGTTGACGGTGGCCACACCGGCGTAGTGGAACGTACGCATGGTCATCTGTGTGCCAGGTTCACCGATGGACTGCGCCGTGATGATGCCTGCAGCTTCGTAGGGGTCAATGCTGGCTTTGTCCAGGGCTTCAATGGCTTCTTCAATCACCTTCTTTGCCTGTGGCTTCGTCAGTTTCTTCTTGCCGCGACTGTGGCAGGCAAGGGTCAAATCGGCGAAGATTCGGTTCGTGAACCGGCGGGAACCCAACGATTCGGCGGCATCCTCGAGCGCCTTGTAAACGGGGTCGTTTGCGAGTTCATGTTCCATGGACTTGGCCTTGCGAACTTCGTCGTAAGTTTCGAGGTCCACGACGGTCTTGGCACGGGCCCGTCGGCTGCGACGTCCAGCCAACCGCACCTTGGTGATGGGCCCACTCGCGTCACCGTCGCCCTCTCGCCCCTTTTGGGTCGCAGCGATGATGGTGGCGTGGATCTTCCCTGCGGTTTCGGAGTCGGTCTCGCAGGCCTTGGCGATGTCGCTGGAGGACATGGTCTTGACATCGTCCCACTTGCGGTCGTCG
>JALRLQ010000179.1 GCA_023254365.1 Candidatus Poseidonia sp. | reverse complement strand
GAGCACAGGGTTGGTCAAGGTCTCGATGTAGAGCAATTTGGTGTTGGGTTGGATGGCCGCTTCGTAGGAAGCGGGGTCGCGCATGTCGGCCATCGTGGTTGAAATACCAAAACGCGGCAACTCTTCGGTCAGCAAGCCGTAGGTTCCACCGTAGACATCGGCGCTCGCCACGATGTGATCGCCCTGGCTGAGAAGAGCCACCATGGTGGTGGCGATCGCTGCCATGCCTGAGGCAAAGGTTTCAGCATCTTCGCCGCATTCCATGGCGGTCAGTTTTTGCGCCACGGCATCGGAATTCACCGATGACATTCGTGCGTACAGCAACGTGTGCTGTGCCCCCGCTGCCCATCCCGCATAGCGCTCATCGGTCAGTTTGTAGGTCGAAGATTGGAAGATTGGGGTGTTCACTGCATCTCCAATGTGCTGGGTTCCGCTGTGGACGGCGTTGGTTGCAAATCGATTGTTGTCTCCTTTCACCATGGCCATCTCCATGGTGACGAGCCGAACTCGCTCCTTCAACCATTCTCCTCTATCGAATCGGTCAGAGAAAGCGATGTGTCATCCGGTGAAGTGATTTCAACGAGAATGTTGCCCGCCAGCAAAATACCACCGCCAAAGAGAATCCACCACGTCCACGGCACCAACCCAAGCCCAAGGCCGAACAACGTCGCCCAAACCGGTTCAAAGGCGTAGATGATCGCCGCTTGGACCGGATGCATGTGCCGCTGAAACACGTTCAAGGCCACGAGACAAAAGAACGACCCGCCAACACCCAACAAGACCAACGGCAACAGCACCCCTTCTCGGGTCAACACCTCTTCGGCCATCTGCAACGGCGTGTCAGAGGTGAGCAACGCCAAGACCAACGAGCCCCCGCCGATGATGAGAAATTGAGTCAGCGTTAACTGCAAGGGGTCGTGCTTGAGGGTCCAGTGTTGCGTGTAAATGATATGCAGGGCGAAAAAGAAGGCGCAAATCACCGTGACAATTTCACCCCAACCCCACGAAAGGTGCGGTGGGCCTTCGATGAAACCAGCGCCAAGCGTGGCCATCAGCACGCCCCAATACAGCGAGCGCCGTGGGGTGTTGTCGGTCATGGCCGCCGTGAGCACCGCCGTCATCACGACATACAGCGAGGTCAGGAAGGCCGAGGTGGAGGGATTGATGTCGTTGAGCGCCACCATCTGGCCAACAAAGCCGACCAGCATCATGGAGCCGAGAATCAAACCGCCTTTCCACACAACACGGGATTGCAAACCTGCTCGGGCGGTTGGGAAGAACACCATCACGAGCGGGATGGCGATAGAAAAACGAACAGCCACCAGAAAGGCGACGACAGGGAAATTACCGTAGGTGCCAAGTTCGACTTCCAGGGCGTTGAGTGCTTGCTTCATCCAAATGAAGGTCGCACCCCAGATCAAGGTCACGCTGAGCAGCACCATCGCGGCTTTTCGCCGTTGGGGTTGGAAGGGTTCAGCCGGTGGTTCACCCGCATCACCCATGGGGTTGGCATCATCGGGCAGGTCATGAGGCTGGTGGTCGCCCTTCCTCATCCAACCATACCCTCAAAGGGTGCCCTTGACCCATTGGAAGCATGGGAACTCCGAGAACGGGGGACGATGTGGTTTGGAAGCAACCCATCGATTCGGGCCCGATACCGGATGACGGGTGTGCATTTGACGCCATCGTGGTCGGCGGAGGCCCCGGTGGAGCTTCGGCTGCAGGTTACCTCGCCATGGAAGGGCAACGAGTCCTGCTCATCGAAAAAGAAGTGTGGCCTCGTGACAAAATCTGCGGCGATGCCGTTGGCGGGAAGTCGCTGAGCCATGTCAAGCGCCTCGGTGTGAAGGAGACGCTCGAAAACACGCCGCACTTCCGTGTGACGGGCATCGTCTTTTCCTCACCGAAAGGGCACAGCGTCCGTGTAGCACTGCCTGAAGAAGACGTTCAGCGACTTGAGGCAGGCTATTCGCTCCCTCGTCAGCAATTCGACCACCTCTTGTTCAATCAAGTCCAACAACTCGTCCGAGATGCTGGCGGTGCTATCGTCCAAGGAGGGGACGTACGCGATGTGCTCTACGACGATGGAAACGGAGGCGATGACCCCGGGAAAGGTGCTGGTGAGAAGCGTCACGCGAAAGGTATCGTGGTGCGCATTGGTGGCCGAAACGGCGAGGAGAGAACCTACCTCGCTTCCAACGTCATTGGCGCCGCAGGGTACCGGTGCCCGGTGGCCAAATCCATGCTTGAGGAAACCTAC
>JALRLQ010000178.1 GCA_023254365.1 Candidatus Poseidonia sp. | reverse complement strand
GTTTGAGTCCACTTATCTTCCCGCCATGGCGGGGGCTCCTTTGTTGTGGAATCTTCTGGCTTGTTATGCCATCGTTCAATTGGTTCGTACCTTCCCTTGGAAAAAGATCGTTGAAACCTTGCTCATTGCACATCTGCGCCTTCTTGTGGTGTTGCCCGTTTACGTGTTGAAGATCGCATTCATGTTCATCGTTCAGTTGGTCTACCTCGTGTGGTGTATGCTCACGCTCAGCGAACTTCATCACAACCGCTGGTTTGGAAACAACATTCACCCCTTTACCCATCTTGAATCACCATCTTCGCTCGATGCTGAAGTTGCAGGTGAATGAAGACAAAACAGGAGGGATTGCATTGGCGAAGTTGGAAGCCTTCAAAAAACGGAGGGCGAAGTTCACCCCAATGAATTGGTGGAAAAACTACCGCTGGCTCAAATCCCAAAAGCATCACAACTACCCCAAAATCGATCATGCCAAACGGGCAGCGACCAAGGCTGAACTCCTCCTGGTGAGCAAACTGCAAGCCTTGGAAAACGTGGTGGATGTCCATCACGCTGTCCGGTTGAACAGCATCCACGGTGACCGAAGTCGCAGGGAAGTGGATGTCATGGTGTTGATGAACGACAGGTTGGTCTTGATTGAAATCAAGAACTTCAAGGGGAAAATCTCCATGGATGAAAACGGTGAACTGGTTCAGGCTGGCCGAACACGTCATTGGTCGTTTGAAAAATTGGACGATGCCAAACTTCGTTTTGGTAACCTCTTGCGCCAGACCGGAATCGACATCGGTCAGCGAACCACACATTGCGTTCTGTTTTTTTCAGGTTCGGCCGAGGTGGATGATTCGGTGAGCGTAGGTCATCGAATGTCAGAAGCGTGCGTTGCTAAGAACTTTGATGATTTGAAATCGTATCTCAAACAACCGCTTCCCCAAGAAACTCCCTTCAGCAAAGCGGTACTTGAGGCTATGAAATCCTTCTTCCAACGATGCGGTACATGGGATTCGATTACGTTCAACAACGGCGCAGTGTTGGAAGGCGACGTGGTTGATCAAGAATTTGAAAAAATCATTCGAAAACAATTTCGCACGGGTAAGATTGAGAATCTCCGAGGCCCGTGGAGCACCGTATTCAAAGGACCGAACCTTACCATTTTTGGACAGGATTGGAACGGCAATCAAGTCACGCAAGCGATTGCTCCTGACCAGTGCCTTGAAATGGTTCACCCGGGCAAGGGTGGTAAACCCATTCCTTATCGGTTCGACCATGTCAACCGGTTTGAGTTTGGGTACGCTTCGCTCACCGATTGGTCAACCGTTTCATTTTACGAAAAGAAGGCAAACAAGCCGGCCCAAAGTCGAGCAAAATCGAGCTCAAAAGCGCACCGGGCTGCCTCCAAGTCCGACCCCCAGTTCTCCGTGGGTCAGGTTGTTCTGAATGCCGTTGTCAGCAAGATTGATGAACGATTTGGTGTGTTTTTTACGCTTGGGCCCAAGCAAGATGGTCTGTACTTCAAAGAAGGCATGGAGCTTAATGAATGGACGTTCCGCGATATCAATTACGGCGTGGGAAGTCGCCATGATGTCGTCGTGGTGAAGATAAAATCCAAAGGTAACGGTCGTTGGAACATTACGGTGAAACCCGTTGATCGGTCATAACATGGAGATTGGTTTTCGTCACCACCCTCTTTCAATTCCGAGGGCCCAAGAAGGTGCTCTTCTTCCCTGCTTTCAGTCTGAAATAGCCCCGTGCAAGGTTAAAATTTCTTCAATCAATTCGTCTAGGTCCTTCTCTTCGTAACGAATGTACTTTGTGCCCGTTGGTCGATTGAAAACAGCCTTGGCGATAATCTCAATCCATGAGATGTCCAAACGCTTCGGTGGCATGGCGGAGCGTGGCTGGTTGATTGGTTTATAGTGTCTCACAACCTTGAGTGGGCATGCAAACTCCGTTTGGGCGACTTCAAATTCCACCACAACTGTCCACCGCCCAGCGTGATGCCGTTCACCGTGCTATCCATTGGTGCGATGACTTGGCGAAAAAAGGCCAAAGTTGGCGGAAGGACACTCAGGAATTCGACCGCTTCGGCGTTGGCCTTCACCGCCTCGTGAACGGGCATTCGTTGACCGTCTATCCACTCTTAGCAGCGAAACTGGATGCTGGGATCTATGTTCGGGAAGTGGACCTGAATCACCTCCCGGTGTGGGTGGACGGCAACAAAGTCTGCATCGTTGGCCAGAAGGGTCGCGGTCACGATCTCCACACGGATTTGGT
>JALRLQ010000177.1 GCA_023254365.1 Candidatus Poseidonia sp. | reverse complement strand
GTTCATGAAGTCCCGCAACGGCGAGAAGTGGGGTTACATCGACGAATTTGAGCACGAGCGAGGTCACGCCAAGTGCGTGTTTGAAACGGATGAGGAAGGTTCGTTCTTGTCGATGAACTTGTTTTGTGATGAAGAACTGGACAACGATTCTCAGGATGTGCTGGACATCATCAACCTCATGAACGGCATTCAACAGCAGTTGACGTTCTTCCAAAACCCGGCTTCGGGCAAGGTGCACGCTCGTCGTGAATTCATCGTCGAGGGTCGAAAACCCGAGGCCATCAAGGAGATGGTGTTTGAGCGCTACAAGCGCATGCAGGACATCTTTGACGACCTGATGTGGGCCCTGGATTGGAAACAGAAGACCGGTGGCAACCACAAGGCCTTGTTCGAAGCGCTCGCCAAGCGAGAAACCCAGCGAGAGAAAAAACGGGACCGTCGCCATGGAGGCGACGACTTCGACCCGGCGTTTCATTGAACTCGGATTCACGACAAAGGGAGGGACGGATTGTGGCGCATGCACTCGATGAAACATTGAAGAAGGCCTTCGGCGAGCAGGCGGTGTTCGCCAAGATCGTCGACGAGTACGATTGGTCCTACCTTGATGTTCATGAAGGGAGATACGGCATGACGAGTATCTTGTTCAACACCGACGAGGAAGGAACCTTCATTCATCTCCAACTCACACACCACCAAGTCGTCGAGGTGCGTTTTGCCGAGATGTACGCCGTTCTCAACATCATGAATACCGTTCAAAACCACCTCCAGTTCTTCCTGCCTCCAAGCTCTGGGAACGTTCTCGGAAGACGGTACGTTGACCTCAAAGGAAGGAATATCGGCGAAATTGCCGAGCATGTCCTGAGCGGGTGCACCGAACTGTACGAGATCCTTGAAGACGCGATTTGGCTGTTCGAATACAACTGCAAAATTGGCGGTGACCAACCAGAACTCTTGATGGCCTTGCGACATCGAGTTACTGAACGGTCAAAGGCAGGGTTGAATGGGAAGGGAAACGAAGAGCATGACCCGGCCTTTGGATGAATCCATACCATCCGTCCATTCTCTCAGATGGCAGGAGAACCACCTTGGTCGGAATCGAACCGACTCCTCTGCCGAAGCAGCGTGCACCGTACACCAAAGGCTGAGCCAGCTGGGCTTGTGGGCTCCTCCACCATTCCTTACCCGTCAACACCTGCCACGGCCCGTATCCAACCGAGGCGCGTCCGTGTGCGACGGACGGCCTTAACCGCCCCACAAACCGTCGTCGGGAAGGAATTGGAAGAACCACGGAACCGCATCGTGGTCGGTGTAATCCGAGGCGTCAAGGTGCACGACCGTCATTTGCATCGGCGCCCTGCCCATCTCCGGGGGGAGGCCGTCGAAATGGGCTTTGATGTCCTTCATCAATTCACCCAGTGAGGCTTCACCGTGGGCCACGGTCACCAGATGGGACACCTGCATGGACTTCACGGTTGGCACCACCGAATCGTACGGCTGACTCTTCGCGAGCTCCAGCATGGTGGTCGCCAAGCCGGGCGTGGCGTTCGCCCCCGACCACCTTAGGCCCTTAACGGGATTGATCATCCACGGCATCGGGCTTTGAAGGGACAGGACCTGATGCTTCCACTGAGGGAACCTCGACAGCACCTTCGCTGCCAAACCCGTCCTAACGGCCAAGACCGCCTGAGGCGAGTGCAACCTTCCGGCAATCCTCGAGAGGTCGCCGTGAACGACGTTGAGCGTGAACGCTTCACCAAGCATGGCGTATTTCCTCACCTTCAGCTCGTCCGTCAACCAATCGGGATGAGCCATCAACCACCTCAGGAATTCCGCATACGCACCCTCTGGCCAAGGATGGGCGGCGGGCATGGGGCCCAAAAAGCACAAACTGTTCTCGGGGAGTTCTTGGTACCTCATCCATGCCTCCATCCACTGGTCCATCGTTTCGGCATCAGCATGGACGGGCGACGAAGACCCAGAAGCCAACAAAGCGCCGATGTCGGCGGAGGTGAGGGAGGCCTCCGGCGTGGTCAACATCAACCAAGGAAGGATGGCTTCGTCCCAATCGGCCTCGGCCAGACCGGTTTCAGCGTGAACGACCTTGAACACCGTGGCGGTGTGCTCGTTGAACTCACCGTGGAGGTTGGGGGCCAACCACTCGAGCTTTCCGAGGTTCTCAAGCCTTGAACCGTTGGCCATGTCCACGACGGCCTCGTGCATGCAGCTGAACCAAGGGTGGAGGTCGGCCGGGCCGTACAGATGCTTGTGGTCAAGCACCACCAATCCGCCCTCCCTGATG
>JALRLQ010000176.1 GCA_023254365.1 Candidatus Poseidonia sp. | reverse complement strand
TTTGGTCCAATACGGTTGTAAGCAAGGGCTATAATTTCAGCAACGATGGCGAGTGTAATACCCATGGTGAGGTTGTTTGAATCAAATTCAGAGTAGACCCATACGCCAATCGCGTGGAACATGAAGAGTGTGAACATCGCACCGCGTGCAGGCTTCCATCGTTGAAGGAAGATGGCAAGAACTGCGGAAGTCAATGCGGCTTGGATGAAGAGTGATTTCAGTCCCTGTTCAAGTGCAAAGTTGTAGTCGTCATTGTCACAAAAACTGAGGTTACCAGAATAACAGAAACTTTGCAGTGGAGCGAACCAAAGATTCGCATATCGAACCATCAGGAGCGCAACACACCAGGCAGCACCGGCACCAAAAACGATCAGCAGTTGCGATGGAAGGCCATTCTTTCCTGACGTTGCATCGGCCCACGCAGACCAAAGCGGTGCGGTCACGGACATGATCAAACCCATGAACAATCCGATGTGTGTTGGTGAAAGAAGAATATCTACGTTCTCTTCCACACCAAGCGTTTCATGCCAAATGAGGTCACCAAATCCAGAGACTGCGAAGATGATGATACCATACACGCCTGCTTGGTGTTGGGTTTCAACGCCCTTGAGGGTGCCGAAGGGTTCTCGAATCAGTCGTTGAATCCCTCCATCCGGTAGAAGGGCGTAGAAGATGTAGGCTCCATAGGCTGCTGCACCCGAGTACCACACAGCATGCCATGGCGTGAAAAATGTGTCATCTACGTTTCCTGCAATATGGGCGAACGCATCGATCAGGAGTCCTGCAAGACACCACAAACCGAGAGTTAAGACGATAGGATCGTAGAATTTTTCCCCAATCTTCGGCAATCCCTTCCAACGCTTGTGCAAGGCAAAGGCTGCGATTCCAGCAAGCAAGAGTAAGCCAAAGAAGATGAATGGAAAACTTGTGAAAAAATGCCCATTGCCGTGATTCCCTGCCATGAGGCGAGATTTGTGGACTGACTAAAAAGTGTTCAGTGACAGCGGCTGTACTTGGAACGATTATTCCTCTTCTTCAAGAGCAGCCGTCAACTCTCCAAGATCGATTCGATTGTCATCATTCGCATCCAATGCCTTGATGATCATCGAAACCTGACCAGGGGACAACGCATCGCCAAGATGCTCAAGAAGTCCCTTGTACAATTCAGGGCCGTTGATTTCTCCGTCATCGTTCGCATCGATGGAGGAAAAGACATCTGCTGCAGTTTGGTTGCTTTCGTTCATTGCAGCCTTTAGGTTTGAAATTGCTTCTTCAACACTCCATGTATCGTCATCGGACATAGAAAGATGTCGTGTCGTTCGTTGAATAAAGGTTCCGAACTTGTCTTTGTTGACAGATAAGGAGCATTCCGTAAGGTCATTATGTGGAGAGAAGGTGGGCATGTCATGCGAACGAAGGCTGTGTTGCTCGCCCTGCTGATGGCTACAGTTTCTCTCTCGGGTTGTTTTGGAGAGGAAGAACTCATCCCAGAGCCCGTTCCAGTCGTGGAAGATGAACCTCGTATCTTCGTTACGGATAAGACAGGAGCGTCAGTTGGCATAACTCCCATCGAAATGACCTTCCAATTCAGTGATGTTGGAGAAACAGGAAAAGAGCCAAGCATCGGAATCACATCCAGTGGTTGCATTTTCTTCATCGCCATGGAGAAGGTCATGCGCTCGTGCGACTACGGTGAATCCTGGGAGGAATCCCAAGACCCCGTCATGTGCTCACCCACCACCAGCGACCCTTACGGATGGGTGGACCCCATCACCGACCGTGTCTTTGGCGTTCAGATGATCGGGCTTGAAACATCGTGGATTTGCTGGAGCGACGACGACGGCGAAACATGGATGGGGAACCCCCACGACTCAGGGACCACGCCGCTCAACGACCACATCAAACTCGCCACCGGTCCTTGGACCGATGCGGGCTACGGCGCGCTCGGTGGGGTCAACCCCACCTACGAGACGGCCGTGTACTTCTGCTACAACAAGCTGGCCGGCATCTTCTGCTACACGTCCTTTGACGGTGGCGCAACCTTTGCCCTCGGCGGCCAAGCCTTCGGTCTGGTGACCACGAACGGTGGCCTCCACGGGGCCATTTCCGCGGCGCCCGACGGCACCGTGTACGTCCCGCCCCGTGTGGCGACGCCGACGCTCGTCGTCTCCAAGGACAACGGCCTGAACTGGGAGGAGAAGACGATGGGAACGGACGTCGGGACGCCGAACCCGCGCAAGAACTCCGAAATGGCGGCGGACGCGGACAGCAACGGCTTCCACGTCTGGACCGGGGCGGACCAAGGCGTCTACATGT
>JALRLQ010000175.1 GCA_023254365.1 Candidatus Poseidonia sp. | reverse complement strand
AACCAAGTGTACTTTCACAAAGTCAACATGCTCACGCAAGCCTACTTAGTCAACATGCTCGAACGGGCACGTGGTTTGGCCAACCAAGGGCGCCTCGACCTTTCACACGAACTGTCCTACATGCTGCTCGATGGAGCGTTGGAGGCCGAGCATTACGTCCTTCTCAATGACGCCCACATCAAGGTCGCCATGCCCCATTGGGCAGCGCACGACGATGAAGAACTCTCCTTCTACGCCAGCCGTTTGCTTTCGCGAAAAGACTTCCACAAATCGCTTCGTATCCCCCATCTCACGGTGGACATGGCCGAGGTGGTAATGCCGCGTATTGAAGCGTTCTTAACACAGCAAGGGTACACGCTTCCCCTGGCCGTTGTTCAGGCGACCATCAGCAAACGGGGCTACTTGCCTTACCAGGGCGGTATTGTCCTTGAAGACGGGCGGGACGTGGCGGAACACTCTGCATTGATTCGTTCCTTGGTGCAGCCGCATGAACAATGCCTCATCTTTGTCCCGGAGCCGGTGCGGGACGAGTTGGAGTTGAGTGTGAGGGAGTGGATCAAACCCTCTCAATCGTCCCTTGCACAGTTTGACTGACCATGAGAAGGTTCATCATGCGTGGTTTTGACCCCGCCTTAAGGGCCTGTAGCTTAGTTGGTTAGAGCGCCCGGCTCATAACCGGGAGGTCAGGGGTTCAACTCCCTTCGGGCCCACTCAATCGCTTTCCTGCTCCGAAGTCCCGTTTTCGCACATCAGACCCATAATGGTTATGAGGTGGGGGAGGTTGGGAAGACCGTTAGGTGAGACGATGTCGGCATGGAAGCGCGTGGTTGCTTTGATGGGAATCTACCTCTGTTCGCTTTTGGTCGTGGCGGTTCCCGCCGCTGCCCAAGTGTCCGGTGCAGCGGTCTCGATGACGTGCGCTCCCGGTCAAATTCAGGTCGAGGTGAAACCCGGCGCAACCTTGACCGGTTACACCACCTGTACGGTGTCCAACCCCACCGCTTATGTTGAAAAGGTCGCCATCCAAGTGACCAGCGATGGATTGGCCACCGCCGCACCCGGTGACATGTACGTCGGTGCAGGTCAAGAAGTGGATTTCCAAGTCGTGGTTCGTGCGAACCCCTACATGCAAATGCAGTCCCGTCAATTGACCGTTTCCGCTCAAGTGCAGGAATTGAACAACCTGCCACCCCCCAACACCGCTTCTTCCCAAGTGAATGCGCTGATCAACATCATGCAGTTCAGCATCGTTCAGGTGGAAGCCGTTGAGCCCTTCGTCCAACTGATGCCCAAGACCGACAAGAACTTCCAGTTCAAGGTCTACAACTTCGGCAACCAAATTGACCGCATGAAGATTGGCGTGACCGAGAACACCCGTGAGACCCTCGAAGAGGCCGGCTTCACCGTCAACCTCCCTCAAACCGTTGTGACCATCGAGCCCAACACGGCTCCTGAGACGGCTCGTATCATGGTGCGCACGCCCAAGAACCAAGGTTGGTCGGACGCCTACCACGTGCTGGAGTTCTACGCTGAATCCGAATTTGCTTGTCAGAACGGCGGTTGCAACCGAGAGTCCCAGATGATCACGGTCTACGTCCGTGGCGTTTACCTTCCAGGCTTCGAAATCGTCCCAGCCCTCTCCATGATTGCGCTGGCTGGAGCCGTCGCCGGTCGCCGCTTCCTCAACACCGATGAGGACGAGCTCGACAACGAGTGGCGCGAGTGTGCCCCCGGCTTGTGACCTTTGGTCACGAAAACGCACCCTCAAGAATCAACGAGGGGTTGCCTTCTTAACGCCAATCGTTAAACGGGAAGGTGACGGGGACTGACCATGGGTGGATTGCTCGACAAAGCCAACGCTGCGAAAGACACTGAACCAACCGAAGAACCTGCACCGGTCAAGGTCGACACCACGGCCTCTGCCGCCCTTGCTGCAACGACTTCGACGAAAGGGCCAACACCGGACGGCGCTGACAACGCCATGAAGGTCAGTCTCGCGGGTTGGGTCATCATTCTGGTCGGTGCCATTCTTTCCCTTCAGGGCGGCGCCTGGGGCTTTGCCGTGGTCGCCATCGTCGTCGTTCTCGGCGTGGGCGCCATCGTACAAGCTGACCGCATGCGAGGCGGAGTGAGCAAACCCAAACTCTACGCAACCCTCGCCGTCGCTGTTTTGGTGGCCGCTGGCCCCTACGGATTGGTGATGGTGTTCCCCTCGAACGCCAACATTGCGGTCACGGACATTGCCATCGATGAAGCCAACGACGAATTGGACTTCGCGATTCGTGGAAGCTTTGACTCGGTTGACATTGAGATCCTTTCCGACG
>JALRLQ010000174.1 GCA_023254365.1 Candidatus Poseidonia sp. | reverse complement strand
GTTTCAAACCACGACCGGGTTGCTCTGGAAACGATGTTGGTCGGTATCCCGTGTGCCCCAGTCAACACCGTGAACGAGGCTTTGGCCGATGTGCAAACCGAGGCGCGCGGTGGCCTTGTGGAACACGAGGGTGTGATGACGCTGGCCAGTCCACTGCGCTTCATTCAGCCATCAAACGAGAAGAGTGAGGTTTGACCGCCTTCTCGCAAGTAACCGCCTTCCTTGAGTTTCTCAAAGGCCTGGTCCATGCGGCGCTGGCTGAACTGGCGTTCCTCTTGGAGGAATTTCACAAGGCCTGCACGGTCCACTTGCCCCTGCACCAAGGCCGAATCATCGACCTCCACGGAAGGGTGGTTGAGGAAAATCTCGCGGATTTCGTCCAGCCGTTCCGGGATGGCTTTCTCCTTGGCTTCGCAAACGGCTTCGAGGGTGCCGTGTTGTTTGATGAGTTTGAGACCGGTTTTGGGCCCGATGCCGCTGATACCCGGGTGGTAATCGGTGCCGATCATGATGGCCAAATCAACCAGTTGTTCTCGACTCAGTTCGTTGGCCGCAAGCATGGCTTGGAGATCGATGGACTGGGCGTGAACCACCCGCCCGTATCGCTTCGTACCGTCGTCCATCAGGTTGCGAACAAGAACGGGTGACCCGTACAACAGCGCATCCCAATCCTGCGTGGCAACCACGTCGAGTTGGCCTTTGGCCGCCATCACGGCTGCCTGCGCCTCGCCTTCAGCCGCAGCCGTCACCCATGGAACGCCCATCAAATCGAGCAAGTGCTGGGTTTCCTCCACCATTTGGGGCGAGTAGTGCATGATGCGAGCCGCCATTTTCTGCGCCAGCGCAAAGTCACCGGCGGCCAAGGCTTCCTTGTGGACGGCTTCAGCCTCCAATCGTCGTTCCCGGCGAGCCGCCATTTCATCGGCCTTGAGTTCCGGCGAGGTCCCGTCAAAGATGTACACCGGTTTGATGCCGGCAGCGAGCAGGGTCGCCGTACGGTGCAAAAACCCCATGAGATGGGACACGGGGTTCCCGTTGTCGTCTCGAAGCGGCATACCGTCGCCCTGTGGGGAACGGTCTCGCATGGTCGTGAGAAACTGAAAGGCCGTCAGGAAGGCATCGATGCCCACCCGTTTTCCAGCCAATTCCTTCAGGTTGGTCTGTTCTGCGGGAGCGATGTCCTTGAGGTTGCAGCCCATAAAGCGAACAAAAGGTCACCCTATGTAGCCATTCGCCTGCGTGAGCATCAAGAAGGCCAAGCCACAGGAGCGAGTATGGGCGAGATGGTGGCGTGCTTGCGCGGCTGGCATCCTGCCTTGGCGCACGCCGAACTGCAGGCGCTTCTCCCCGATGCCACCCTCAGCCCCACACCCTCGAGGCGATGGTGGGTCGTTGCGGCGTCCACCGAGCAACAGCGTCGGGATGCCTTGTCCGTCGCCAGCGGTCTGCAGTGCTTCCTGCGAGAAGGGCTTGTTTCCGCCGTTTCACAAGAAGACCACGAAACGTGGCTCGAGCGCATCCGGGTGTACCTTGAGCAGCATCCTGTTGAAGGGACGGTGGCGGTGCGGTCTTGGAAACAGGGCGCCAAATTGGAAGGATGGGGGCCCACCACCCTCGCCAAACGCTTGGGTGGCTTGCTCCATGACCTGGGGTATGCGGTTGACCTTGATACGCCGGACCACATATTGGGCCTGGTCACCGATGCCGACACGGCCAGCGTGGCGTGTGGATGGATGGAAGGTGACGGGCAAGCGGCCTTCTCCAACGGTGAGCGGCGGGCGGGTGAGCGGCCGTTTTTCAAACCCGTCAGCCTTGACCCCATGTTGGCCAGACTCGCTGTGAACTTGGCAACAGGCCCTCTTTCGCAGGGACCGGTGGTGGACCCGATGACCGGGACAGGCGGCTTTCTCATCGAGGCTTCGCTCAGCGGTCGGCCGTGCATTGGCTTGGACATTCACTCCGAAATGGTGCAGGGAGCGACAAGCAACCTCGTGTGGGCTCATGGCGGGGAGGCGCCCGCCCACAGCAGCGTGGTTCGCGGTGACGCCACGCGTCTGCGACACGTCTTGCCCGAAGCCTACATCGGTGCCGTGAGCGGGTTCGTGTTGGACCCACCGTATGGTCGAAACTCACATGGCACCCTGCAGTCGCCTTCCCTGCTGGAGCAGGTGCTCAGGAGCGCTCGTGAAGTGGCAGCCGAAGATGCGGGCTTTGTCCTGATTCTCCCCCTCCATCCGATGGTGCCTCACCCCGAGACGGCCATTGAGTTGGACAATAACCTGCCCTTGCTCAACGGCGATTGGCACGACATGATGGCGATTGTCC
>JALRLQ010000173.1 GCA_023254365.1 Candidatus Poseidonia sp. | reverse complement strand
GGGTTGAAGTTGCTCCATGGTCTCGTTGACCACGTTCAGCATCTGTTCAATGCAATCCACGTACCAGGTGTTTTCGCAATTGAAGAACAGGACCGAACGTGATTCGGATTGAAAAAACCTCGAGAAGCCAAATTTCCCTCGAGGGATGTGAACGGGTGAGAACACGACAAGCAACTCTTCGCTCGACCGCTTGATCAATTTATGTTCCATTTACGATTGACTCCGTTGAATAGTGTCCCGGATGGCCTCGAGTTGTTTCATGCCAACATTCAACAACTCAGCCTTTGCGTAGTGGTTGACATCTTGGCCATCGTCCATGAGCAACTTCGTTCGATCCATTGTTTCAAACATGGTGGCGGGTTCAAACAACGCCGTCCCTCGTTCGTTACAAAAGGCCTTCACGATGTTGCAGAGTCGATTTCTCGATGAGATCAATCGACCGTTGGTCCCTTCCACGTTGATGTGATTCACCAACAACGTCGGCCGTTGGGTTAATTTCAAGATTTCCTCAAGGTCGCCAACAATGTCCTGCTCCTGTTGAACATACGGCCGTAGATGCTCCAGAATTGCATGGAACTTTGTTGGAAAGTCATCCGGCACATCATGGTTCATGACCCCGACCGTTTCCTTGCGTTGGTTGAACGCATCGTTGATCTTCGTGGCCAATTCCTTTCCAAACTCCCCATGGGGTGTGCAAAGGTGGCGTCGCACTTCGTTGAATTGCAGTGGGCTGCCTTGGCTCGACACGGTTTTGAGCGTCGACACCTCAATGACGAATACATCCGTGTCAGCCATCACAAAATCATCATTCGGCTGGGTTCTGGGCGATTTACTTTCACCAACTTGCAAAGGTAAAAGCTGTTTGTCGTACGATTCGAGGCCCATCAAGACCCGAAGGCGAAGAAGGATCTCGGGTGTGCTGTGGACAAACGATTCCATTCCACCGTTGTTGAGGATCACAGACCCTTCTTCCGAGACGGCAGCCATGGTGTCGTGGACTCTGCAAGTTCCAATGACGGTGACTTTCAGCGGCGGCCCATCAACGTCCATGCGTGTTGGATGGACCATACGCCTATGAAATTTGCAACCACCTGCACAGGAAACAGGTTGAACATCGGATATGATGGGAGATTTTGCAAACTCTTCAAAAACTCGGCTATGAGCCATGGGGTCATGACCACCCCTGTGTCCATTGACAACATGCGGGTCCTCATCACGGGCGGGGCCGGATTCATCGGTTCGAACCTTGCTGATGAATTCGTGGCACTCGGCGCCCATGTGGTCGTTCTTGACAACCTGCTCACCGGTTACATGGCGAACATCGAGCACTTGATGGGCCATCCAGCCTTCACGTTCATCAAAGGCGACATCCGTGACCTCGAGACGTGCCATCGAGCTGTGAAGGGGTGCACCCACGTGTGCCATCAGGCAGCCCTTGGTTCGGTGCCGCGTTCCATCGACGACCCCTTGCTCAGTTTGAACATCAACGTCATGGGGACAGCAAATGTCTTCTTCGCGGCGAAGGAAGCCGGCGTCAAACGCATTGTTTACGCTTCAAGCTCCTCTGTGTACGGTGACGATCCGACCCTTCCAAAACTGGAGCATTTGACAGGCTCGTTGTTGTCCCCTTATGCCTCGAGTAAACGGTCTGTGGAAATGATTCAACAAGCGTTCGTGGCGAGTTACGATATCGAAATCATTGGCTTCCGTTACTTCAATGTCTTTGGTAAGCGGCAAGACCCCCACGGCCCTTACGCCGCTGTCATTCCAAAATTCATCGACTCGTTGTTGAGCGGTCAGGCCCCAACCATCTTCGGCAACGGTGAGCAAAGTCGGGATTTCACGCACATCAGCAACGTGATTCAAGGCAACGTCTTGGCCCTCACGGCCGACGACGTTTCCGCCCTCAACGGGAAGGTGGCGAACTTGGCGTTCGGGGGTACAACGAGTGTGAACGAGCTCTACTTTGGCATCCGCCAAGCCTTGGCTTCGCATGTACCCGCCACCGCCTCCATCGAACCCTTGTATGCAGCCCCTCGTAAGGGCGACATCTTGCATTCCCATGCCAACATTGAACGGGTCAAGTCTGCGTTGAACTATGCTCCGAGCACCGCGCTGCAAGAAGGCTTGGACAAGACCATTGCGTGGTATTTGGAGCATGCAGTGAGTTGATTGGCGTGAAGGTGAGTTTCCATTGGGACCATCACCGCCTTGTCGTTGAAGCCGAATGCGAATCCGGTGAGCCCAAACGTGACCAACCTCGAATGGCGGAGACGTCTTTTTTTGTTGACCTCCCATCCGTGGAAGGGCTGCACGACATACATCCAGAT
>JALRLQ010000172.1 GCA_023254365.1 Candidatus Poseidonia sp. | reverse complement strand
GTCTCCATCATCGTCTGTGTCTGTGTTATCACCGATACCGTCTCCATCGGTATCCATGGTTTCGCTTGCATCAAGAGGTAGAGCGTCGTCCTTATCGTTGACTTCATCGCCGTCAGTATCTTCATCGAATGGATCGGTTCCTAGAGTTGCTTCTTCAGTGTCGAGAAGACCGTCGTTGTCGTCGTCTGTGTCCGCATTGTCACCAATCATGTCTTCATCAGCATCGCTCGTTTCGGTGGCATCGTTCGGGAAAACGTCAGCATTGTCGCCGACCATGTCACCGTCACTATCCTTGGTTTCGGTCGGATCGTTCGGGAATGCATCGGCATTGTCGCCGACATTGTCTCCATCGGAATCCATCGTTTCAGTTGCATCGTTCGGGAATACATCTGCATTATCACCTACGCCATCACCATCACTGTCAAGCCACTCATTGACATCGTTCGGGAATGCATCGGCATTGTTCCCCGATGCGTTGTCTCCGTAGCCATCACCATCAGTATCTGTCGTTTGGGTGTTATCGTTGTCGAAAGCATCGGCATTGTCTCCAACATTGTCGCCATCCGTATCTGTGGTTTCGGATGCATCGTTGGGGAAGGCGTCGCCGTTGTCGCCCACGCCGTCGCTGTCGGAATCCATCGTCTCGCCGGGGTGGTTGGGGAAGGCATCGGCGTTGTCACCTACGCCGTCGTTGTCGCTGTCAAGCCACTCGTTGGCATCGTTCGGGAACGCATCAGGATTGTTCCCGGAAGCATTGTCGCCGTATCCATCACCGTCGCTATCCGTCGTTTGGGTGTTGTCGTCATCGAAGGCATCAGCGTTGTCCCCAATTCCATCGTTGTCAGAGTCGGCCCACTCGTTGGAATCATTAGGGAAGGCATCGGATTGGTCGCCATAGCCATCACCATCCGCATCGTAATCAATGATTTCAACGGAGTTTGATGAGGTGACTTTCGTTCCAAAATCGGTACCGTCGCTTGGTGTGACCGTCATGGTCCAGATGTCGCCAATTGAGGTAGCACCTTGATTCAACAAGTTCATGTCGTTGTATTGTGTGATTTCGACGCCACCTTTCAACCATCGAATTTGGGTTCCTGATTCTGCATCACCATCTTGGTCATTGAAGTTGTAGTTTCCAAACAGATCCACATCATAGTATGCTTGCGTAATGGCTGTTGCAGGCCCCGGCATGTCGCTGATGTAGACGTTGGAAGCGGTAGGTGCAGTGTTCGAAGGTCCAGCTTCTGGAACTGTCAGCGATGTTGTCGTCCATGCATCTCCTGAAGTAGCACTGTTCCCGTTCGCAGTCAGAACACCGATGTCGATGTCAACAACACCGCTTCCGGTGGTTGGAGCCGTCCAGTCAAACGACCATGAACGATAGGAGTTGGTGGTGTGGGTTGCAGAGAGTCCAGCCGTGTCAATTTTGACAGACATAATACCTGCTCCAGGGAGTGAAAGAATCCCTTTGTCGACAACGACGTTGAATCCACCGTTGGTTCCTGAGACGCCTCCAGTCGAAGAAATCTGAATGTTGTAGGTTTGTCCAGCATTGTATGTCGAAGGGAAATTGTGGTTGATTGTCGGCCCACTGCCGCTGTAGTGGCAGGTACATCCAGATCCGGCTTGGTTGTGGATGCCGTTTTGCTTCCCTTCCATCGTTGGAAGTGTAAGCACTGCTGCGGCGATGAGGATAACGATTACACTGCGGGCGAAGAGGTTCATGGTTCCAACCCTACATCTCTTTGATTTAAGAAAAGCGGTACATTGTTTTGACACAAAAACGCTGAATTTTCGAATATTTGGGATTGTCATTCGCCGCGTCGCGATTAAATAGGGGAGTTTGGTCGGAGGGATGCCTACGTTCGTATGGAAGGAGTTGAGACACGATGCCAAAGCCATGGACCTCGAAGTTGATTATCAAGCAACTTGGTGTACAAAAGTGCAATGGAAGCCTCGACGCCGCAGTCGAAAATCTGACACTCGAGCAAGCAATGAACGTTGCTCGTGAGAAGGCAGATCTCGGCCACCTGACCGGAGCCGATCTCAAGGCACAGACCCGAGAAGTCATCGGAACCTGTGTCTCCATGAGAGTCAAGGTCGAAGGTCACTGGGCTAACGAAGCCCTCGAAATCATTAGCAAAGGAGAATGGGACGAGCGCTTTAACTGAACAAACATCACGAACCGCAGGAGAGGTGAAAGCCTCGCTGACTGCAGAGGTGAGACGATATGGAAGAAAACATCAACAACGCCATCAAGCAAGCCATCGAAGATGCGCCAGAGCGCAAATTCGTACAATCGGTTGACATTGCCTTTACCATCAAGGATGTCGATTTGAAGAACCCAACC
>JALRLQ010000171.1:257-2409 GCA_023254365.1 Candidatus Poseidonia sp. | reverse complement strand
TCATACGCCCGGTTCCACCACCTATGTCATCGATGACAAATTCATGGTCTCCGGTGACACCGTCTTCATCGTCTCCGTTGGTCGCCCCGACCTCGGCAAGAAGGTCGTTGAATGGGCCAAGCAACTCTATGATACCCTGAAGAACAGAATTTGCGTTCTCCCTGACGAACTTATGGTGCTTCCCAGTCACTACACGGATTGGTCGAAAGAGGCCAATGCCGACCATCTGATCATCAACGATTTCGGTACGGTGAAGGCGCTCAACGAGAGCATTTACGCGTTGACGTCCGAAGACGAGTTCGTTTCGTGGGTGGAGGACAACATGCGCCCTCAGCCCGAAGAATACAATCGCATTCGCAAGGTGAACGCCAACCTTGAACTCGTGGACCTGGCCACGGCCGAGGAACTTGACCTCGGAAAGAACCAGTGCGCTGCCTCGCAAGGCTGAATCGGACGTGACCCCATGGTGAATTTTGGATTTGCAATTGATAACCGAAAGTGCATTGGCTGCCACGCCTGTACGGTGGCTTGCAAGTCCGAACACGACGTCCCCGTTGGCGTCAACCGAACCCACGTCAAGTACATCGAGACCGGCACCTACCCCGATTCAACCCGAGAATTCAGCGTCCATCGGTGCAACCACTGCGAGGATTCTCCGTGCACGACCATTTGCCCCACCACGGCGCTGTTCACTCGCTCCGATGGGATCGTTGACTTTGACGACGACCGCTGCATTGGCTGTAAGTCCTGCATGCAAGCATGTCCTTACGACGCACTGTACATCAATCCGAACACGGGAACGGCTGCGAAATGCAACTATTGTGCGCACCGCATCGAGAACTCCTACGAGCCCGCCTGCGTGATCGTTTGCCCGGTTGAAGCCATCGTCAGCGGTGACCTTGACGACCCCAACTCCAGCCTGTCCTTACTCATCGCCGAGAACGAAACCAAGGTTCGCAAGCCTGAAGCCGGAACCGTTCCGAACGTGTTCTACCTTGATACCTCGGATGAAATGCTCAACCCGCTGGCCACGGCCAAGCCTCCACAGGGCATGTGGAACGAGCAAGCCGCCGGCGTTGGCCATTACGCCAAGTATGCTCAAGAGCGTATGGGGGCCGCCGACGAGCACTCGATGATCGTTCAGTTGGCTCTGGATTTGAAAGCCAAAGAAGCCAACCCCCGAGACCAAGCCATCATTCGTGACGTGGCCGCTAAACTCGCCGACACCTCCCCCGAAGCCAAGCGGGCCTACGATGCACCGTCCAAGGGCGTGTTGTGGGGCTGGGAGGTCAGCGCCTACATCTGGACCAAGGGCATCGCAGCGGGCACCTACATGGTCGCCATGCTCATGTGGCTGACCGGTAACCTCGACATGACCGAGTTGTGGCTCCCCGTCACCGGGGTCGGCCTGGGCTTCCTCGCCATCACCGGCGTGTTGCTCATCATGGACCTCGACCGCCCTGAGCGCTTCCTCTACGTCATGTTGCGACCCAATTGGAATTCATGGTTGGTCAAAGGGGCGTACATCCTTGCCGCTTACGGTGGCATCCTGTTCCTCACCGGCGTGGGGCGTATCGCCGCCCTCCACGACCTGGGCAGCTCTTTAAGCCATGGCAAGCGACTCACGCTCGAGGTGCCTGCGGGCTACCTGGACGACGTTGGCTTGGGTGACAGCATTGCCATCAATGGCGCCTGCATGACCGTCACCTCCTTTGACCTGGCGGCCAACCAATTCACCATCGACATCTCTGCCGAATCACTCGACAAAACCTGTGGCTTGGACAAAGTCGGCAAAGTCAATTTGGAAAAAGCATTGCGCGCGCACGACCGTTTAGGCGGTCACATCGTGTCTGGCCATGTGGATGGCATTGGCCATGTCACGCACTTTGAACAAGTGGGCGAAAGCTGGGAACTGCGCATTCAAGCCCCTGTCGGCATGGGCAAATATTTGGCATACAAAGGTTCGATCACCGTCAACGGCGTGAGCCTGACCGTCAATCAAGTGACAGACAAAGCTGCAGGCTGCGAATTCAGCATCAACCTCATTCCCCACACCGTGGACAACACAGCGCTTGGCACTTTGCGACCAGGCAGCTCGGTGAATTTAGAAATCGATTTGATCGCACGTTATGTTGAGCGCATGCTCAACAAC
>JALRLQ010000171.1:0-247 GCA_023254365.1 Candidatus Poseidonia sp. | reverse complement strand
GAAAGTAGAGTCATGAGCACGAATTCTGGCGCACCTGTGACGCCTGCCCCCATTTCTCCCGTTGAAGACATCGTGGCTGACTTGCGCGCAGGTCGTATTGTCATCATGGTGGACGACGAAGACCGGGAAAACGAAGGCGATTTGCTGATTGCATCCGACCACATCACTGCAGAGGCCATCAATTTCATGGCCCGCTTTGGCCGCGGCCTCATTTGCCTCACCCTCACCCGCGAGCGCTGCGAACACC
>JALRLQ010000170.1 GCA_023254365.1 Candidatus Poseidonia sp. | reverse complement strand
ACAGATGCACAATTCATCGGGAAGCCCGCAAACATTGCAGATGGCAGCCATTGTTCTTCATCACCTCGTTTGATTTCACTGTTGAGTGTTCATGTGCGTCTTGAGCCGTGCAATGCTTCGACGCGTGGCCTTGTAAGCACCCATGTTGGATGGCGTACCGCCCAGAGCTTTCTCTGCACGGAGTTGAAGCAACTCCTCTTGCAGTTCGAGCAAACGGGCTTCACGAGCCTCAGCGCTCATGGAAGCAATCTCGCGGTTGGAGACGTAACTCACTGGTCATCGCCTCCTTCTGCGGCTTCTTGAGCCTCTTGGATCTTGAGTTCCTCGTTGGAGTAAACCGTGATTTCGTGGGGGAGTTTTGTGCCAGGTCGCATGATTTCGACGGTCACACCGATGGTGCCCAACTTCTTGACAGCAACCGAGTACCCTTTGTCCATGTGCTGGAGCGCGGTCTCACCGCAATACTTCACGTGACCACGGATGTACTTCTCGGTTCGGTTTCGAGAACCGGTGAGTTTGCCTGCAACGGTGATGATCACGCCACGGGCCCCGGCATCCATGATGTTCTGGGCGCCACTGTGGCACGACCGGCGGTGGTACCAGCCTCGCTCAAGGGAAGCAGCGATTTTCTCGGCCATGACCTGAGCGTTCAGCGTTGGGTTCTTGACTTCCTCAACGTTGAGTTTCGGGTTGGTCAATTCGAATTCTTGGTCGAGACGGTTTTGCAGGTCGTTGATGATCTTACCCTTCCGTCCGATGACCATACCGGGTCGCTCGGCGTGAACCGTGACCTGGGTGCCGTTGGGTGTTCGGCGGATATCAAGGCCACCAAAGCCGGACTTCTTGGTGTTGTTCATCAAGAACTCGCGAACCAGCAAACGGTCCACGTTTCGCTTAACGATGGTGTGTACGATGTTTTGTTTGCTCATGATGTTCACCTCAGAAGTCGTCCTCCAACTCGTCGTCCGTTGCGTTCATGTCTTCCAAGAAGACTTCCAAATTCACGCGGTAGTGGTTGCTTGGGGTTGCTCGGCCTCGGGCACGTGGAATCCATCCGCGTCGGATGGGGCCTCGATGGGCTGCGATGTGCGTGATGACCATTTCTTCAGCGTCGATGTCTTCGTACTGGAAGCGGGCATTCTCCATGGCACTCTCGATGAGTTTGATGATTGCACGGGAAGCTTTCACAGGGTAGCGGCCTGGACCGATTCCACCCTTACGGTGACCGACCATGGACGGGCCAGATCGGCGCTTGCGCTTGTTGCCGCTTCCAAGACGGTAGGGGACAGCGGCAGCCTTGCGGCGAATATCGGCACGATCCGAGTCGATCTTCAAGACTTCATTCAGGTAGGCGACAGCCTCGCCTGCAGTCTTGTTCTTGACGGCTCGGCAGACCTCAAAACAATGCTTGACGTGCATGTCCACGTTGGTGGCTCGTGCGGTGGCAAGACGGTTGCCTTGAAGCAACTGGGTGTAGCCGCGTTGTGGGAGTTGGTGACGACGGGTGCGTCGGTCCATTCGGTTTCGATTTGCCATCATAATCACCTCACTTCAACGGAACGTGCTTCGACGACCGGGTAGCACCAACACCGGGACCGCTGTGGGTCACGCCTCGGCGAGTCACAGCGAACTCTCCGAGGTAGTGGCCAATCATTTCGGGTTTGATTTCAACCTCAACGAAATGCTGGCCGTTGTGAATAGCGATGCGACGACCGACGAACTGCGGCAAAATGGGCATGTCTCGTCGGTGGGTACGGATGGTCTGGCTGCTGGAACGCTCAACACGAGCAAGGAAATGCTCGTTCTCGCGGGACATGCCACGGCCGAAACTGCGACGGGCCCGGGATGGCAGAAGACCGACGATGCATTCCTCATCGTCGGACCAAATGGGCATGTTGTTGAGTTCTTCCATGGTGTAACCCCGGTAGGTGAATTCCTTCTTCACACGTGCCGAGGTCGTCGAGAGGCGCTTTCGTGCCTTGCGTCGACTGGCCTTGGGGGTCATAAACGACTTCTTCTTACGTGCCATACATCATCACCTCAAATTTTCTTACCTCGTCCACGGCCGGTACGGCGTGGTGCGATCAGCCCGACCTTGGCACCGGGTGGGGTGCCTCGAGCAACGGAGTTGGGGCCGTGAACAGCCTGGTGGTTACCACCGCCGTGTGGGTGGTCAACAGGGTTCATGGCGACACCAGAAACGTGCGGGTACAACTTTCCACGAGCCTTGGCCTTGTAGTAGGCTGCACCAGCGGTTCGCATTGGCATCTCGTCTCGACCGTGACCAGCGAGCACACCGATGGTGGCCCGGCAGTTGGCAGGAAGTTCCTTCAAAGCGCCCGAGGGCATGCGAACACGGACTTTGTCCCCAATGCGGGATTCGACCATGCAAGAGTTACCAGCTGAGCGGGCGACTTTGCC
>JALRLQ010000016.1 GCA_023254365.1 Candidatus Poseidonia sp. | reverse complement strand
TGGTGAAGAACGTTGAGAGGTGAGCAATATCGATGCATCGACCTGGATGATGAACGGGCATTCCGATTTCTGCTTCAATTTCAATCATCGTGACGTGGTGGTCGCTGGCAAGTTGGTCTGCCAGCAACAGTGCATCCAATGACGTCCCGATCAGAACAATGTGCATGGTATCACATCGGAAGGAGGTTGAGCGCAAAAACCGGACAAGAGGGGATACAAAGCTTGCAATGTGTACAATTTGGCTCATCCACGTAAATCATTCGTGAGTCGAGTGTCAACACGTCCACTGGACAGAGAGCGACACAAGCACCACAACCAAAACATCGATCTTCATCGACGTGGAAGATGTGGTTTGGAACTCGGCCCATGTCCTGTGGACGAGAAGGCAATTCATGGAGCCTTCGTTGTGGAGAGGAAAGAAAATGATCGCATTTGGCATGATTTTCAATAGGTGTAGGTTTACCCCCTTGTTTCCACTGGAAGTCGTTCAGGTTGATCGAGTCAAAATGAGAAATGAATGAGTGAATGTCAAAACGAGAAAAACCCATTGACTATGGTCGCGAGAAGTTAATCAAGTTATGGAAATGAATCAAATGAATATCTTGGAGATGAATCAAGAAAAAAAGTTCTACAGGAAATAGGGGGGTCCTACCCACACGTTGATGACGAAGCAGGGTTTCCCCGTATCATGGTCTTGTATGCGCCAGGACGAACATCATCGTATCCTGATGAACCACCATTGGCAGGTTTACGGTATCACTACCTTGGTGGTGGTGATGAAGTAGGAAACGTGGGATTGATGCTTGAAGATCCAAAAGGAACTCGATTGCTTCTCGATTACGGACTTGCTCCTACGTCCCCGCCACGTTATCCATCGGAAGCACCTGTTGTTCATGATGCTGTGATTACACATTCTCACATCGACCATCTTGGCATGGCTCCTTGGCTTTCAGCACATCACCGAACCCGTTTACATGGGACCGTCATTACATCACAACTTTCTGAAATGATGTGGCATGACTGTTACAAGGTCAGCTCCATTGAACGGTATCCGCTCGCATGGGACAAGCGAGATATCGACACGGCCCTTGATTCATGGTATATCCATCCCTTTGGAACACCATGGAGCCATCATGATTGGACCCTCACCTTGCATCCCGCAGGGCATATTCCGGGAGCGGCCATGTTGCACATTCAAACGCCAGATACCACCGTTTTGCTCACAGGGGATTTCGACACCCGTGACTCACCTTTGGTTTCAGGTGCTCAACCCGTTCAAGCAGATATTTTGTTTGTTGAGGGAACGTACGGTGGACGGGATCACCCTCCCAAGGAAGAAGAAGTTCAACGTTTCATTCAATCCGTTGAACGGGTTGTCAAACAAGGAGGGACTGTTCTCGTTCCCGCCTTTGCTAACGGACGAACCCAAGACGTTGTCATGCTGCTCCACGAACATCTTCCCTGGTTGGACGTGCATGTCGACGGCATGGGGAAGCGCGTGGCCAAAGTTCACCTTGAACACCAAGAGATGTTGAGGGATGGCACGGCGCTTGAGCGTGCGTGGCGATGGGCCAAGCAAGTGTCGAGTAAATCTGACAAAAAGAAAGCGCTGAACGCCGATGTAATCGTTACCACCTCCGGTATGCTCGATGGAGGGCCGGCGCTTTGGTACCTTAACCGCCTTCGTCATGACGGAAAAAATGCCGTGTTTTTCACGGGATATCAGGCAAGGGATACCGGAGGGCGCGGCCTGTTGGACGAGCAAACCATCGAAATTTACGGCCAGCGGGTTGAAATTGAACTTGAATTGATGCAATTTTCGTTTTCAACCCACGCCGGTCATCAAGAAATTCTCGATTTCGCAAAAGCATGCGAAGCGAAACACGTGGTGGTGTACCACACCGATCCAACCCACGCCCGGCCACCTCTGGTGGTTGCACTGGAAGAACAGGGGCACGTCGTTCATCAGCCAAAAAACGGAGAATCGTACATCATCGAATGATGAAGTATTGAAGCGAAGTCATTGAATACATCCACGCCTAGGGGATGGGTGAGTCCCATGGCAAGAAAGGCACCTTCCGGCGGCAAGAAAGGCAAGAAGAAGCGAAAGATGCGCCTTTCATTGAAACAATCCAAACTCAGCGCCTCCACGGACAAGTATTCCGATTCGTTGGGCTGGTCGCAAGATGTCGGTCGAACATTGGATGATGCTCCTGTGGCCAAGGGCCCAGAAACGCTGAAAGTTCAATGCGACATGTGCGGTTCGATGCTCAAAATCCCAAAACCAAAGCGATCGAAATATTCCGTCACCTGTTCATACCCCGAATGTGGTCACGAGATGAAATTCGATTGAAATGGGTTCGAAGCACCTGTTTTCTTGCACCCTGGTGTTGTTGCTCACCTCAGGCTGTCTCACTCCAGTTACTGAGAGTGAAGCCGATTTCCGCCTTGCCACCACCACCTCAATGCGGGATTCGGGCCTGCTTGATGTGCTCATCGAGGAATTCGAAACACTTCATGGCGTGGATGTAGAATACGTCGCTGTGGGAACCGGGGCAGCCCTGAATTTAGGGAAAAGCGGTGATGTGGACGCCCTTATCGTTCATGCACCCGACCAAGAGGTAACGTTCGTTGATGCCGGGTATGGACACAATCGCACCCAAATTGCATGGAACGCCTTCGTTTTGCTTTCACCCAGGGAACTCCCCGAGACGCTTGATGAAGCCCTTTTGTCGGTCGTGCAAAACGAACAGTGCTTTGTCTCCCGTGGCGACGACTCAGGAACCCATCTCAAAGAGCAGGCTCTTTGGCAACGATTGAACATCACAGCATCCTTGCCCGTGGTTGACGATGGAAACGGTATTCATCCTACAGGCGAATGGTATTTTTCCATCGGCCAGGGCATGGGTGCGGCGATCAACATGGCCGACGAGAAAGGATGTGTAACGCTCTCCGATCGAGGTACAGCGTTGCAATTCCAACCAAACATAGACCTCAACATCTACGAATACGACGACCCGATCACGCACAACCCTTACTCGTTCATTCCGGTCGTTGGAGGGAACGACCAAGGCTCCATGCTGATGCTATCGTACCTTCAAAACGAAGGGCGAGCCACGATTTCAACCTACACGATTCACGGCGAAGCGGCTTTTTTTGTCTGAACCCGGTGCAATGCTCCATCGAATAAGCTCACCGCCAGCGGGTCGTTTTCGTCAAGTACCCGCCCTTCGTGCAGGACCATTACACGATCAGCCAGCCGGAGCGCCTGCGAAAGATCGTGGGTGGCCAGAACAATGCAGGCGCCCCCCTCCCTCATTCTCAACAATTCACGTTCAATCACATCAGCATGCAACCAGCCCAAGTTGGCCGTGCATTCGTCCAACAACAACAACGAGGGTGCAAGACTCAATTGTCTTGCCAACACCAAACGTTGTTGCTCACCACCCGACAACCCTTCCGTCAACTGCTCGTATTTTTCCTCCAAGCCGAACAGTGTGGCGTACGCAACCCCCGAAGGAGCAAGGGAGGAAAACCAACCCGACGGCAACATCAACTCCGCCCCGACCGTCGCGGAAAGCAGCGCTGGCTGTTGTTCAACATAGACGCAGGCATGGGGCCCACATTCAACCTCTCCACCCTCAAGACCAGCCAGTGAGCGAAGCAACGTGGTTTTTCCCGCACCAGACTCGCCCACCACCGCCGTGATGGAACCCCCTTCGAGCAGCATTTCCATCGGTTCGAGCAACACGCGCCCGTTTCGTTTCACGCCGCAGGAAACGGTACGGCTTTCATGGAAGGCAGCAACATTTGGCAACACATCACCTTCCACCGCAACGGGTTTTCCTGATCGTTGTCGTTGGACCATACTGGCGAGGGCCACCAGCAGCAAGGAAAGGAGCAACAGCAACAGGCCAAGCAGGCTCGCCAACTCCATGTTCCCCTTCGAGGTTTCAAGGACAATACTCGTGGTCATCACGCGCGTTTTTCCGGCGATGTTTCCACCCACCATGATGACTGCACCCACTTCGGCGATGGCTCGGCCAAAGGCGATGACGATGGCATGATAGACACCGTTCTGCGCCAAGCGAATTTCCATCACCAATCGCTGTTGAGGGGTGATGCCCAAGGTCGACAACGTATCGTTGTACGTGCGTCCAACCTCTTCAAACGCCGTCCAGGCGCCTCCCCAGACCAGTGGGAAAATCAGGCAGGTCTGTGCCACGATCATGGCCTCAACCGTGAACAACAAATCGAAGGCACCCAACGCACCAGATTTTGAAAACAGTGAATACATGAACACACCGACCACAACCGGCGGTAGACCGTAGAGAGCAGTGACCACCGTCTTGAGTTTCGCAAACGACGGATGGCGCTTTCGTGCACACCAAGCGCCAAGTGGAATACCGACACAACTCGCCAAAAGCGTGGCACTTCCACTCGTGAGGAAGGTGGTTTGAATCGCCTGCCAAAGGGCGTCAGAATCCACCATGCTCCGACATCCACCCACCCTCCATCATTCTACCGTTCACCCACATCCTCAAACATGGGTGGCCCATGCAATGCTCATGGATGGGCATGAAGTGTGGTTGCAGCAGTGCAATCTGCTCAATTTCCATCCTGAACCTCGACGCTACGAAGCAGGCACGCGCACCAGCCAAGACGCGGCAGACCAACTCGGTTGCGAGGTGGCTCACATCGCCAAATCCATCGTCTTTCAGGGCCAAGAGGGGGCGGTGGTGGTGATCACCAGCGGGGCCAACCGAGTGGACCGCAAAAAGAAGTTGAAATCCCTGTTGGGCTACAAACCAAGCATGAGCGATGCCACCTATATCGAGGCAACAACCGGCTATCTTCCAGGGGGCGTCCCTCCGTTTGGGCATGTGCATCCGTGCACGACCATCATGGACGAAGATCTGTTCCAATATCCACTCGTATGGGGGGCTGCAGGGAGTGCAGACACCGTCTTTCCCATCACGCCCAATGAGTTGCGACGTCTTTCAGGGGCGCAAATCGGCGATGTCAAACAGGAGGGAAGCGGTTGACCGAAATGCCCTACTTTGTCACCCTTGCAGAGGCACAAGCCATCTGCAACCAATCCCTCCTTCAAGCGGCCACCGAACACGTTCATCTCGATGCTTGTCACGGAAGGGTTCTCGCTGAAGACCTCAAGAGTCGGGTCAACGACCCGCCGTTTGACAATTCAGCCATGGACGGCTTTGCTTGCTTGTTTGACAGCACCGCTTCCTACCCACTCACGCTTCCGGTGGTTGGGGTTCACGCAGCCTCGGGGACCAATGAGAACAAACCCGTCGCACCGGGAGAAGCGGTTCGCATCATGACCGGCGCGCCGATGCCCGCAGGGACCGACGCCATCATCCCCATCGAACAATGCACGGTTCACGAAGACGGCAATACGGTGACGTTTCTGGAAGCCCCGAAACAACACTTCGTTCGCCGGCGAGGAGAGAACCTCGCACAAGGCGCGGTAGCATTGCGTTCGGGCATGGTGCTGACGCCGGCCAAAGCGGGCCTCTGTGCAACCATGGGTTACGAAACCGTCCCCGTTTACCGCCGATTGAAGGTCGGCATCGTATCGACCGGGGATGAGCTGGTTTCGCCCGGGCAACCCTTGAAGCACGGCGAAATTTACGAATCCAATTCCTTCGGTCTTGCAGGCCTGGTTGAGTGGGCAGGACATCTTCCTGTCCGTTACAATTCGGTGTCCGATTCGCTGGACAGCCTCCGCACGACGTTGAATGAAGCTGCGGACCAATGCGATGTGATCCTCACCTCGGGGGGCGTGTCAATGGGCGAATTTGACTATGTCAGACGGTTGATGGAAGAGGAAGGTGACATCCATTTTTGGCGCATCAAGATTCGCCCCGGCTCACCACCTCTGTTTGGACGGTGGCAGAACACACCCATCTTTGGGTTGCCAGGAAACCCCGTGTCCAGCCACGTCGTGTTTCGCATGCTGGTCGCACCCTACCTTCGTGCATCCCTCAACGCCGACGGTCCCAAGGAATGGACTGTGCGTGCCCAACTGCGTGATGCGGTCAAAGGAACCAACGACTGTTTGACCCTTCGTAGAGTGGTGTTGGTCTCCACGGACGAGGGGATGATGGCCTACCAGCCCAAACACCAAGGTTCAGGCAACCTCGACAGTTTGGCAAGTGCCAGCGGCCTTACCTTGCTTCAACCGGGCCAATCAGGCGAAGTGGGTCAGTGGATTGACGTTCTCGTGTTGTAGGTGAAGCCAATGAAACACGAGGCGAGCGAACCCGAGACCCTCCTGACGTCACTGCAACGGCTCTATCCAACCTCAAGCAACGCCACGTTACGAAAGATGCTCACGCAAGGGCGCGTCCTCGTCAACGACACGGTGGTTCATCGGGCTAAGCACGACGTCCAACCAGGGGATATCGTTGCTATCATCGACCGTCAGAAAGCAGAACAACAGACTCCCCCGCCTCAAACCACCCCCGCCGTCGACCTCGATGTCGTGTTTGAGGACGACGCCCTTCTCGTGGTGAACAAACCAGCCCACTTGCTCTCGGTGGCGACCGACCGGTTGGAAAGAGACACCTTGCACAGCCGATGCGTTGAACACCTTCGCCTCAGCGATGAGCGAGCGTGGTGCTACATCGTTCACCGGCTTGACCGAGAAACCTCAGGTATCATGGTGATGGCGAAAACCAAAGAGGCGAAAGAGGAACTTCAGCAGCAGTTCAGCGACCGCTCCGTCCATCGCATCTACCTCGCTCGTGTAGAAGGCCACCCCACGCCTCCGGAAGGAACGGTACACTCGTGGTTGATGGAGGACAAGCACCTGAACGTCAAAGCGGTGAACAAGGACCATCCAAAAGGCAGGGAAGCGATTTCTCACTATCGTCTGCTGTCCAGCAACGAGACATCGAGCCTGGTCGAGGTGATGATCGAAACGGGACGCCGTCATCAAATTCGCATGGCGATGCAACATCTTGGGACCCCCGTGGTGGGCGACCAACGCCACGGGGCCGAATCCGACGCAACCGACCGCGTGATGCTTCACGCTCACGCCCTCGAGTTCCTCCACCCCGAAACCGACGACCCGGTGCGCTTCGAAGCACCGGTCCCGAAAGGATTCTGATACAACCCCCCCAGCATCAATGACGTCGCAGACGGTCACGAAAACGTCGGCCTCCAAAAGCAGGACTTGAAGAACTGTTGACCGTTCGGGGTAAACGGAGCGTTTGCCGTGTCTTCTGGACAAGAGGGTTGGATTGAGGTCAGCGGTGCACGCACGCACAACCTCAAGGACATCTCGGTCAAACTTCCCAAGGGAAAATTCGTGGTGATCTCCGGCGTATCGGGCTCGGGAAAGTCCAGTCTTGCGTTCGATACCCTCTATGCTGAAGGCCAACGACGCTATGTGGAAAGCCTGTCTTCCTATGCTCGGCAGTTTATTGGGCAGATGAAAAAGGCGGATTGCGACTCCATTGAAGGCCTTTCACCGGCCATTTCCATCGACCAAAAACAAGGCAGTCACAACCCCCGTTCAACGGTGGCCACCGTCACGGAAATCCAAGACTATCTTCGTCTGCTGTGGGCGAGGATTGGAAAGCCCCACTGCCCCACATGCGGCAAAGAAGTGGCTCGACGAACGGTCCAAGAGATCGTGGACGACATCTTTTGGCAAATGGAAGCGCACGGCGTGGCCGTTTGGGCACCGGTGGTTCGAGCACGAAAGGGCACCCATGTGGAATTGTTCCGTCAACTCGTTGAGCAAGGCTATCTTCACGGGCGCGTTAACGGCCACGAAACCTCGTTCGAATCTCCACCGACGCTCGACAAAAACTTCCGTCACGACATCGACGTTCGCATTGACCGGCTTCGGTGCACAAAAGACCGGAAGCAGCGATTGACGGAAGCCGTAGAATCGGGCCTTCGGTTGGGCGGTGGCACTTTGGCCGTTGAGAGTCTCGAAGCGCCCGGTGAAGACGTGAAACTGAGCAAGAATTCCAACGCCCGACTCACCGAGCAAGGTCAGACCATCGCTTGGTCCGAGGATTTCGCGTGCCCTGAACACGGGGCCTTCATGCCCGAACTCTCCCCGAGGGTGTTTTCCTTCAACTCGCCACTTGGCGCTTGCGGAACCTGTCAAGGGCTGGGTGTTCAACGCCAATTCAACACCGAACTCATCGTTGATGGAAGCATGAGCGTGTCCAACGGGTGCGTCCTTCCGTGGCGACAGTCCATGTCCCCGTCGTGGTACCGCAAACTCCTCGAGTGCACGTGCGAGCACTACAACATCTCCACGACGCTGCCCTTTGACATGCTGGATGAAGACGAGCAAGACATTCTTCTGTACGGCTCGGGCTCCACCGTCATTCATTACGAATTTACGTCGGAAAACGGCTCGCAGTACAAGTACAGCAAGCCGTGGGAAGGCATCATTCCCCGCTTGGAGAAAACCTACGCCGAAACCACCTCGGAACGAACCCGAAACCGCCTCATCGCCTGCATGACGGATTTGGATTGTGCTGAGTGCGAAGGCGAGAAACTCAACCGCGCCGCCCGGTACGTGACGGTGGGCGGCATCCGTTTGCCCGAAGTGAGTCAGTGTTCTGTTCACGATGCGCTCGGGCTGGTTCGGGCGTGGTCACCTGAGGGCGAAGGCCCACCAGAACCCTATCAAGACATCTTGGAGACACTCGATGAGCGCAGCATGTTCATCGGTAGTGAAATCATCAAGGAAATCGAAGGGCGACTCGGTTTTTTGGACAGCGTTGGCCTTGACTACCTCACCTTGGATCGCAAGGCCAACACCCTTTCCGGTGGCGAAAGCCAACGCATCCGACTGGCCACGCAAATCGGCAGCCGCTTGACCGGTGTCATGTACGTGCTGGACGAACCCTCCATCGGGTTGCACCAACGCGACAACGACCGCTTGCTGAAGACACTGCGAGAACTCAGTGATTTGGGCAACACTCTCCTGGTCGTTGAGCACGACGAGGACACCCTTCGTCAGGCCGATTGGTTGTGTGACTTGGGGCCGGGTGCAGGTTTGGAGGGTGGCGAAGTGGTGGCCAACGGAACCCCCGCTGAAGTGATGAAGGCCAAGCATTCGGTCACAGGCGCCTACTTGAGTGGACGCCGGTCCATTGACTGGCCCATCAAACGAACCAAGCCGGGCAAACACCACCTCACGGTCCGTGGGGCACGCCACAACAATCTCCAGAACATCGACGCCTCCTTCCCTCTCGGGTGCATGACGGCCGTCACCGGCGTATCGGGTTCGGGCAAATCCTCCTTGGTCTCCGGCATTCTCGCTCCGGCCCTGCAGCGTGCCGTTCACCGCGCTGAAACCGTCCCTGGTCGCCACAACACCCTCGAGGGTGTTGAGCATGTGGACAAGACCATCATCATTGACCAGTCTCCCATCGGACGAACACCGCGCTCCAACCCTGCGACCTACACGAAAGTGTTCGACGAGATTCGCAGCTTGTTTGCCAACACCAAACTCTCGAAGGAACGGGGGTACAAAGCCGGACAATTCAGTTTCAACGTCAAGGGTGGGCGTTGCGAGGCGTGCGCTGGGGGCGGGTCGATCAAACTGGAGATGAACTTCCTTCCCGACGTGTGGATCACGTGCGATATTTGCAACGGGAAGCGGTACACTCGGGAGTGCCTCGAGGTGACGTGGAAAGGAAGGAACATCCACGACGTCCTTGAAATGCCGGTGTCTGAAGCCGTTGATTTCTTCAAGAATCATCGTAAGATTCACCGGACCCTCGAAACGCTGGACGCCGTCGGCCTGGGCTACATTCGTCTCGGACAGCCTGCCACCACCCTGTCCGGGGGAGAAGCACAACGGGTGAAACTGGCAAGCGAATTGCGCAGAATGCCGAACAAACACACGGTGTACATCCTCGACGAACCGACGACTGGCCTCTCGTTCAGCGACGTGGCGAAACTCATCAGCGTCCTCCATCAGCTACGGGACAAAGGCCACAGCATCATCGTCATTGAACACCATCTCGACGTCGTCAAATCCTGCGATTGGGTGATTGACTTGGGCCCAGATGGTGGTGAGCGGGGCGGACAAATCATTGCCACGGGAACGCCCGAGGATGTTGCAGCGGTGACGGACAGCCCTACTGGGCAATTCCTGACCAAGATGCTGAACCGATGAGGGCGCAGACTACAAAGAGCGCATGCATTACCCACCCAACACCCTCAAGGGTGCGGTGCACACCATGCCGGTAACTCGTGTCGAAATCACGCCTCGTCAAGGCGAGGGTATGCGCGATGTCCGTGGCGACGTTGTCCGCAGGCAGTTGATGGCAGACCACCGTCTTGTCGTTCAGGATGTTCGGTCCATTTGCGGCTATCTGATCGACGGAAACACCGCGTCGGAAGCGGTTGCTGAACGCATTGACGATTTGTTTGCAGACCCAATCATCGAACAAGGTGCTGCCAACACCGCCCTTCTCGCCACGTTTTCACCCCCTCCAGACGCCGTGGTCACCGTTGGGTTCAAACCCGGCGTTACGGACAATCCGGGCAAAGCCGCCACCGACGGTTTCCAAACCCTGTTTCCCGCCGACACGGGGGCCAACATCGCCACATACACCACGTATGCGTTTTACGGCCTTCCAGAAACCTGCGACATCGGTTGGCTCGCAGGAACCCTCCACAACGGCCTCATCGAGCGAGCCTTGGTGGCTGACGCAGCAGCATGCCAAGCAGGCCAATGGCCTGAATTGACCTTCCCCACGCCGCCAGAACAGGTGTTCATCGAACCCCAATCGGTCAACCTCGAGTGCAGCGATGCCGAACTCGAATCCATCTCAACCGATGGTCTGCTTGCCCTCAACCTGGAGGAAATGCATGCTATTCAAGCGCATTACCGCCATCCCGATGTCCGTGCAAGCCGAACGGCGATGGGCATTTCACCCGATGCACCCACCGACGTTGAACTGGAGTGTCTGGCGCAAACATGGAGCGAACACTGCAAGCACAAAATCTTCGCATCCATGATTCATCACGTCGACCATGAAACCGGCGAAGATGTGACCATCGATTCCCTGTTCAAAACCCACATCATGAAGCCAACCCACGACATGCAAAACGACGTTGACTGGCTCCTTTCGGTGTTCCATGACAATTCGGGCGTGATCGCTTGGGACGACGACTGGAGCGTTTGCATGAAGGCCGAAACCCACAACTCACCCTCCGCACTTGACCCGTACGGAGGCGCCATGACCGGCATCGTGGGCGTGAACCGTGACATCCTGGGTACCGGTTTAGGCGCTCGCCCCATCGCCAACACCGATGTGTTTTGTTTCGGCCCTCCCGATTGGGAAGGCACTCTTCCTGACAACCTGTTTCATCCCTCACGTGTGCTGCGAGGCGTCCACGCGGGTGTGCGTGTGGGTGGCAACGAGTCGGGCATCCCCACCGTTAACGGGGCCATTGTCTTCGATGACCGCTACATCGGCAAACCACTCGTGTATTGCGGCACGGTCGGGCTGATGCCACGCCTTCTTCCCGATGGACGACCGTCTCACATCAAAACACCCGTTGCCGGCGATATCGTGTACATGGTGGGCGGGCGCGTCGGGTACGACGGCATTCACGGTGCGACGTTTTCGTCCTTGGAACTCACGGAAGAATCACCTTCCAGCGCCGTGCAAATCGGCGATCCCATCACGCAGAAGAAGATGCTCGACATGGTGCTTGAAGCGAGGGACGCCGGGTTGATCACCTGCATCACCGACAACGGTGCCGGCGGGCTTTCGTCCTCCATTGGCGAAATGGCAGAATACACCAACGGGTGTGAGATTGACCTTGCCAAGGTTCCGCTCAAACAGGCAGGTCTCTCGCCTTGGGAAATTCTCGTTTCGGAAAGTCAAGAGCGCATGACCATCGCCGTCAAGCCCGAGGACCAGGCCGCCTTTGAGGCGATGGCGGCGCTGCACGAGGTGGAGGCCACTGCGGTGGCCACGTTCACCTCGACCGGCATGTTCCATGTTCGTCATGGCGAGTCCACCGTGGCTTACCTCCCCATCGACTTCCTTCACGACGGCGTACCCCAGTTGCAATTGGAGTCCGAATGGAGCCCACCGCACCACGAACCCTTCCTTCCCCCCGCTGAAGCCGACCACACCGCTTTACTCACCGCCATGCTTCAGCGCCCCAACATTGCCAGCAAGGAAACATGGGTGAGGCAATACGACCACGAAGTCATTGCGCAAACCGCCATCAAGCCCTTTGTTGGACGAGCTCGCGACGGTCCAGGCGATGCCGGCGTCATCGCTCCAATTCATGGCAACCCCCACGGACTCGTGATTTCATGCGGCATTGCTCCACGTTATTCCGACATCGATGCCGGGGCCATGGCCGCTGCCGCCATTGACGAAGCAGTTCGAAACGGCGTGTGTGTCGGCCTTGACGTGGACAAGATGGCCGGTCTCGACAACTTCTGTTGGCCGGACCCCATCGAATCGACCAAAACGCCCGACGGCCGGTTCAAACTGGCACAATTGGTCCGAGCAAACCGGGAACTGGAGCGTGTATGCCGGGCCTATCGCCTCCCTTGTGTGAGTGGAAAGGATTCGATGAAGAACGATTACGGGTCGGGGCCTGACAAAATATCGATTCCCCCCACCCTTCTCTTCTCCCTGTTCGGCGACCACCCCGATGTCAGGCACACTGCCACGAGCGATTTCAAGAACGCCGGCGACCGTATCTTCCTCGTTGGGATCTCCTCCCAAGAATTGGGCGCGAGTGAATTGGCCTTCATGCTGCGTGAGGATGGCACCACGAATGGGATTGGAGGAACGGTTCCCCAACTCCCCCATCCAGAACAAAACCTCGCGACCTACCGGGCGCTGTCCAACGCGATTCGGTCAGGACTGGTTCGAACCGCTCACGATTGCAGCGAAGGCGGCCTTGCTGTTGCTCTCGCTGAGATGTGCATCGGAGGACGCTTGGGGGCGAGCGTGGACATTGACGGTACGGGCGAAGGCGACCTCTGGGGACGGTTGTGGGGTGAATCACTCGGGCGCATCGTTGTGGCCGTCGCACCCGAGCACGAAGCCTCCTTCCTCAACGCCATGAAAGGCCATCCAACCACCGTCCTTGGCTCGGTTGAAGCCGAAGCACGACTGACCGTTGTTGACGGCGACGATGTCTTGATCTCCGGCGAGGTTGATCGCATGGTCACGGCATGGAAAGGCACCCTGGACATGACAGGAGGTGTTGCCTGATGCAACCAAAGGTGGCCGTGCTGTTCGGGTTCGGCATCAATTGCGATCATGAAACCAAGGCCGTGTTTGAACTGGTGGGAGCCACAGCCGAACGGGTTCACGTCAATCGGTTTATTTCCGGCGATCACAGCCTCGAATCGTTTGATATCCTCGCAGTTCCCGGCGGATTTTCGTTTGGCGACCACCTTGGAAGCGGTCGCTTGCTGGGGAACAGAATGCGATTTGCGATGCGGGACGCCCTGCGTGCTTTCGTGGACGCAGGTAAACCCATCATTGGTATTTGCAACGGTTTTCAGGTGCTTGTCAAAACGGGCCTGTTGCCCGGTCCGGAAGCGGGGCAATCACCGGACTTTGTGCAGCGGGGCAGTTTAACCCTCAACGACAGCGGGCGTTACGAAGATCGGTGGGTGACGTTGGAATTTGATCCCGACAGCCCGTGCATTTGGACCAAAGGCATGACACGAATGGAGTGTCCTGTGCGCCACGGCGAAGGCAAGTACGTGATGCCATCACAAAACGACCTTGACCGCCTTGCAGCCCAACACCAACTCACGGTTCGCTACGTTGACCCATCGACACCAATCGGCCAGGGTGTGACGGACGAGCCCTTGCCGTACCCTGTGAGTCCAAACGGAAGCATGCGCAACATCGCCGGCATTTGCGATGCCACCGGGTTGGTCTTCGGGTTGATGCCCCACCCAGAAGCCATCTATGCCCGTTGGCTGCATCCAAATCACACGCACGATGCCACCCCGTCTCATGGGGACGGACTTAACGGGTGGGAGGGCGAAGGCCTCCAACTGTTCCGCAATGCGGTTGAACATGTCCTCAACCAACGATGAGGGCGGGCCATGGTGAAACACGAACGCCTCGTGCACATCGATGCACTACGGGGCATGGCCGTGCTGTTGATGGTGATGGTTCACGCTGCAGCCACATGGAATCCCTTTGATGCGAATGCAACCCCCTCCCTGCTCGCCTACATCGTCTCTGGTCTTGGCGGCCTTGCGGCCCCGCTCTTCGTCACGCTGTTTGGATGGGGCATGCACCACCGAACCCTGTCCTGGTCGCAACGTTGGCGTTTTGCCGGTTTCTTGTTTCTCTGTCAGTTGCTTGTCAATGTCTCCGCCCCACACCTGTTCGATATGTTGACACCCGGGGTTTTGTCGCTGTTCGCGATGTTGACCCTCACACAACCGTGGTGGGCCGCCCCATGGCAAAACGAACGACCGGCCTTCCACCAATGGATCTGGTTTACTGCAACTTTCGTCGCAGTCTATGTTCTCTTGACACCGTATCGAGGACCCTCACAGTGGGATGTTCGGGTGGAGACAGGGTCGTTGTTCGTGCTGATTTCCCATCTCGTTCTTACCGGCACCTATCCGTTGATACCATGGGTCGCATTTGCAGCGTTGGGAACGATGATCGCTGCGAGCGAAACGCCAACCATCTGCCGGCAAAACATCGCTCGAATCACGCTTGTTGGCTTCTTGATTTCCTTCGCCGTCCTGCTTTGGAGCTTGCAGACTGGAACGGTTTGGGCACTACCCACAGGAAATGCAACCCTCACCTTCTTTCCCGCCAACATCCCGTTTTTAATCGCTGCCACAACGGGGGTGGGGGTGTTTTGGTTGCTTGCTCAGGAACGATTGCGCTGGGCGTTCTTAGCCGACCTTGGCCGATGCAGCTTGACGGTGTACGTCGCCCACTTCCTTCCGTTTGTATGGTTGGCTTCGCTTGACGAACAGCACCAGTGGACGCTCAACACAGCAAGTGCCGTGACCTTCACGTACACGCTGGCCTGGGGCTGGCTCGGGGCTATGTGGTATCGAAAGGCCCCTTCTTGGTCGCTTGAAGCGGCACTGCGTCGTTCAATGAATTCAGCTCAGAAGGCGAACAGCAGTGAGCACGTAGAACGCTGAAAACCCCAACATCACCACACCGCAACCGGCCAGCAGGCGCCGGTAAGTCGTCGGAGAAATGCCTTCACTGGCTCGGTGGATGAGGTAGGCGATGGTCGCTTTGGTCAGGATGATGCTGACAAGAAACGAGACGGCGTATGCAACGGGAGCGAGAACCTCTTCGTCCACGACGGAGGCCATGAGGGGCCCACCGATCAAGAACCAAAACACGTACACGTTGGGGTTGAGCAGGTTGGTCGTGATACCACGCAGAAACGAAGCCGTTGGGACAGTCCCTTCACCATCGAGCGAGGGCATATCCATGTGGAAGCAATCCCACCCCATCTTCGCCAGAAACAGTGCTCCAGCGATGGTGATGGCCAACAACACCGAAGCGTTGGTCGCTATCCACGCTGCCGCAACGATGCTGACAAGGATCAGCGGACCGTCGGAGAACACTGGGGCTGCAGCGGTCCAAAGACCGGCTCGAAGTCCACCGCTCAACGTTTCCCGAATCACCATGGTCAGCAAGGGTCCCGGTTTGATACCTTCAACCACGCCGAGCACGAGGCCGGCGGAGGCGAGGCCCAAAATCAGGTCTACTTCCATGGTGTTTCGAGGAGGACGGCGCCTATAGGCTTCGTCACATCAAGCGCAACACCCAATCCACCGGTGCAGGGTGGCCGAAGCCACCCCGCGGGTGGTTGGAGAACCGTACGGTTGGTTTCACTCAGCGGCTGCCAAGGCTTCAGTAGCCTTCTTAGCACCCATCCAGGCAACGATACCGAAACCGATCTTGTTGATCATGTCGGCAATGTTGTAGAACACAGCGAGGAGTTCTTGGTTGCCGTCACCGAGGCCGAGGTCAGCACCGGGGGACCAGAGGTAGCCGATGGGGTAGATGATCCAGCCGACCACGATGAACCAGCGCAGAGCGTTGGCACTCCAGAGGAGTTCAGGAGCAATCTTGCTGTTGTCGACGCCCTTACCGGAGGACCAAGGGGTACCGGTTGCAACGATGATCATGAGCCAGCCAACACCACCGAGGATGAGTCCAGCCCATCCGCCAGCGGTAGCACCCATGACTTCACCGAGGACACCGGCTTCGCCGAGGTAGCCGAATCCAATCATGATGAGGGCGCCGGTGAAACAAACACCGGTGAAGCCCATTCCGAGGAACTTCTCGTCGGTGATGGCGTCCTTTCCGACCAGGGAAGGGAACTTGAGGGCCATCAACGGGACGGTGATGATCCAGTCCATGTAGCGGTACTCGACCGAAACGTCACCGAGTTCGGTGTACACGCCGCGCATGTAGTAGTAGTGGAAGGCGGCGATACCGACGATCAAGGCCGAGATGGTCATGGTCGTTCGGTATTGGGGCGCCACGCTGTTGCGCTCCGACATGAAGAAGACGAAGGCAGCACCCATGGAGATGTAACCAACGAAGAACAAGAAGAAGGTGAGCAACTTCAGTGGCTCACCATCGTATTTCTCCGCCGGGTTCACGATCTCAGCGCTGACCGTACCGGCCAGCGCGAGGGTGAGTGTGGCAATCAAAAGCAGGCTCGTTGTTTTCGAGAATTTTTCAGTTAGCATGGTTCTCAAGCGCCGATTCAATTGATTGAGTATATAAATGGGTGTATTTTTGCAACATTCTCGCGCGTGATTTTAACGGTTTCTTACCTCACCCGTTTGCACAGCCCAAAGTCGTGCATACACCCCATTCATCCCGAGCAAGACTTCGTGGGCGCCGTCCTCGACCACGACACCGTCTTCCAAAACGAGGATGCGGTCGGCGTTGCGAACCGTTGAGAGTCGATGGGCGATCACCACGGTCGTGCGATTTTGCGAAATGCGATGGATGCTTCGTTGGAGAGCCGCCTCGGTCTCGTTGTCAACCGCCGACGTTGCCTCGTCCAAAATCAACAGCGGGGCGTCTTTGAGGACGGCGCGGGCAATGGCAACGCGTTGACGCTGTCCGCCGGAAAGGCGATGCCCTCCTTCGCCAACAAGCGTGTCCCATCGGTCGGGAAGTGCTTCAACAAATTCAACAGCCTCGGCCACTTCTGCGGCTTGCCGAACCTCTTCATCCGAGGCTTGTGGATTCCCGTAGCGAATGTTTTCCAGGATCGTGGTTGGGAACAGGGTGATGTGCTGGTCGACCAAGGCGATTGAAGAACGGAGGGTATGCAAATCCCAGTCTTCAATCGCCGAATCACACCAACGTACACCGCCTTGGGCGGGTTCCGCAAACCGAAGCAAGAGGCGGACGAGCGTGGTTTTTCCAGCACCCGTCGAGCCCACAACCCCTGTCGTGGTGCCTGCTTTGAAGGTCAGGGACAGGTTGTTGAACAACGGTTCACGCCCGGGGTATTGGAAGGTCAGGTTTTCCAGCACGACATCGCTTGCAACAATGTCGGGGCGCTCGGGAGCAACATCGCCTTGCACAAGCTCGGTGGGCGACCCCAGCACGTCCAATACTCGCGTTGAAGAAGCCATGGCTCGCTGGTACAAATCGAAGGTTTCGCCCAGGCGCGTCAACGGCCAAAGCAACCGCTGTGTCATGAACACGAGCACGGAATAGGCCCCGACAGCCATGGTCCCCTCCAACGTCATCCAGCCCCCCAATAGCAGCGTAGCGGTAAAGCCGACCAAAATCGCCATGCGAATCAGCGGCGTGAAGGCAGCGGAGAGGCGAATCGCCTCGCGATTGGCTTCCCGATACACGTTGCTGAGCTCTTCAACTCGTCGCAATTCGTTGGCTTCAGCGGTGAAGGATTGAACGGTGGACATGCCCGAAAGGTCGTTTTCCAGCAAGGCGTTCATTTGCCCGGCTGCGGCCCGAACCTTGGCATACCTCGGCTCCAGACTACGCTGGTATCGGAAGGAGCCCCAGACGATGATGGGGATGGGCAAGACGGCGAAGAGTGCCACCTGCCACGAGATGGCAAGAAAGACAGCGCCGACGACGAGGACGGTTGTGCTGACCTGCAACAAATCGTTGGCTCCCTTGTCCAAGAACCGTTCCAACTGGTTGATGTCGTCGTTAAGGATGGCGAGAATATCGCCTTTCTGACGCTCGTCAAACCACGCCATACCTTGTTGTTGAACATGGTTGAACGTGTCCAGGCGCAATTCGTGCTGGACGGTTTGCGCAAGGTTTCTCCACAACACGCCGTAGAAGTATTCAAACAACGATTCGAGGCCCCAAATGAGGAAGGTGAGAACGGAAAGAGCAACCAGTTGGTGCCACGGGTCAACAAGTCCAAAGGATGCCATGGTCGAATCTTCCCTGAGCACCACCACATCAACGGCAAGACCGATCAGCAATGGCGGGGCCAAGTCCCAAATCTTGTTCAGGATGGAACAGAAGGCCGCTAATCTCACCGTGCCTCTGTGCGGACGCATGTAGGCGAGCAATCGCCGAAACGGCCCACCTTCGCCCATGACCCCCCGAGAGGACGAACCCTTGAGAACACTCCCCTTTCTTTCGCAACGGCGCAAGCCCTATGCCCTTTCCCCGCTGACCACAGGCCGAGCGCCATGAACGTCGGTGACCGAACCGTTCTTGAGAAGGTCTGCGAGACCTCGTCGGGCGCTCGCCACATCACGCTCATCGACCCAGCTAAACAATCGCCGGACGTCGCTGCACAACGAGCCATGTTGGCGGTGGAGTGTGGTTCGCAGATGATTTTCGTCGGGGGCTCAACCGACACACCCGACACGGTGGTTCATGCGACCTGCCAGGCCATTCAGGAAGCGTTTGAACTGCGCATGTTCGCATCAAGTCAAGACCCGGACGGCGAGGAGTCGAGATGGGACGTCCCGGTGGTGTTGTTTCCGGGCGGAGCCCATGCGCTTTCGCCTGCTGCAGACGCCATCACGTTCATGATGCTCATGAACTCCACCAAGCGAGAATTCCTTGTCGGCGAACAAGTACGCGGAGCACCGTATCTGAAGCAATTCGGTGTCGAAGCTCTGCCCACAGGCTATCTCGTGTGTGCTCCCGGAGGACGTGTGGGCGAGGTGGGAGCAGCGGAACTGATTCAACCTGAGGACACGGACTTGGTCCATGCTTATGCGCTGTGCGCCAAGATGTACGGCTTTTCACTCCTGTATTTGGAGGCGGGCAGCGGAGCATCATCGCCTGTCGCCGAGGCGTTGATTCAAAGCGCCGCCGGCGTGGAAGGCCTGACCCTTCTCGTGGGAGGCGGTCTGCGGACAGCCGCCGACGTGCAACGTGCTGTACGCGCTGGTGCCCATTGGATTGTCACAGGAACCATCACGGAAGATGCAGCCTCAATGGATGAGTTGCGTACACGACTGACCGAATTGGTCCAAGCCTGCAAAGCATGAATCACTCGGTTTCGTCTTCATCGAAGACCGCCGGGTCACCCGTGCCTCCGGGTGAAGGTGGGCGAACACCGTCCACTTCCATTCCCTGTTCAATCACGGTTTCCCCTTTCTCGAGTTCAACCTCGTCGCCTTCTGCGAGTTTGACCATGTCTTCAGTGGAGGGGGCCTTGATCGTTCGTTCGACATCGGGAGCGTTGGCGTACAACTCTCGCTTCAACTCACGACTTTCGTGGCTTCGTACCAGCGATAGCGAGTCAGCAAAGACACGGCCAACGACCTCTCGGGTTCGTTCACTGCGTCGAGCGGAATGGAGTTCGTGCTCCATGGAACTTCGCTGTTCTTCCAATTCTCGCAATTCGGCGGTGCGGTCCTGAAGGGCGGCTTCCAAATCCGTCATGGTGAGGGTCATTTGTTGCAGACGCTCGTCGCGTTCAAACACGTCGTTGTGCAGGCGGCGTTCACGCCGTCGAAGCGATTCATACTCTCGATTTCGCTCAAGCAGACGGCGCTTCAATTCCTCAATTTGTTCAACGAGGTAATCGTGTTCTGCTGACACAGAGCGAGGTCCTTGCATCACGCGCTCGAGTTGTTCTTCCAACTCACCGAGTCGACGGTCTCGGGCATCGAGGAGGCCGCGCAACCGGTCAGCGATGTCCCGCAGGCGCTGGCGCTCTTCCTCGAGAGCTGCCGATGCAGCCTTTTCAACATCCAATTGGCGTTGGCGTTCGTCCACCTGTTGCTTGAGCAAACGGACTTCCTCTGCCGTTACAGAGGTCAGCCCGGCGTCGGCTGCTTTTTCCAACGCATCAACCATTTGTGAAATCCGACCTTCCATTTCACCGATCACTTCGTCTTGTTGTGTGGTGAGGTCGCGAAGTTGGGCAACTTCGTTTTCCATGGCACTTCGCTCTTCATGGGAAAGGGAGGATTGTTGCGCAGCCAGTTCTGCTTTGCTGTCCTCCAGCATTCGTTCCAAGTGGATGATTTTCGCGTCGTTATCCTTCAGCGTTTGCTCAGCCTCAGCGAGTCGAGCGACCTCAGGAGCCACGTTGTCTTGGCGTTCAGCGAGGTCCAGTTCAACCACACGCAGGCGCTGCTTGACGGCAACCAGTTCGTCGTTGCGTCGACCCAATTCATCCCAGGCGACCAGCACCTCATCAACGAGTTGTTCCACCGGGTAACCCTTGAGCATACCCTCGAGCGCAGCACGCTCATCGTTGGACGAGTTTCCTACCCGTCGACTGTCGCTCGGTGATGAACTCTCTACGGCCATACGACCGGCATCGCAGATTTACCACACTTGAACCTTCCCGCAGGTCATCGACCCGTGAGGGCGTATTTCGCACCCAGTTTGGAACGCCGAATCAGTTGATGGCGGTGTACATGTCGTCAGGCATTTCGCTGGCGAGCTTCAAAGCACCCGTTGCAACGGAGTTGATGGGGTCTTCCACGCACCAGACCTTGACGTCACCGATGTCGGCAATTTCTTTGGCAATGCGTGCTGCACAACCTTCGATCAGGGAACCGCCGCCGGAGAGAATGATGTTGTTGCGGAGGACTTGTTGGTATTCGGGGTCTGCACCAGCAACGATTTTCTTGATGGCGTTCCCGATCTTAGGGATGATCAATTCACAGGCTTCTTGAATCAAGTCACCGATATCAACAACTTGGCGCTTTCCTTCAACGGACAACTCCACCGTCACTTCGCGGGTGTCGCCACCAACGTAGGAAGAAGCTTCCTTCCATTTTCGAACCATGTCCTTGGTCACCTGGGCGCCCGTGTACTTCTTTTGGATGAGCACCATCAATTCGTTGTCCAACCAGTCGCCGGCTTCGGTGATGGTCACTTGGTCCTCATCGGTGGGGAAGGTTCCGTAGACACGAGCGATGTCGGTGGTACCGGCGCCGATATCGACGACGATTGAGCCAGCGATTTCATCGATACCGTAAGCGGTGGCGAACGGTTCGGTCACGACCATGATGGCGTTGACTTGGCCACGGAGGGTGGCGACAAGGTTGCTCTTGTCGGTGAAGGAAACGTGGCTTGGCGAACAAATGACGCCAAGCACCTCGTCGTATTCTTCGGGGTCCACGGTCTCAAGCAGATGGGAAACGAAGGCTTTGGCAGCGGCCAAATTGGCCTCGTCGTCTTGCGTGACACCGGCCGCCATGGGGCGATAGAGGTTGCAAGCGAGCTTGTTCTTGAGAGCATCGTCGCCAAACAAGACATCTTTGCCGAGGAAGTTGCGAGCAACGGGATCCTTTGGCCGACCGACGACGGTCTCAACGGTGTGCAGTTTGCCAGCGCTTGAGGCGATGGTCGATTGATAGGTTCCAAGGTCAATTCCAACATACAGGCGGTCGCTCATTTTGTTCACCTTTTCCACGTGGGATGGTTAACCGAGCATGGCACTGGACTTCAAGGTTCACCTCGCGATTTTGGCGTATGTTGGGGCCGATTTTATCAAAAAATGGAACGCAGTAACTGATTTTTAATGTCACACTTATCGTTCTTCTTCGCCAGCGCCGGCGCTAAACGGGGGTGGCGGTTTCTCACCTCTCTTCGCAGGTATCTTGGAGCGGTAAAACCGCATGAACGCCACCCCAATGAGCAAACCGAGCACGCCCAGTGAAAGGAGGTCGATGGCACCGCTCGGCTGTTGCGTGTCGTTCGGGACATCGATCTCGAGCAGCGGGATGGTTCGATTGGTGACGATTTCAAGTTCGGTTGATGACTTGAAGGCCGCTGGAGATGCATTGTTCGTCACGATGGTTGCTCGAAGATCGTAGGCTTCACCGCGCCGATACAGTGCAGGCAAGTCGTTCGGGAAGGCCCACGAACAGGTATACGTCACAGAGGGCATGCTGGTTTGTGAACAAGCGACCAAGGTGATGTTGGGCTGTTCCTGAAGCACCCATGCAAACACGACAAGCGCTCCATCGCCATCATCGTCCTCCATGGTCCATTCGATGCTGATGACTCCATCCAAGGAGCCGTTGCTTTCAGGGACAACGGTCATCGCCAGCCTTGGGGGGTCGTCCAAGGGATAGCATCCTGTGCTGTTCACGGGCCAAGCGAGGTCTGGTGTTTCACACTCATCGATGTCGTCGGTCACGCCGTCTCCATCCCCGTCATCCAAACAACCGTCTGCATCGGCGTCGTAACCTGAGGCATCGACAAGTGGGCACACATCAAGGGGGTTGATGACGCCGTCATCATCGTCATCATCAAGACAGCCGTCGCCATTTTCGTCGGCCAGCGACGCATCTTCGAGTGGACAGAGGTCGTCGATGTTAGCCACACCATCCCCGTCCCCGTCGAGGTGGTCGGCCGAGTCCCTGTCAACACCCTGAATGACGAGCGCAAAGCCGACAGCATCTCCGTCCAATCCAACCGAACCCGGCACACCACCGGGCTGAACATAGCGCGCCACCACGCTGACATCAAACCACGATGAACCGTTGAGGTAGGAGGCAGGCACATCGATTCCCACCACGGTTTCGTTTGTTGAAGGAAATTGTTCGGTGTTGTTCAAATCCGCCACCGTTGCATAAAATTGCGTTGGCAAACCGTCCGCCTGAAGACGGTCGGGCAGCAAAACAGTACCGTCTTCGAGAACCACTCGGAGCTGCAGGTCGTCCACAAGAGCCGGCTCGGGTTGAGCTGGAAAGGCGAGACGGATGCGAACATGCTCGTTCTCTTGGGGTGTGAATCGGTGGCGAAACACATCACTCGTTTGCAAAAATGGACCTGCAGCCCCTTCTCCATTCCAAGGCTGTTGGGCAAAAGCGGTGAGGTTGTTGGTTTGCGAAGCATGACCGTCAAACCAGGTGCCAACATCGCTGTCAACCAATCGGTAACTGTCGTGAACCCACAACGAGGATGAAGGCGAGGACCCGTTGGCGAGGTCATCGATGTTGATCAAACGACTGAGGTTGAGCAATCCCCAACCGTCGTAGGGGTTGTGCAAGTCAACTCCACCCGCGCCGCCGTTACGGACCGTTTCGTTCAACGGTGTTGCGGCCAGTGCCAGCGAAGCGCGCAGCAGCGGGCCAGAAGGCGTGAAACCGCTCCCGAGAAGATAGGTGTCGACGACCTCTTCCTCAACCCAAGCGGGTTGGTCAACCAGGGTGGGTTGGAGCGCTTCGCGGGGCCCGACAATCCACCCTTCTTCGTACAGTTGCTGGATGAGGCCCGTCGCTCCGGCAGCGAGGGGCGTGGCCATGCTGGTCCCCGAAGATGTTCGCAGGTTGTTGTTGTTGGTGTTCCAAAACCCATCCGCCGCGGCCGAGGACACTGAGGCTCCCGGAGCCAACAAGAAAATCCCGTCCGTCCCCGCTTCGGTGGGGCCGTACGAGGTTGCACCCCATCGCTCCGGCTCAGCATGGTTCGATGATGCACTGATGGCGACAACGTTCCTTCCGTTGGCGGGCTCCAAGACCCCTTCTCCCGAATTTCCAGGAGCGATCAGCGCCAACGACCACGGCATGGCACGTGCATATCCGTCAAACCGTCCCGTGCGTTCCGTGTACGCCGTGGTGTCGTCACCCCAAGAATTGGAATGGATCACCGCCCCGTGAGCCGAAGCCTCCCAAAGCAATTCGTCGACGGCAGGAGGCTGCCAACCTTCGGACGAGACGATGTCTTGAATCACCAGTTTGGCACCGTGAGCCAACGATGTTCCGTTGTTCGGCCCCTCTCCGTTGCGGTAGGCAAACACGTCGTGACAGGCAAGCGAACCGATGACGTGGGTGCCGTGACGGTAGTCGCTGTCACCGGGTGTGTCGTTGTCGTCGATGGTTGTGTTGAGATAGAGGATTTTCCGATGTTCTTGACCAAAGGCCCCGACCGCCGGAAACGCTGCCCCTTGTTCAGCATGAGGCGAGGTGCCGTTTGTGGCATTTCGGAAGCAGGCATGGTCTGCATCAATGCCGCTATCGGCGACCCCCAAGACGACACCTGACCCGTTGATTCCGTAGGCCCAGAAGGGTTCAGTGACGATGTCGCCGTTTTGGAGTGAGGAAGAGGAAGGGCCGTTACGAGCCTTGGCAGGGAGCACCGGTTCAATCCACAAGACGCCCGGCAGGTCAAGCAGACGGTCGACAAGAGCGACATCCGGCAGGGCAACCGTGGCGTAACCGGGCAGGGACCCAACACCCACCTCAACCCCCTCCACCAGTCCGCCCATGGCGAGGATACGGTTCTGCAATTGATGCGTGGCGGAGGAAGGCAGTCTTGGTTCAAACACCACCTTGACCATTCGTTGTTCTGGCCCGATGGCGTCCAGCGGGTGCAGGTACTTCGCATCGTCAAACACCACCTCCTTCGCATTGACGGAATGAGGAAGCGGCCCGTCGCCCCAGACCAACAACGCCGTTGGAGAAACGGAACGAAGCGGTTGGAGGCCGTGTTCAACGAGCACCGCCCAATGGGCCGAGGTCCAGTAGCCTTCGTCGAGCACCAGCAACCGCTCCTGACCGTCAAACGGCAACGTACTCGGCGAAAGGGAGGGCGGTGGGACGTGGAGCCCAGAGACCAGCGGCGCCAGCAACACGAGAAGCATCAATCCCGCTCGCCGCATGTCACGACCAAGGTTGGTTTTTGCCTCAATCTATCGGTGCCTCGTTCAGCGAGGGACGCGCCAGCGCGTTTAAGGATGAATGGCAAGTCGGCCACCCCGATGAAGGCCTACCGAGTGAGTGGAACAGCGCCCTTTGGCTCCCAACGACAGCCGTTTACCTACGATATTCCTGCTGAAGACGCCGATGCAGCGACAGATTATGCCTTTTCCATCCTCGGCTCACGTCACCGCATTAAGCGACGCACCGTCAACATCGCAAGCGTTTCTGAAATCGACCCCCGAACGTCCACTGAGCCGGCAGTGCTCCACCATTTCCGTGAGCAGATTGCTGCTCAAGGTGGCACGATTGCACCGCAAGCCGAAGAAGAGTGAACGGCGTCGCGGCCTTCTTCAACCCCGAAGGGTTCGGAAGGGTGAACGGCATGGTTGACCGAACCGAATTGCAACGTTTGGCCCAAGAGGTTGAGATCGGAAGAGCACA
>JALRLQ010000169.1 GCA_023254365.1 Candidatus Poseidonia sp. | reverse complement strand
TGCCCACGGACATGGCCTTCGATGGCCGTAATGTTTCCGGAGGGGATGTTCGGTTGGACGGCGTAGTTGTAGGTGGTTCCTCCACCAGAGACGCCGAGTGCTTCGTAGTTGTTAGATCCCCAACACCACACATCGCCGTCATCAAGTAACGCACATGCAGAATTCTCGCTCAGCGACATGTCCACAACGATGGCGCCCTGCGGAAGGTACTCCACATAGGCGAAGGTGCCCGTCGCAGAACCGTTGTACCCCAACCTGTTGTATGTGTTGCCTCCAACGCACATCATCGACCCGTTGTCGAGGATCACGCACGTGGAATGGTGGTCGGCTTCTATGGATACGGGAGTACGTCCTGCAGGGAGCGGGAGGTGTTGGGGGGTGCTCACCGAGGATCCTGTCGAGAAGGCAGAACCAAGTCCCCAGCAATACACCGATCCGTTGTCAAGGATGGCACAACTGTGGTCGGCCGCATAGGCTGGAATGGAAGCAACAGAACTACCTGCAGGGAGGTTCACTGAAACGGGCGTGGAGCGGTCCGTTGTCGTTCCGTCACCCAACTGGCGGTAGCCGTTGTCGCCCCAACACGCCATGGAGCCGTCGCCGAGCACGGCGCAGGAGTGGTAGTCGCCCGCAAGCATGGTTGAATAGTTGCTCTTGTAGGGTGCATCGTACCCTCCGTCGCCGGCCTTTGCGCCCGTTGGAATACCGAAGGTGATCGGTTCAATCGGTGCTCCAACGGTGGCGTCGAGGTCAGCAACGCTGGGTGTCAGTGGCAGATAACCTGTATTCAGCCAGAAGGTTGCCCCGTAGGTTTGCCCGTTGATGGTCGCCGTCAGGGTGTAATTGGTTTGAGACGTGATGTCGGTTGGCGTCCCGCTCACGGTGCAATTGCCTTGATTCAACGCCAATCCGGAGGGCAACGTCGGCGAAACGCTACAGGTTGCTCCCGAGACCGGCGTTGCCTTCGTCGTGAGAACATCCGGCGACCACGCGACCAACCCTGAAGGCTGATAATCTCCGTTCATGTACACAGTACCGTTGATTGGCAGGAAGAATCTGGCTCCGGTTAGGTAGTATCGACCGTCAGGGAAGTTGGTTAACTCATATGTGCTGTTGGTTGTTGAGGAATGAGCGTACATGTAACAACAATATCCGGTCTTTTCCGTCGTGAAGTAGACCGTGTCACCGGCTGCACCGATGATATTGACCACCTCGTCTGAGCCCGCTATGTCCGATACTCGATACGTCTCAGTCGTTGAGGGGTCGTACACCCACACTTCTTCATCGCCTTGAGAGGCACCACCATCGCGTAGCATGTACAGCAAACCGTTGTGTGCTTGCAGGGGGGATGCGAAACGTGCGGAGGTGCTTGGTGCAGAGCTTCCAGTGCTCCCCGGGAAAATGTCCTTCAGAAGCCATGTTGAATTGTTGGCCAAACTGTATGCATGAGGTTCCGACCCGGTGCCAGTCGTCGAGGCGTAAAAGTACACCACATCATCGTCCACGACCACGTTACTCAGTGATGGAGAGATGGTTGAGAGTTGGTATGTTTGATTCGAGGTGGTGTTGTGAACCCATAATGAGGCTCCAGTTGACGATGAGTTGCGTCCCCGTAGCCACAGCACATCGTCCGAAACGGACCGGATGCTGTATACGCCGTCCCCTGAGGGATTGAGGTCCGTGACGAGGTAAGTTTGGTTTGAGGTCACGTCGTGGCGGTACAACTCACGGCCAACGCTTTCTGGATCCCCTCCAAAGTAGATGCTGCCGTTGGAAGAGGCCCACCCAGTATGATAGTCTGGTATAGAACCGCCCGAAAAATCTGAGCGTTGTTCAACGACAAAGCTGGAACCGTTGATCCTGTACAGTTGACGAGTTGAATAGAACCACACATCGTTGCCGTATTGGAACAGTGCACTGTCGGTCCTCACCGCTCCGTTCGAATAGGTGCCCCCTCCAACTCGCCATGTGGTGGCATTGGAGACGTTATGTGCCCAAATTTGCCCCTTAGAGGTGCCATCAAAGATCTCAAAAATGAACGTCTGGCCAAGGAGGAAAAACGAACGGTAGAATTGGGAACTTGTAGTACACCCTGAAACGTCGAACGCCTCCCAGGTGGTTCCGTTGCTGATGTTGTGCATGGACAAAGCGCAGACCCCAGAAGCGAAGAAAAACACATCCTCGCTGAACATCGAGTTGTTTGCGGTGGTGCGCTGTGGGCTGATCGAGGAAAGTACACTGCTAGAGGAAACCGTCCAGATGGATCCGTTTCCGTAAATCGTTGCAGCGTCAGCATCTTCAACGTACCCGAAGGTGATGGGGTCCATGGCTGCGTTAAGAGGGAGTTTTGCCCCGTCAACTACAGACTGCCATAAGTCAAAATCGGCTACACCGGGAACCACATTAAGAATGATGTTGGCAGTTGCGGAAAAAGCCACGC
>JALRLQ010000168.1 GCA_023254365.1 Candidatus Poseidonia sp. | reverse complement strand
GTCACGTCATCGTTGAAAGCGGTTCATCGCTCACCGTCAGTGCCAACATCACGATGGAGACGGGATCGTCCATCACGGTCGAGGAAGGGGGCCAGCTGGTCGTCACCAACGGTGCCCTGCTCAGCAACGACCTCAATGCAGGACTCATGGTCAACAGCATGTTTGCACGGTTGAGCCTTGAGTTTGGCGACCTGGCCGAAGAAGGCGTGGTGCAACTCAAATTTGACCACATCATTCCCCTTGATATGAAAATGAACGTCTCGCTGGGCGACACGACGGTCAACGCATCGGGCCTCGACATGGTTCAATTTGATGCCCCACTGAACGGGACCGTACTCGATGTTTCCTTCGATTCATACTACTTCACGCCAACCTACGTGCTGTGGGCCAAGGCCATCCACAGCGGCGGTGACACAGCCACGTTGATGGCGCAAGACATCAATGCCTCGGACGCCCCGCTCTATTGGTTCCAATCGGCCTACGACATCGTGGCCCACGGCGACCTGACCGTCACCTCATCCAGCGTTGAGGGGGCCAACATCACCTGCCATGCCCTGTGTCGTTTTGACAACGCGGCCCTCACCGGAAGTGCCCCTGTTGATGCCGCCGCTACCTCCACCGTGACGGTGCTGAACTCCGTCATCGACGGTTCACGAAGCGATGAAGACATCATCGTCCACGACCAAGCCCCCATCACCTACACCAACAGCGTGGGCACCGGTGGCACCACGGATGCATGGATTCGCCTCTTGCCATCTCGAACCTTGGAAACCAACATCCCGAACGGCAGCCTTGACATCAGCGGCATCGGGTGGGGGTCGAGCAACTGGAACGATTTGACCGATGAAAACGGCAACATCGTCCTCGTGGGGCCGGGAGCGACGAACGAACACAAGCGCATCGTCGAGTGGATGGACGGGAACGGGGTCGTGCACCAAGAAGACGCCACCATCACCCTCTCCATCAGCAGCAGTTGGGGCACCTATTCGACCACCGTCGCTGCCCCCACCACGAGCATCGGCACGATGCATCTGGACCTGCCGTTCATAGCCGTGACCGAACTCAAAGCGGAAGCCAACACGGCCACGGTGAACAGCAGCATCGTCTTGATAGCGACCGTCACCAACACGGGCAACGCCTCGCTCACCGGTTTGGTGAACGTTTGGTGTTACGTCGGCGACGACATCGCTGAAACCACGCAAGTCAGCGTTTCCTTGGCGGCAGGGGAGACCAAGGATGTCGCTTTGTCGTGGTATGCTTACGATTCGGGTGAAAGCGTGCTGACCTGCAAACCGCTCTTGCCCGCCAATCTCAATGAGATTTCGAGCATGGTCGTGAATTTGGACGGAGCCTCCTCAGAGACCATCACCTGGGAATACGCCGAGGAGGTGGAAGAAACGCCGATCATCATTTGGTTGATGGCGTTGCTTGGATTTGCTGGGCTCGCCCTGTTCGTGGCCTCCCAAAGTAGAAAGCAACAGAAAACCTACGTTGGCCATGAGGTGATGGACATGCCCGAGGTTGAGCCAAGCGAGGACGGTGAAGGGTCCGACACCGAAGGGAACGATGGCGAGTCAATCTACGACTTCTCGCCCGAAGACGAGGCTTGAACGGTTTCGGCCTCCTGCTGCGTTGCAGATGCGTTCACCTTACCTTGGTAACCCAGAAGGATGGGGCGGAGACGGTTCCAGTAGTCCAACGAAAAAACGGGGGTATCAACCGCAACGGTTCCGTCTCGGCGATGAACCTCCACCCAATACGTGGTCGTGCTTGAGCTGTCCACCCCAGCGCCAGCTTCGGTGTGCTTCTCGAACCGGACGTCGTCACCCGGTTGCATGTCGTAGGAAAAGAAGGTCTTCCGACCTTCCAATTGTCGTGAGGCAAAGGCCACATTGAGGTGATGCGAAACGGTGTCCCACGAGATAACCATGGACTTGTTGTATTCCATGTATCCCTTGATGGGCAACACGATGCTCACAATGAAAAAGACGAAGCCTATTTCTGCGTATTCACCTGGTTCCGATCCACCACCGAGGACATCAACAACGACGGCCACGACCATGATGGCGAAACACACCAGCCCGAGGACCAAGATCCACGCGGGACCTTCGATGACTTGCTCGTCCACCCGTTGCGTGGCCTGCGGCTCCGTTGGTGTAGGGCCCTCTTCATGAACGACCACCTCATCTTCAATGGCGTCGGGTTGACCCCAAAACGGCTCAGCCATGGAGGCCCGTTAGCAAGAAACGCCTTGAGCGTTTTCCCTGCGTCCCTGGAGTGAACGAAATCAGCAGGTAGGATATTCGTTGGCTGCTGCTCCTCCAGCATTCCAATTGATGTCCCAGGAATCCACCACGGTGAAGGTCGTGGAGTGATCGCCACCTAGATTGACGTTGGTCACGGTCAGCGTGAACTCGTAGCAGCCATCCGTATCGAAGAAGC
>JALRLQ010000167.1 GCA_023254365.1 Candidatus Poseidonia sp. | reverse complement strand
CTGGCAAAGGCAAAGAGTCCAAATCCCACCGTGCGGTTGCTCAGTGAGAAGTACACCTTGGCGGACGTACCAGGATTCGAACCCGGGTTTCCAGCTTAGAAGGCTAGAGTGATATCCAACTACACTATACGTCCAGCCTTTGGGCGGAGCCGACCATACATGAACTGTATGCCAACCTCACATCGGCCTTGCGCACTTCAAGCATCGAGTCGGTTTGCGCACCGTCGTCCGTTTCCACGAGAAACCGCACTGCTTGCACGTCCACTCCTGCACCTTCAGGGTGTCGAGCACCGCTGAGCGCATCCGTTGAAGCAACGGCGAATCCTTCATCGCCGGCGAGGGTGCCACCTGATTGGTCAGTCGGTCGTGCAATTCAGAGTGCAACGTCAAACCCGCAGCGTGAAACAATTCATGAGCAAAGGTGTGGCGATACAGGGCCTCGTCTTCGAGCAGCGCGGGGTGAAGCCCGATGATCACCGCACCGGGGTCAAGGCGAAGTGTGCGACGGCGAATCAGTTCGTTGCTACCGGCTTCAAAACGCGTCATGCCGAGCCTGTCGTCGTCAACATCAAGCCATTCCACGGTAAATCGGTCGGCGATCCACGGCAAAAACACCGCTTCAACATGACCCGAGAGAGCAGCCAGCACCTCGTCAACCACGTCTTCGGGAACGACAGGGGGATGGGTCGGCACGGGCGTGTCGGCCAGCGGACCTCGCTTTGCCTCGCCCATACGATTGGCGAAGCAAGCCCCCTTCATGAGGCTTCATGCCCTTGGCGATGCCGCGAGGTGATGGTTCAACGGCGGGATGAAAGTCGGGAATCCTTATGATGGCGAGGCGAGTCGGCGGGTTGCGAAAGCACCCTAACGGGCGTGTAGATCAGTTGGAAGATCGCTACCTTGGCATGGTAGAGGCCCCGAGTTCAAATCTCGGCACGTCCACTCCTTTCCCTCACGATTAACATGAACGGAGTGGACTGTGCTGCCACAAACTTGCAACGCAGCATTTCGGTCAAGTTTGTTGGCTCGGCACGTCCACCAGAAACCATTCATAGCGAGTCTGTTGGACGTGCGCCATGCCCGATGAGTTACTCAATGCCTCGGGCATTGGCTCGGCACGTCCACTCCTTTTCCTAATGATAAGCATCATCGGAGTGGCCCGTGCGCGAAAACCGATTCACTTCTCATCATCTCGGTTTTTGGCTCGACACGCCACCACTCTATAGATTCATCCTTGGCATATTCCCCCTCATCGCAACAGGAAACCACCTGCCTTTGCACAACGGTTCTTGAGAGAAGCCAGCGGCTCTGTGGTCATGCGGGTGGTCTGGCTCAAGCATGACCTCCGGGTATCGGACCACGCCCCCCTCGCAGAAGCCCTTGCTGGTGAGGAAGACGTGTTGTTGCTGTACGTGGTGGAACCTGAACGCATGGAGCAACCGGACGAATCCGTGCTCCATACTGCTTGGGACCTCGCGAATGCTCGTGCACTCCTCGGCCAGGTCAACGAGATGGGCGGGGCCATGCAGATCCACGTCGGACGCCCATCAGACATCCTCGACCAACTGCACGCTCGTTTCTCGATTACGAGCCTGCACAGCCACGAAGAAACGGGTCTTCAGTGGTCGTGGGACCGAGACAAGCGTGTAATGGCCTGGTGCGAATCCAACGCCGTAGCATGGCACGAACACCCTTGGAACGGCGTGGTGCGCCGCTTGGACGACCGAGACCGGTGGAACAGCATCCGAAACCGAAGGATGGTTCAACCCCTCATTGAAGCGCCAACCGTCCTCCCTGGGCACCCAACCCTTGCTTGCACCGACCACAGCGAAGGGTTGTTCCCGTGCCACACCGAATTGGTTCAAACGACACTCGAAGCCGGAGAGAAAGCAGCCCATGCATGGCTCGAGTCCTTCCTCAGCACCCGATTTCTCGACTATCTGCCTACCATCTCCAACCCGGCCACTTCACCGGAGGGTTCCTCAAGGTTGTCCGCCTACCTCACCAGCGGGGTTCTCAGCGTTCGCCAGGTCAAGCACGCCATCACGGCTGCGCGTCAATCTCCGCCGGAGGGTATGGACGTGGCCGTGTTCCGGAAGAACATCGACGCCTTTGCGTCCCGAGTTTCTTGGCGGTGTCACTTTGTTCAGCGTCTGGAGATGGAAACGAGCATGAACGGGCGTTCCATCAACCCTGAACTGGACGAGGCCTTGGATCGACGAGACGACGAGAATCGTTTTCTTGCTTGGGCCGAAGGAAGAACAGGATGGCCGTTCTTTGACGCCTGCATGCGCTCACTCCGGGCGACAGGGTGGATCAACTTCCGAATGCGAGCCATGATGCAGTCGGTCGCCGCTTACACCCTGTGGTTGCCATGGCAACGCAGTGGCAACCATTTGGCGAAGCTCTTCATCGATTATGAACCCGGCATTCACTGGTCTCAAATC
>JALRLQ010000166.1 GCA_023254365.1 Candidatus Poseidonia sp. | reverse complement strand
ATGACCGGTCAACCTTCCTTGATGAGGGCAAGGTCGGGAAGGTCCCCTTGGAGGTGAACAGCATGACAGAGGTACGCAAAGTCAAGGTCAACGGAACGGAATACGAGGTGAGCCTCGACGTGGACGGAACGGTATGGAACGCCACGGTGAACGGGCAGACGTTTGAAATTGAGATGCCCGATGTTGAGTCGGTGGCGAAACCTCGTCGCTCCGGCGGTCGTAAGAAGAAGAAATCAGGGACGGTTTCGGCCAACATTCCCGGCAAGGTCGTCACCGTCGAAGTGACGGAAGGTCAGCGTGTCGAAGAAGGTCAAGTCATCTTGATCCTCGAAGCGATGAAAATGCAAAACGAAATTCAAGCCCCCGTTTCAGGCACCGTGGCCACCGTTCATTGCAGTGAAGGTGAAGCCATTGAAGCGAACGTGCCGTTGGTGGTTATCGAACCGGATGCGACCGACGAGGACGAGTCTTGATGGATGGGTTCGGGCAAGGGTTAATGTAGCGTAGATGGGATGATGAATCATGAGCGAATCACCGGTGTGCGACCTTCCAGGATGCGGAGAAGAAGGGACCATCGTCTCCCGTCTCTCCCCCGAAGGCTACTTGGTGGCCACGGGCAAGAAAGCGTATTCGTTTCGAGAAGCCTACCGCCGATTCCACTATTGCCAAGCCCACCACGACGAGTTGATGGGTGGCGTGTGGTCCCGCGTTCGTCAACCCGACGAAAAGGGCGACGGCCACGTTGCACCAACGGCGATTTAAGCGCTTGTCGTGGTAGGAGTGAAATACTAACCAGCATTGGTTGAATCATGAGCCACGCCGCTGTCCGTCAACAACTGAAATCGGGTTCTCTCACCGCCATGCTCTTGCTCGCGACCTTGGTCGCTGGATTGGCACCTTCTGTACAGGCCGTTGGGCCCAACCAAAACGACCTCAACAGCGGCGGCGACTTGCCCGACAACATGACGGTCAACATCACGAATTACATCTTCAGCAGCACTTACTCGGGAACGGGTGAACTCGATTGGGGCGACGACGCGGACTACATTCGAGTCGCCCTGAACAGCAACCAAGGCTTGGCGGCGACCCTCTCCTTCCCGAGCAGCACAACCTTCACGAACGGAACCACCGTGACCAACGATTTCGATTTGGCCTTGTATGACAGTTCAATGACCATGATGACGATGTCGTGGAACAGCAACCCCGAATCGGTCACGACCAACGGCTCCACGACCGGTCACGGGGGTATGGTGTACATCGAAATGTCCCGCTTCGACGGCTCGGGGTCATGGACCTTGAACCTCTACAAGTTCACGGTCAGCAGCACCGGAGGCAACGGTTCCGGTGGGCCGAGCGGCGGGGTCATCACCAACTGCACGGGCAACAACACGCTCAATCCCGATATTTTGGAACCCAACGACAGCACCGCCACGGCTTCGCCCGCCAACATGTTGCCACTGACCTGTACCGGGCTTTCGATCGATTCCACCACGGACAGGGACTTTTTCGAAGTCTACATGATTGCGGGAACCACCTACTACGCCAACATCACGTTCCTGGATGTTAACGGCGACCTTGATGTTGGCTGGGAGACGTCCCTTGGAGGCTTCCTCGACAGCGGGACCTCCACCACCGACGACGAGACCATGCAGGTCACGGCCAGCGTCAATCAAACGACGTACATCGAAGTCTACGGCTGGAGCGGCGCTACCAACACCTACGGCATTGACATCACCACGGACAATCCCGGAGGTGGCCAAACGTTTGAGACCGTGAACGTCAACATCGTGAACACCACTTCGGCCACGCTGAGTTTCAGCGGGCTAACCAACGGCACCACGTATCAATACAACCATTCCTACGGCCAAGAGTACTTGGACGGCAACGTTTCATCCAGCACGCCCGTGACCGGAAACTTCACCGCCAACGGAACGACGCATTCGTTGAACATCACCACCCAGTCCATGCCGGGGGAGAGCACGATGTTCGTTTCGGCTTCGCTGATGTCGGCGAGCGGAACGCTCCTTCACAGCAATGTCGACGAACTCTACCTCGAATCGGTGGAAGCCACGGTCACCTCGTCCACCACCGGCGACATTTCACTTTCCAACCTCTCAACCTCCAGCACCTACACGGTGCAATGGATCACCCTTGACTACGACGAGTGGTTGGCCAACTATACGGTCTTGAACGATTTCAACGCCGCCATATCGGCCTCGACGATCGACAGCGCCATGTGGAACATTTCCAACACGGCCTCGGCCAGTTACCAGGTCACATGGACGGGTCCAACGACCATGAACGACCACATCTTCCTTGTGTTTGTCCATCCATCGGGAACAACCCCAAGCATCGAGAGCGGTGAAAACCTCACCGGGTATCATGACGAAGAGTTCGTCCCTCAACTGCCTGCCCTTGTCCTCAACGGCTACTCGACCAGTTCAACGGCGAGC
>JALRLQ010000165.1 GCA_023254365.1 Candidatus Poseidonia sp. | reverse complement strand
CGATGCATGACGTGAATGGAATCGTCTACGCCGATTCCAAAGACGATGGTCCCGATCATGGCAGTGAAGATGTTCACGTTCACGTCTCCACTTCGCATCAGCAGAGGTTGCCAAAGGATCACCACGGCGACAGGAATCATGGTGTAGATGCCCAAGCGCGGTGAGCGGAACACCACCATCAGCAGCAGAGTCAAAACCACAAGGGTCAGCAAGGTGGTGGTTGTTTGGGTGTCGTGGATGCCTTTGTTGATGTCCAAGGAAACCGGCAGCCCTCCGGTGAGCAACGAGGTTCTTGTGTTGAGAAGGTCTGGTCCAGCCCCAAGGATTTCGTCGATTTCTTCCCTCAATTCACCAGCGACATTGAGGTTCATGTACGGCTGGTTGACGTACACGATGGCCTTTGTTTCCTCTTCGTTCAGCAGCATCGAGCGAACCTCTGCCGAGAGGGTATCAAAAGCAACAGCCACCATGTCCTTTCGAAGGTCTTCGCGTTCGCTCAATGGGACAAGGGTCCAGCCTACGCAATCGGGGTCGAGCAGGTTTTGGCTTTCCCAACATGGGTCGTGCAACAAATCCCACAGCGAACCGTCCCCGATGGTGACCCCCTCGGTCAAGGTGATGGTCGCAGGAACGGCTTTGAGGAAGGTGATGATGCTCGTTGTTGAGGTTTCATCAACTGCATCCACTTGCTGTTCCATGTGGTCGATGGAATCCAAGACGGGTAAGTCGCGTATGTTTTCGGTTCCATTGTTGTTTGGCCGTTCGACGGCATCGTAGATGAACAAGGATGTTTGTCCACTGCTGAATTGGCGGGAGTATTCGGCAAGGGAATTGAGCGATTCGATACCGTCAGGTGCTTCCGAAGACCCGGTGATGGGTTTGTTCAACTCGTCCATGTTCGCGACACCGTAGGCGGTGATGGCGGAGGTGAGCAACAAGATCACGAGGAAGCCCCGGACGGGTGCTTTTCCGATGTTTTTCCACATGCTCGGGTTGGTGCGTTTGTTGAACTTCAACATCCATGCGAGTGTAGGCACCAAGACAATGCTCAAGATCAGCGTCGATGAGATGCCGATGACCAAGGTCACACCAACGGAGCGAATGGGACTGATGGGTACGATGAGGGGGGCGATGAGCACCGAGAAACCGACGATGGTCGTCATCGCGGACAAAAAGACGGCCACTCCGGTCGAGCGAGTCATTTCCATGACGCATGACTTGTAGAACTCCAAGTCCCACAACTCTGGAATGTCTTTGGGAGGCTGGCCTCGTTTCCGTCGTCGCTCGTTTTCGTCATGCGCCTTGTCAATTTCTTTTCTACGTACTTCCTCGATACGGTTGACCATGTGCAATGCATAGTCCACACCGAGACCAATCAGTATCGGGAACGTGGCGACGATCATCGGTGTGAGGGTGATGTTCATGATGACCGATGAACCGAAGGTGATGGCCAATGCCATGAGAATCGGGGTGCCGGTGATGACGACCACTTTCGCAGAGCGATGCAGCGTGGTGATCACCAACACGGTAAACAAGACCGACCACGGAAGAATCATCAGCAAGTCTTCGTAAATGGCATCGGAGACATCCTCGAGAACTTTGGTCAACCCCGTCACGGTCATGTCGGTGGAACGGTATTCGGACGGTCGGTCGTCGATAATGGCTTGGAAATGGTTGAGGATAGCAGAGAAGTCTTCCCAATCCCCGGTCACCGATGGGTCATGGTGCAATCCAACAACGATGGCGGTGGTGTCCCAAATACCATCGCCGTCCATGTCGTTGGTGTAGTTTCCATCTCCGTCGCTGTCAACGGTTGGGTCCATGTCGTTGGTGTCTTTGATGAGGCTGTCAAAGGCGCCGTCGGATTCTTCGATGATTTGGTCGATACGGTCTTGGCTTGGGATGGCATATTCTCCGCCACCTGAGAGTTGCGAACAATCCAGTTCTCCAAAGGGCATCCGGGAATTGACACCGTGGTCACAAAGCGAGGCGTTGAACCGGCCGTCGGCTGAATTGATCTCCTTGATGACCTGTGCGGGCGAAATGATCCAAAGCACGCCATCGTTACGTCCGTGGTCGTCTTTGTCGTAATCCATCCCCCGCCCTGTGGAATCACCATCGATGTTGCGATCATCGCCCTCAATCCAACTGATTTCATTCAGAACCAACTCGTCTGTGATGTTGGTTGTGTCTCCTGGGTTGTAGGCGTTTGGCGTCCTGATGTAGATGACGGCAAGGTCGGTGGACCATTCCGTTCTGACCTCAAGCAACAATTCTGTCGACGAGGCGCCATCGGGTAGGAAAATTTCCACGTCATCGTCAATTTGTTGTTGGAACGCCATGCCCTGTTGAGCGAACACCGCACTGATGACGATGAAGAGTAAGAGAACGGTACCCGGGGAGGCGAGTACAGTTGAGTAGAGGTTTCCGAGCCGTTGTTGAACGCCCTGTCTGATGGAGGCAGCCGTCCGCTCCGCTG
>JALRLQ010000164.1 GCA_023254365.1 Candidatus Poseidonia sp. | reverse complement strand
ATGGTGCGGACAGAAGGTGAAGATTTGGAACGCGGTGCTACTGAGGTTTGGGCAACTCGCCTTATCGACCAAGGCGAAGCCATTGACCAAGAAACGGCGCTTGCGTGGCTTGAAGACCTTCGGTCCAGCAATCCTTCATATTTTGAAGAACAGATGAAGAAGCACCGAAAGCGTGTCAGAAACCAACTTGAAGGTGAGCAGGGAAGCTTGGAATGGCTCAATGAACAGTCACGGACGTCCATTCTTGCCTTGAAAGAAGCCGGTGTCGGCTTGGTGATTTTGGATGAATGCCATCACCTCACAGAGCATTGGGGGAAGGTCTTGGCGGAGGTTCGAGATTTACTTGACGACCCCGTCATCCTCGGACTTACGGCTACGCCTCCTGATAAGGAAAAAGCCGAAGCTCCACATTACCTGCATCTCTTGGGTGAAATCGATTACGAAGTGCCGACGCCTGCTTTGGTGAGGGACTCAAATCTTGCACCCTACCAAGATCTTGCCTATTTTGTTCGGCCAACGGCCGATGAATTGGCCTACATCGCGAAGGCCGACCAGGCGTTCATGGAAGTGGTACGAGATATCGGTCAACCCCGACAGGGGGAAGGTCGTGCACTACCGTTTGAATCATGGCTGAAGCATGTCCTTGACACCAAAGAAATCCCCGGCCGCCAGATGTTGACCTGGAAAGAATTCTACAACGCCCTCCCCGATTTTGCGGATGCAGCGCGTGGATACCTCCTTGCTAACGGCCATACGCTGCCCAAGGGAGTCCCGTCGTTCCATGGAACCAGCAACGCGCAAGAGCCAGGTGAACAGATTCGCTTGCTGAGGCCGTTGCTTGACCGCTATGTGCGATTTGCCTTACGTCGTTCAACCCATCCAGAGGATCATGAGCTAGCGAAGGAGGTCACGGACCGTTTCCGCCTTCTTGGATACCAAATCACCGAAAGTGGAGCACGGCCGTGTGCGTCACCGGTGGGTCGAATACTCGCTTACGCCCAAGCGAAATCAACCGCCATTTCGGACATCCTCCGGGTTGAACAGGAAGCGCTTGGGGACCGTTTACGATGCGTGATTGTTACGGATTTTGAAAAGACATCATCCACGGCCGTCGTGGAAGGTGTTCATGACGACGAGGCAGGAGGGGCGATTGGTGTTTTCAAAGCCTTGGTCGCCTGTGAACTCGGAGATCAACTTGACCCGGTCTTGATGACAGGAAGCACTCTTTTGGTGGATGATGACCTTTCTTCTCGATTTCTCGAAAAGGCTCGGGCTTGGGTGGAACAACGAGGTCTCAAGATCACGTTCCGTGATGAACCGATGGGGCGATTCCATCACCTCCACGGTTCTGGGAAGGATTGGGCACCGCGGAATTATTCAACGATGGTGACTGAATTTTTTCAGGAAGGGTTCACGAAATGCCTCATCGGAACCCGGGGCCTCTTGGGAGAAGGTTGGGATGCCTCCCGCATCAATGTCTTGATCGATTTGACGACCGTGACGACGAGCATGAGCATCAACCAATTGCGAGGGCGCTCAATGCGCCTTGACAAGGCATGGCCCGAGAAAGTTGCCAACAATTGGGACATCGTCTGTTTGGCAGAGGAGTTCATCAAAGGATTTGATGACTATGAGCGCTTCCAAAACAAGCACAAGAATTTGTACGGTGTATGCGATGATGGTTCGATTGAACGAGGTGTAGGTCATGTTCATCCAGCGTTTACAGAACTTCAACCAGAGGGCGTGAACGAAGGAATGAACCTCATCAATCAAGAGATGATGGAACGAGCTCGAAGGCGTCCTGAATCACGGGAACGGTGGGGGATAGGTCAACCCTTTTCCGCGGTTTCTCGCACCTCATTGGAATTCAAACCACCAAACTTGGGTGGAGAGACAATGTTTGGTTTTGGAAAGCACAAAACCCCATGGTCGGTAGATTCACTCAATCAGGCCATCATCTTGGCGGTTGCCAATGCCATGTGGGATGCAGGGCTTCTTCCTTCGCAGAGCAAACTTGGTGGAGGCCAGCGTGGCGGGGGATGGTATCGTTACTACCTTGAGGGGTGCACAGAGGAAGAGTCAACGATGTTTGCCCAAGCCTTGAGCGAGGTGTTTGGCGGGCTTGATGGTGCTCGTTATGTCATCGGACGAAGCGCCCGCTTCTTTGACGAGACGCTGCTTTCCCGATTACTGCCAGAGGTATTGGCCAAGTATGTTCGAAAGGAGAGACGGGAGTTGGTGATGTTCCATCGCGTCCCGTCTTGCTTGGCTGGAACAAAAAAGCATGCGAAATGGTTTGAAGCCCATTGGAACAAACACGTGAGCCCGGGACAGGTCATTTACGCTCATAGTGACGAAGGGAAGGAAGCCATCGCTTTCGCACAATCAACGGGTCTTTCCTCATCTCCGCTTCAACGGCTCAAAGACGTGTATATCTGAAGCTCAACGCAAACCTGCTGCCTTTAACGATTCCAGCAGAACGGCTCCGAGTTCGGACGGGTCCTTCGCACAAGCGATGCC
>JALRLQ010000163.1 GCA_023254365.1 Candidatus Poseidonia sp. | reverse complement strand
CGGCTCCTACACCCTCTCAGCAACCACGTTGGTGCTGGGCGCATTCACGCTGGATGCATGGCTGGGTGCGCTGTGCTGGTTCATGGGGGGCGTGATCATCATTCGCCTTCTTGAAGGATTAACCCGCCTTCGAAATCAAGGGCGAGACCCGACGCAGTTTGACCGATTGAAACACTCCATCACGAATCGCGAAGGTTTGCTCATGTGGGCGAGAATGCTTTTTGTGTTCTCGGCGCTGTTTATTCCACTGGCCATCAACATCCCCTTCTTGACTGAACGCTACCAGGATATCTTCATCCCCTATGCTTCGGGTATTCGTTCTGCATTCTTTGGTACAATCTGGGTCATGACCATCGCTATGCTGGTCTCCATGCCGATTTCCATTGGAGCCGCAATTTACCTTGAGGAGTACGCCAAACCCACCCGCACGACCAAATTGATCCAAGCACTGGTGACCAACCTCGCCGGGGTTCCCTCCATCGTGTTCGGTATGTTTGGTTTAGCCATCTTTGTGAAGCAAGGCGGCGTTGGTTTGGGGTTGGGCCCATCGATTCTAGCCGCCGGACTCACCATGGGCGTGATGGCGATGCCGATCATCGTCCTTGCCAGTCAAGAGGCACTTCGAAGTGTACCTCGGTCGCTGCGTGAGTCGGCGTACGGCGTGGGTTGCACGCAGTGGCAGGTCACCCGAGACCACGTTCTTCCTTCAGCCATGCCCGGCATCATGACGGGGAGTATTCTGGCCATGAGTCGTATCATGGGCGAGGCGGCGCCACTTGTCGTGGTCGGTGCCGCAGCCCTCGTGTTGTTTGACCCCGATCCGCTGGCAGGCCTTACTGGAGGCAACGTCAACTTCACCGTGATTCCAATCCAGATTTACTTCTGGACGTCAGAACCCGAGCACGCGTGGCACTCCATGGCCGCAGCAGCCAGCATCACCCTGATTGTGCTCCTGGCAGCCATGAACAGCGTGGCGATTATTCTTCGAGAGCATTTCCGTAGGAGACTGAACCCATGAGTGAAGAGATAGGCGGCGAGTTGGTCCCGGATTCCACCCGAGACCTCGACATTGACGGTGAATTGGATTTGATGATAGAAGACTTGGACCTCTGGTACGGTTCAAACCAGGCGCTCCATGGCGTCTCGCTTCCGATTGCCAAGAACAGTGTCACGGCCCTGATCGGCCCGTCCGGTTGCGGCAAGAGTACCCTGTTGCGAACCATCAACCGCATGAACGACCTTATTCCCATTTGCCGATACGAGGGGAAGATCACCAAAGGCGACCTTGTCATCACCGACAAAGGCGCAGACCTGGTTGAGCTGCGAAAGAGCATCGGCATGGTGTTTCAGCGCCCCAACCCGTTCCCGAAATCCATCTATGAAAACGTGGCTTACGGCGTTCGACTCCACCACCAACCTACCCGTGAAGAATTGGACGCTATTGTCGAAAAGAGCCTCAAGCGCGCTGCGATTTGGAAGGAAGTCGCCGAACGTCTCCACGACCTTGGGACCTCCCTTTCAGGCGGTCAGCAGCAACGCTTGTGCATCGCTCGAACGATTGCCATCGAGCCCGATATCATCCTGATGGACGAGCCGTGCAGCGCGTTGGATCCCATCGCAACCGCGGCCATCGAAGAACTCATTCTCGAACTGAAGAAGGATTTCACGGTCGTCATCGTGACGCATTCCATGTCCCAAGCCGCCCGCGTTAGCGACTATACAGGGTTCATGTACCTTGGAAGGATGGTGGAATTCAACAAGACAGAGAAGATATTCTCCGAACCGGACCAAGAATTGACCAAGCGGTACATTACGGGACGCTTTGGCTGAGGTGAACAAACATGCCCATTAGAACAGGACTTGACCAACGAATGAAATCCATTCAACAGGATTTGAAAGAATATTTCGAAGAAGCAAGGGATGTCTATTCAGACGCCATTGATGCCTTTACCAAACTTGACCGCGAGGTCTATTCCGAGGCTAAAAAAGTCAGAGCAAAGGCACGAGAAGTGAATTGGGATTTGACCAACAACCTTCTCCTCATTCTCTCTTTGAACCAACCACTGATGAAGGATCTCCGCATTGTTGCGACCTATTTGCGAGCCGTCGATACAGTGGAACGCCTCATTCGTCACGCACGAGACATCGCCCGTTCCGACCGTTCGCTCGATGAGAATGCAGATGAACTCCCATCCGCTATCGTGGACCCCGTGACGTCCATGCACGGCTCATTGAACTCACTCATTGACATCACGATTGAGTGTCTCACGAACGGAGGGGAAGTCCCTGCTGATGACGTCCGTGAACACTGGAAAGCCGTCAAAGCCTCCCATGCAGAAGCGGTGGCTGCACTGTCCACCTTGAAGTCGGATACGCTTGGAGGAAAGGCCATGCGCCTTGAAGTCATCAACATCGTCAACCGAGTGGACCGCTCCGCCTACAACATCGTTCGGCTGAACGGCATGTGGCACCACGCCCTCAACAACGAGAACATCATCCTCGATTGATGGCCTTCCCCCCTCAGGGAAGTTCAG
>JALRLQ010000162.1:271-2570 GCA_023254365.1 Candidatus Poseidonia sp. | reverse complement strand
CCTCCGCTTTGGGTCCACGACGAAACGCACAAAATCGACAGGCGAGAACACAAATATTGGTCTGATTGATGTGGACGTTGGAATTGAAAAACGCCTGATTTCCAAACCGTGCAGTTCGAACAACATGGGCCAGTGCACCGACTTCGTTCAGGTCGGGGTGATGGTAGAGCGTCAAACCATCCTGGACGGACAAGGGTTCGTTCGCAGCAAGTTTGGCGACAAGTGGCTTCAATGCCTCTGACCATCCTTTGGGTGAAGCCAATGCAAATGCAAGACGGTTGGGCCAATCTGCGTGTTCCCCTGCGAGTGGACGCACGGTAGGACCATCCATGGCCCAAGGGCTGGTTCTCCATTCAAGAAGATGTGCTTTGAACCGTCAGCGTGTTTTCACCGCAAAGACCTGAGATTTCACGATCAATTTCCTGAATTCCTCAATGATGAACACACTGGAGGCAACCAACACCACAATGACCCAATCTGAACGGGTCAAGGTGTTGGTTGACAGGAGGTTCCCAACCTGTATGCCGACCAAGGGGATGGAAGCATCTGCAAGTTGAACGAAGAACAACAGCAGACTTCCGGAGACGAGCAAGGCATAGTTGATGGCGCGATTGGAAAACAACCCGAGTTCAAACACACTCTGTTCGTTCGACCGGCAGTTCAAGACGTTGAACAGTTGGAAGACGATGAACACCGTGAACGTCATGGTGCGTGCGTGCTGGAAATGGTCATCTGCGTATGCTTGCCAGTCCTCGATGGCTTGTTCGTCACCAGCCAGACAACCCGCAACGTCAAACGCACTCGTGCTGGTTTCTGTGGGTAGCATTTCGCATTGGGCCAATCCACCTCCTGCAAGATAGAAAATCGCCAATGTCCCCGTCACCATCACTGCACCAAGATAGAAAATCAGCGAGACGTCGCGGCCGTTAGGTAAATTCTCGTCAACCGGTCGCGGTGGTCGCTCCATGACGTTCCCATGCTTTTTTTCAACACCCAAAGCGACCGCAGGAGGGCCGTCCATGAGGATGTTGATCACGAGGATTTGCGTGGCAGTAAGCGGGATGGATTCAGGTCCAAAGAGGATGGTGGCAAAGACCAGAAGGGCCACAGCGGCTACGTTGGTAGAGACTTGATAGCGTACAAAGTTCCGAATGTTTTGGTAGATCTTTCGCCCCTCCTCGACCGCATGAACAATGTTTGCAAAATTGTCATCCTGAAGCACCATATCTGCGGCGTCTTTGGCCACGTCAGTTCCAGCAACGCCCATGGCGATGCCGATATTGGCGCCTGACAGGGCAGGCGCATCGTTCACACCATCACCCGTCATGGCCACGATTTCACCTTGGGCTTGGAGTGAAGAGACAATGCGCATCTTCTGGTCGGGTGTCACGCGCGAATAGATAGAAACGCCCGCTGAAACCTGTTCCAGTTCTTCATCAGACATGCTGGAGAGATCCTTGCCGTCAAGCGTGCTGAGCGAGGTCATCTCGATGTTGAGTTCCTTTCCGATGGCTGTGGCCGTCATCTGTTGATCGCCGGTGATCATCTTGACTTTGATGCCGGCTCGCTGACAGGTTTCAATCGCCGCCTTGACTTCGGGGCGCGGAGGGTCCATGATACCGATGAGTCCAAGGAACGCGAGGTCGTTCTCAACAACCGTGATGTCTTCCATGTCTTCGTCGTCTTCAAATCGACGTGCATAGAGGCCGATAACCCGCATGGCTTCGGAACCCATGGTGTTGTTCATCTGTTGAATGCGTTCAAGGTCTTCGGGCGAAATGTCGACGATTTTGTTTCCGACAACCTTGGAGGTGACCAGCGATTTGTAGCCGCCGACACTGCCTTTTGAGAACACCCATTTGGCGCCTTCATACTCGTGAACGACGCTCATTCGCTTGCGGTTGGAATCAAAGAAAAACTCGTTGAGTCTCGGATGTCGATGGGAGAATTTCTTCACATCACCGTTGATTTTCCAACCAGCAACTGCGCACGCCGAGTCGGTTGGGTCGCCAATGGCCTGCCACTGACCGTCCGCTTTGACGATGGTCGAGTTGTGACACAGGGACAGGCAGGAGCTGAGCAGACGGAAATCCAATTGGGATTGATGAGCCTGTAAATCATCATCGCTAAGCGGTGTTCCGTGTCGCAAGAGGTTGCCGTTTGGCTCAAACCCTTCACCGGAAACTCCGAAGTCCTCATCGAGCGTGAAAATTTGTCGAACCGTCATCTGATTTTTGGTGAGGGTGCCGGTTTTATCCGAACAGATGACCGTGGTTGAACCAAGGGTTTCAACGGCCTT
>JALRLQ010000162.1:0-243 GCA_023254365.1 Candidatus Poseidonia sp. | reverse complement strand
CAGCGTGATGACCAAAATAATCGGCAAACCCTCAGGGACAATGGCCACGAAAATAGCGATAGCGACGATGAATTGCTGAACGGCAACTTCCTTCAAATCCACACCCGGGCGGCCGTACGATACGATGAGATTGAGTGAAACGAGCAAAACGGCAACGATCAAAGCGATGAATCCAAGAAATCGGCCGAGACTCTCTAATTTCAGTTCAAGAGGGGTCTTTGGCGTTGTGGATTCAGCAAGGTT
>JALRLQ010000161.1 GCA_023254365.1 Candidatus Poseidonia sp. | reverse complement strand
AGGCGTGGATTTGTCCGTCACCGATACCTCGTTCGCGTACACCACCTCTGGGGATGAAGGAAAGTACCGGATGTTTTCGTCGAACCACCCGATCCCTGGTTTCAACAGGCCTGAATCCCTGTATGTGATTGATGCAATGGTGGACGTCCCGATTGAACTCAGCGTGACCGTCACCAATGGGGGGTCCTTCTCATCCGTACGGTCCGACGTTCGGGTGCTCGTCCTTCACGACGAATACGACCGATTTGAAATCGCGAACGTCACAGAGCCGCTGAACCCGATTTCAGGTGGGTCCAGCGGGATTGTTGATTTCGTGTTCACCCCAACCTATGCCGGCAACCATTCCCTGCAGGTCCATGTGCTGCAGCCCAGCGTCGACGACAACCCTTCGAACGATGTTCTGACCCGACGGATGACGGTGGGTGCACGCTATTGGAACTGCGATTCACTCTCGAACTGGACGGCCACAGGCGAGTGGGGGCTGAACAGCGACACGTCGATCTCAATGGGCTCATCGTGCCATGCAGGGAACGGCGATGGCTCCACGTACAGCGCCAACACGGTGTCCAGATTGAACACGCCGCTCATGGATCTGTCTGACGGCCTCGCTTCAGGCACACGCACCATGGGCCTGACCTTCTTCTACACCGGGTGGGTGGTTTCACCGGATGAGGTCAGCCTTGAGGCTCGAACCGCTGCGGGCGGTTGGGAGGAACTTGCCACGTTCAGCCCAACTGTGGACAACAATTTCCAACTTGATGGGTCCAACTGGAACACATTTTCATTGAATTCTGGCGGGTACACGTCTCCGCTGATTCCAATCGCACCGGACCGTCACCTCCATGCGGGGTCATCGTTCCGATGGTCGTTGACGAGTGACGCATCATCGGAGGACATCGGCTTCTGGTTCGATGAGACGGTGCTGGTCTACGACCAAGCTGCAAAAGCAGAAGCATACGGGCTCACCATGACCGGGCTCGGAACTCAAGGTGCCGTCCCAGGAGGGTGGGGCGAAGTCAACCTTCGAGTGACGAATTCTGGCAACATCTCAACCAACGTACGCCCCGGACTGGACGGTTTGCCGACGGCATGGACATCGTACACCCTTTTCTCAGACGGAAGCAGCGTGCCCTCCACAGGTTTCAATCTCCTTCCGGGAGGGTCAAGGGACCTCCAGGTGCGGCTCCAACCGGATGAAAATGCGAGCGTTGGGTTCACGTCGTTGACCTTCAACGCCTCAACCGACCACCCCGATGTGTTCGGAACGGCACCAATCGGGTTCACCGTCCTCGCCGATCGAATCCCAGTGTTGCATGCGCCAGATTCTCGCCCGTTGTGCCCGCCGGAGCAAACGTGCGCGTTTTCGATGTCGTTGTCCAACGAAGGTGCGGGTTCGGATGTCTTCGATCTTGGCATGGACACTTCTTCGCTCCCACAGGGGTGGGAGGTCGGATTTGCATGGTCGCAGGACGAGTCGGTTCTTGTTCGACCCGGGGAAGTGGTTGGCATTGATCTGTTGCTCTCCGTCCCTGAAGGAGCCCCAGCAGACACCACCTCGACGTTCACCATGCACGCCACAGCGCAAAACGACAGCACTCGGGTGAGTTCTGTCGACGTGGATGTCGTCGCCGCGATGATATCAGATATCAGCATCGTAGCAGTGGACGCCTTTTCCCCGCTTGTGGGCGGGGGTACGTCAAGCATCAGTGTGGAGGTCGCCAACAACGCTGGTCGCATGGACGTGCTCAACTTTGAAGCAGAATTTGACTCTGAAGAAACGGAGTGGACGGTCGCTGGGTTGAGCCGCGATCAAGCCGTTGTTGCCGCGCAGTCGTCGACCACGATTCGAATCGATGTCGTTGCACCAATCGGAGCCAAAGCGAGCGACTTGCCTCCCCGTGTACGCTTGGTGGCCTCTTCTGAACGAAGCGGGATGACCATGGTGTCATCATGGTACGACGGTCCAGAGGTCACGGTGGTCAATGGCGTCACGCTCGAGTCGCCAGTGGACCTTTTGCGCGTCACACCAACGAACGTTGCGGACATCCCAGTGTACCTCAACAGCACGTCCAACGACCGAGCCAACATCGACATCGATCTTCGAGGACTGCCCGATGGCTGGACATGGTGGACCAAACTTGACGACGTCAACGCAACCTCCCCTTTCAGCATCGAACCTGAAGGCGAACAAGGTTCTCGCCTCGTGGTTGGCATCGCCGTGCTTGCTCCTGTGGCCGAAACCGCAGGAAGTACGTTCAGTGCAACGATCGTCGCCACGCACAATGGCGTGGAATTGGCGTTGCTTGACATTGATGCCATGGTGATGGTCGTTCGCGAACTTGCCCTCGAACTCGTTGAGACGGACCGAGATGTATCCAGTGGGGCCTCCGTGAACGTGAGTGGGCGGGTGCTGAACCTTGGGAATGCTCCAGAACCCCGCTTGTCGCTTCAAGTCGACGTGCAATCCACCCCGCCGTTGGAAGGTTTGGTGGCGTTCGTTACCACCTCAAATGGAGTGGTCCTTGTGCTGGGGGGAGCCAACCCCATGTCCTTGGGTGCAGGCGGAGCGAAGGAGTTCACAGTGGACCTCGTCGTCCCCGAGGACGCCCCCCTCGGCGCGCGAATTGTGGTGAACGTTCGTTTTGATGGAGGCGTGGG
>JALRLQ010000160.1 GCA_023254365.1 Candidatus Poseidonia sp. | reverse complement strand
GATGAAGCGCCCGTTGTCGCCAAAGAAGGAACATTGGTTCATTGACGAGAACGCCTCTTAGGTCTTCGGTGCGTCCTCCAGCGAGACCACTTGGCGGCCCAAACGATGTGCTGAGGGGCTCGGCTCAGCGATTGGATGATAAGGGGTTTTGAAGGTTAACTGAACATGGACAACTTCGAGTACCTCACGGTGTCGTATGTTCTCATTACCGGGATCGGCATGTCCCGTTTGTTCATTTCACTGGGATCCATCGTGGAAGAACGGGCGGTTTTGGAGGGCGAAGCCAAGCCGAAATTACACTGGATGCTCACGACGTGGATCCTCCTCGTCATCGCCATCATCTCGCTGTCTTGGCACGCGTTCTACAAATGGAATTTGGCTTATGAGAGCCCCACGGTGGAACTCTCTCCGCTTACCTCACTTGCGCTGACGTTGCTTGCGGGTTGTTTTTACATCTTGATGGAATTGCTTTCTCCCGAAGCCTCCGAGGACGGAAAACTGGACATGGAGCGCCACTTTCTTCTCATACGACCCCATCTTGCGTTGTGGGTTACGGCCTCCATGGTCTCCATGATTCTGGTTTTTTTGACCTTCAGCCACGATGTGACGGGGAGTTACACGCAAGTTTACCGCACCAGTACGGCAGCGCAACTCGGGTTGGTCACCAACGTTGTGTGGATCCTCATCGTTACGCCCCTGTACTTGCCTGCACATGCGGTTCGCGACCTCGCCGTCGTGTTGACTGGATTCGGCATGGTGGTTGGCATGACGCTAGGAACACCGACCTACTCGATGATGGAAGATGACACGGACCTCGACGGTGTCCACAACGACTTGGATCTGTGCACGGATTCCGATACCTGGTTCTGGGAAGAGGTTGATCTGTTTGGCTGTACCTTCTCTCAATTGGATACGAACAGCAACGGCAATCTTGACGACGACGCTGATGGGGTCTACGACCGGTTTGATGCGTGTCCTGACACTTCCGCAGGCGCTTCGGTTGACGAGGTCGGGTGTGTTCCAATCGGGGGTGCCTGAGTGAATCTCGGTGGGGTGCTGCTGTTTCTCCATGTGGCGTCTGGAAGCATTGCACTGTTGACCGCCGGTCTTGCTTTTTTGAGCGAAAAAGGTCCAACGTTTCACGCCAAAGTTGGTCGAATCTACGCCATGTCGATGGTCAGCGTGGGGTTGACAGCGGTGGGTTTGTGGTTCTTGGGCAGCGCTGATTTCCTGTTGTTTATCGCCTTCTTTTCGTCGTACCTGGTCCTCGTAGGATGGCGTTTGGGGCAGAATCGTCGAGGTCAGGTCACAAGGGTGGACCGTACGCTGATGGGGATGGGCCTCGTTGGTACCTTCGGGCTGCTTTTCATCGCTCTTGACATCGCCGTTTTGGGGGCGGGTCCATGGGACGAGTCGTCGAGTTTCGCCGTGGTTCCCCTTGTGTTTTCCATCATATGCGGCGTTTTGACTCGGTTCCAATTCATCTTGATGAAAAACGGCATTGGTCCAAAGGGGAAGGAACGCATCCGGCAACACGGCATTTACATGGGGGCAGGCACCATTTCAACGGTCACGGCGTTTTTGCTCACCGCTGTCGGTGGGGGCGTGGTCATGTGGCTCTTGCCCACGGTGGTGGGGACGGCCCTCATTCTTTGGAATCTTGGAGGCTTGCGTACGGGTCGGGTCCTGGCACCTGAGCCGGTCTGAACCCGCATGAATCAAACATGTGGTTTCAGGCGTGAAACCAAACTTCTTTGAACGGGTTGTCCGAGTTTCCAGCATGAAATTCAGCGCATGGTTCCTTGCGACCGTTTTCCTGCTTGCTCCGCTTTCGGGTTGCTTGGGGCTTGGCCGCGGCGGTGGTGACGGTGATGATGACATCGATGGTCGAGTTCCCGCTGATGTTGATGGCGAGGAGAACAACGTACTCTACATCGGGCACAGTTTCGGACGGCCCTTTGCAAGATTAATCGAGGACTACGCTCACACGGCCGGCATCAAGGAGCACGCCCAATACATCGAGTTCAGTGGTGGTGAATCCGGCTCGCCGGGCTTGCTGTGGGAAGACGCTGAACATCAGGCGAACATCAAAGCCTTCCTCGACACCGGAGAAATTGATGTGCTCATCATGATTTGTTGCTCACCAGAATTCATCGAGACCTTGGACACCGACCTGGCCATTTGGAATTTTACGGACTACGCCGTTGAGATGAATCCTGATGTTCGCATTGGTTTGGCCATGCCATGGAAGGATTACCCCGCAGAATATGAAAACGCGAGCGAGTATGCAGCCAACTCAACCCTCGACCTTTGGCCGTATTGGGGGAACCTGTCCGACGAACTCAGGGCAGATTATCCCGGTACGGATGTCTTCACCTTTCATCATGGGGCCGTGATGTACGAGTTGCGAACCATGTTTGAAGACGGGGAACTCGACGGTGATGTTAACCAGATGACAGGACCAAAAAAGTCCTCGATTTTCACGGATGCCAAGGGTCATGCAGGTTATATTGCCGAGGACACCGGCGTGTACGTTTGGCTGAACGCCATCCATGGCGTTGATCCCATGGACATGCCACGCCCGGGGGAGTACACGGTTGACATCCGTGAGATTGCTTCGAAGGTCATTGATGAATCATCGGCAGTTTGAGAACGGCTCG
>JALRLQ010000015.1 GCA_023254365.1 Candidatus Poseidonia sp. | reverse complement strand
CTCGATGCCAGCACGGGCAAGCGAATCTACCACGTCGCCGCTTGAACCATCACCACATTCATGCCTCAGAGCCGACTGGGCGTGGCATGGACTGGCAGAACAAGGCATCTGCAAGCACCCTCTTTCCGTCCTACACGGGCCAGGAGGATGGTGCCCTCCCTGCACTGCCCACCAGCGGCCCCGCATGGACGGTTCTTGACCCCGCCTCACAGGACGGTCTGAAGGCGCAAATGGGTGCCCTGTCTGGCTCAATCGAATGCGATAACCCCGGATTTTTCACCCGAGGGGACGGGATCATCATCGACAAAACAGCGGTGGTCGAAGCCGGCGCCTCGCTGGTCGGACCGTGCTACATTGGCCCCCGGGCCACCGTGCGAAGCGGGGCGTATGTGCGAGAATTTTCGTGGATCTGTGCCGATGCCGTCGTTGGACACGCCACCGAAGTGAAACACTCGATTCTGCTGCCGGGCGCCAAAGCCCCGCACTTCAACTATGTCGGCGATTCCATCCTCGGCAAGGACGTGAACCTCGGAGCGGGGACGAAGCTCAGCAACCTGCGCAACGATGGTGGGGAAGTTCACCTCCGCGTTGACGGTCAACGTCTTCCAAGCGGCCTTCGCAAGTTCGGGGCCTTGTTGGGTGAAGGTTGTGCGCTCGGCTGCAACAGCGTCACCAACCCCGGCGTGGTGCTCGGCCCAAACAGCGTGGTGTGGCCCAACGTCACCGTCACCGGCGTGCACGGTCGCATGAGCGAGCATCGTTGAGGGAGTGACGTGAGCGAGTCGTTTTTCGGCACGGACGGGATTCGAGGGGAGACTTCGTTATCGCCGATTGACGAAGACGAGGCCATCGAATGGCTCACGCAACAGCGCACCCTGACCCCCACGTTCATGCGGGTACTCGGTGAGGCCCTGTCCTACGAACAACCGGCATGGCCCGGCAAAGGAGCCACCGTCGTCATCGGCTGGGATAGACGCCCGCACAACGAAGCCCTCGTGCGTGCGCTCACGCTCGGCCTGCGACTCACGGGAAGCACCGTCGTTCACATCGGTGCGTGTGCTACACCCACCCTTCACCATGCCGTGCTCGCCTTTGGCGCTCGAATGGGGTGCATGATCACCGCCAGCCACAACCCGGTCTCCGACTCTGGCATCAAGGTCTTCGACGCCAACGGATACAAAGCCACACCTGACCTTGAACGCAACCTCAGCCGAACCTTGCGCCAATTGGCTTCGGAGGACCGAGAGGTGGACGAAGTTGACCGAACCCGATGTTCGGTGCCCGATGAAGTTCACGATTCGTGGGGTCTGATGGCCCACGGCGCATGGTTGGCCAAGCGATGGGTGGCCTTCCGCGAAGAATTTGGAGGGTGTGAAGAAGCCTTGACCGCCGGTTTCATCGCTCAACCGTTGTTGCTCGACTCCGCCAACGGCTTTGCCGCTTCCTGGCTCAGCGATTGGCTCACCGGCCACGGCGTTGACTGCCTCGAAGTCAGTGCACCGGACGGTGTCCTCAACCAGCATTGTGGTGCGGGCGACATCTCACCCACACAAACATGGACCCATGAGGAAGCAGCAGCGTCCCCGCATGCTCTTCTTCGACAACTCCAGCCCGCACCCGCCGGCCAATGGGTAGGGGCCGCGCTGGACGGGGACGGTGACCGATGCCTCCTCATCGAAGCGACAGAGACCGGTTTCAAGGTGGTTGACGGGGATGCCATGGCGGCGCTCCTCATCGCCGCCAGTCATTCTCCATCGTGGTCGTTTGCCGCCAGCATCGAATCCGATGTTGCGTTGATGCACCACGTCGCCTCGTTGCGCCCCGGCTCAACCGTGACCGAAACAGCGGTTGGTGACCGATGGCTTTCGTTCGCGTTGCGCCCTTCGGGCGGCGGTTTGGTGGAGGGTGATTCCATGCCCTCGCTGCTTGGCATCGAAGATTCGGGTCACGTGGTGCTGCCCGCCCCGCATCCAACCGAAGCGAGGTGGAGCATGGTGGGCGACGGTGCGGCGACGCTGTGTGCCGTTTTGTTGTCGGCCGACCGCGGACGAACGGTTGACTTCCCTCGGGGTTGGAAACGCCGCGTGTCCATCTCGCCAAGCCAACGCGAACGCTGGCACAACGCCGCCAGCGTGTTCCAAGACATCTCAACAGCAACGTGTGAAGCCCTCGCTCAACTCGGTCTCGCCCCCACCGTACGCTCGATCAACGGAGAGGACCACCTGTTGCTGATTCACGCCGAAGGAGAGGAAGGAGTCGCTTCCATCGGTGTTCGCAACAGCGGAACACAAGCGAAAACCAATGTTTCACTACGCCTTTCACCAGGACTTGATTCCGCCCCGTTCGAACGGCTGATGGCTGACCTCCAAGCCACCCTGCAGGCAACGCTCAGTCCCTAATCGTCGAGAAGCGCTTCCTCGTTGGCCTGCGTGAGCGAGGTCACGGCAAACAACAGGGCTGCTGAAGCCACCAGCAGCATCAGGATGTAGCTGGACGAAGCACCGCCAACCAGCGCCACCAATCCCAACAACCATGCCACGGTCAAATCCACTGCACCGATGACACGCCAAGATTTTCGCCGGGTGAAGATACCGCTCAACCACGAGGTCGTGGACACCGCCATTGCAGCCAAGGAGACATACACGGCTGACTGAGCCAACATGGCCGACGGATAGAGCATCAGGTGGCACGCCCACAAGGAGGCAGATAGCCACAGCCCGTGCTGACCTCGCACCACGGCGGCCGTCCACACCACACTCAGCAGGCCGATGGCCGCCGTCAGCATGGAGGGGGTGAGCCATGCGGTGGTGCTGGACAAGACCCACGCTTGGAAACTGACCACCACGAAGGGAAGGGACACCACGCAGGTCAACGCCACGGCAGGTTGCTGCCATGCACGACCTCTTCGAATTCCAGTGAACAAGGCGACCGCACTGGCTGCCCCCAACGAAAGAAGCATCGCACCAAGCACCCAGGTGCTTCGACCACTCGCCGTTCGATGATCGTCGAGCGAACGTCGGAGGCGTTCTCCTTCAACCCAGTCGTAAAGGAGGACCATGCCCAGCAGCAACGTTTCCATCAGCAACAAGGGCCCACTCCACTCGAGGAGGGAGCCGTCAAAGGGGTCGGTCGCCAACGGAAGGGGAACCTGGCCTCCAAGAAACAGGCAGGCCAGCCGGTCGAGTATCAGGGCGCCGAGCACGGCTTCAAGCGCACTGGGAAGACGCAGACCCAAGTCGTTGCGCCCAACCAAACCCATGCCTGCAAGGATCAACAGCCCTCCCATGAGCACCGCTTGGTGAATCGCATCGTCGCTGAGCACCCCGGTTGTCATTCGTCCAGCGATGTGAACGAGCACCATACCCCCCATGGCGACAAGGATGGGCAATTCGACGCCGACAACATCCGGCAATCGAAGACCGATGCTGTTGGCACGCAACCGGGTCAAGCCCACCAGCAACGCCGCAAAACAGGCACTGAAGACAAGCGCATGCAGGCCATAACCGGTGGTGTACGCAACCCACATCGACACCAAAAACGCCACACAAAGGAAGAGCAGCAGCACCACGGGCCGATAATGGATGTCTCCGAGGAGCAAGTCGTCCTTCCCTGCTGTTGAGGTTCGCTTGGAACGCTTGCGTTGACGTTCGGACAACGCCAACAATTCAGCGTCAAGGGACTGCAGCGTCACCGACATGGTCCCGTCTTGACTCGACGAGGCGAGAAGGGTGTTCATTCGCTCTCGCTTTTCCTCGTAGGACGCCAGACGTTCTTCTTTCGTCGCCAGCGCACGCAAGCCGGAACGGACATCACCTTGGAAGGCGAGATAGGCGGCGACGAGGACAAACAACAGCAGGGTTACCAGTTGGACATCGGGCATCTCAGCCGATTGTCCAGCCACGGCCATGCTCACCAGCACCCCTACCGCGCCCATGGATGGAAGCAACAACGCATCGACCGCACTGATTCGGTACAGGTACATGGCCAACGAAATCGCGCCCATGGCTGTGAGGATCCAGAGGTTGGTCGATGCATCGAACATACCCTGTCCGGTCAAGGAAACCGTTCGGTTGGGGGCCAGTGCGACCACGATAAACAACGCCGCGACGACGGTCAGGTGCAAGGTCAAGAGGCGTCCGGGCAAGGCCCGATGATGGGCTTGGTCGGTGGTTGAAGCGATGGCCTGCGCCAACTGCTTGAGCGAGGCGCCCACCAACAACAGACTCCCTCCCGTGAGCAGTAAAGCCCAAACGGCTTCCTCACCGTAACGCCACGCCAAAGCGAGACCGACGACGGACCACACCACCACCAATTGCTGCGGTCGCCCGGCATGCACACCGTACCACACCATGGCAGCATGAACGAGCAACAGTGCCCCCATGCCTGCGAGAAGACCGAGTGCAGTCAACCCGCCAGGGCGTGTTATGGAGAGGTAGGTCAGCGAGGCCATGATGAAGCCCAGATTCCAAAGATTCAACAGGTCGGCGTCCCGGATTCGACTGCTGATTTCCGAAGCCCCTGCCCAGTTGGCCCCGAGGTTCAGTCGGGCCTCACCCATACGAGCGCACACCATCGCCTGCTGGCCAACCAGAGCCAACATCCACCAACCCACATCCGTCTCGGCGAGGACCACGGGGACGAGGTCGGCGTTGACGAGACGTTGTTCAAAATCGGTGCCAAAGGCCAACAACCACACATAGGGGGCGAGAACCGCCACACCGGCCATGCTCGGTGAAGAGCGCACCACCGCCAATGCCCCCAATCCAAGCCACACGACGCCTTGGGTTGCCAAGAGCAGTCGAGCGCCCGAATCGTCGTGGTCGGCGGGAATGAGCACGGTCAACAACACCACCACCACCACCGAACCAAGCCACAACACGTGGTCCGAGACACTGGTTTGATGGAGCAACACAACCGTTGCACACAAAGCGGCCGACATCATGGCAAACAACGAGTACTCGCTGAGAGAAAACGGGAACGTCAGGGAAACCAAGCCACTGTTCACAAGCGCCAAACCAGCCACCATGAACGGAAGCGGTGCCAGAACGAAGGGCATCAAACTGGTCCACGTCACGCCGCGTACCACCAAGTAGGAAGCCGTGAAGGCCAGTGTCAGCAGCATGAGTTGCGCCAACGCATAACCGGTTTCACTGCGATGAGCGCCGATGGCCATCAGGGCGCCAACCATGCCCAGGGACACCGAAACCGCCCACAGGCCGGGCTTGCCCAAACCCATGGCGTTCACGGCTTGACTCAGCCAATTTTCGTGGTGCACAAACTTCGCTGCCATCGCCGCGTTGGCTCCCGTCACCACCGAGAGGAGCATGAACAGCGTCAAGTCGTTCTCGATTGGAATCAACACAAGGGAGCCGATGGACCAGTTGGAGGAAAGCGCATGCACGCCCACCCAGAGGTAGGACATTGAAATGCCAAGACTGGCGAGGTTCCCCGAAGAGCGTAAAAGCGCCAAACCGTGCATCAACGCCATGGCCAAAACGATGAACACAGCCACACCTGTTTCTCCGAACACGGCCCCGGCCGAGCTCCCGACGGCAAACAACACCAAGGCGGATTGAGCTGCGATGGCATCTTCGTCGTGGCGGAAGGCCATGGCCACGTTCAGCCCGACCAAGGCCAGCATCAACATTCCCAGCGTCTCGCCGGCCCCGGGGCCGATGCCGTCGAGCCACCCCCAGCGCCAGAGATCCAACGCCAGACCATAGAGCAGTTTCATGGAGATGATGACCCATGTCAGTCCGAGCAGATGCATGGCGTCTCGTTTCATCCAACGTTCGCCCAACGCAAAACCAACCACCGCCATGGTCAACAGGGCCACGGCACTGATGGTGGCCGGAAGGACGGTGCCAACCAACGCACCGATGGCCGTCCACACGACCACCATGGCCACCGCTAACCCCCGTCCAATCTGCTGTTCAGCAGCCATGGTGGTTGACGGAGGTGTTGACGTTTGATGGGACGGTTGAACGGTGAACAATTCACCCAACTCCCCCACGGCAGCATCGCCTTCGGTGATTTCCTCCTCGGCCGATAGAGAAGGTGGCAGAGGCTCGTCCGCCGTCACGTCATTGAGCATGAAGGCGTTCAAATTGAGGCCAGTCGCCCGTTTGAATTTCTTCTGACGGAGGATGTCCTCCTCGTCGGCAGGAGGAGAGGGTGTGTCGGTATCCTCCTGCATGACGCGGTGTTCGTCCTTGCGGCCTTGAAGTTGATTGAACCGCGTAGGGCCGGCGTGGTGTTTTCTCGCCAGTTCAATTCGGGTCAAACTGGGCTTTGGTCGTCCTCATGACATGTGTTCAAGGTCAATCTTTTATTGTCGTTGAGCCAAAAGGGACAAAGAGGGGCGGCGAAAACGGTCGGCATGGGCGGCACCATCGGCACCCCCTCCGGGAGCCTCGAACAACACGGCATTTCAGCTTCCGGAACGGTTTACTGGAACCTTTCTGCCGAGGATTTAGTCAACCTCGCCATCGAGCGAAACGAGGGCGTTTTGAGTGCGCACGGAGCGTTGGTCACCGAGACCGGCGAGCGAACAGGTCGCTCACCGAATGACAAGTTCATCGTGGACGAACCTTCGGTGTCAGGCGACATCAATTGGGGTGATGTGAACGTCTCCACCGACGAAGCAACGTTCCAGCGCATGCGAGCCAAGGTCGTCGACTTCCTTTCGAGCCAAGATTCCCTCTTCGTGCAAGACCTCTACTGCGGTGCAGATTTCTCGGAAGCCTTGCCCATTCGCGTCATCAACCACAACGCCTGGCACAACACCTTCGCTCGCAACATGTTCATTCGCCCCGATGCTGCTCAACTTGAGAAGCACGAACCGGAGTTCACCGTGCTTCACGCCCCTCATTTCGAGGCCGATCCTGAGCGTGACGGGCTCAACTCCCAATGTTTCGTCATCGTCAACTACGCCGCCAAAGAAGTCATCATCGGCGGCACACGCTACGCCGGTGAAATCAAGAAATCCATCTTCTCGGTGATGAACCTCATCCTGCCCAAGAAAGGCATTCTTCCCATGCATTGTTCCGCCAACACCAACGGCGAAAACACCGCCATTTTCTTCGGCCTTTCCGGGACCGGGAAAACCACCCTTTCCGCCGACCCCAAGCGCGCCCTCATCGGGGACGACGAACACGGCTGGGGCGCCAACGGGGTGTTCAATTTCGAAGGTGGCTGTTACGCCAAACTCATCGACCTCTCTGAAGAAGACGAACCCGCTATCTTCTCCACCACGCGTCGCTTTGGAACCGTGCTCGAGAACATCGTCCTTGACAGCGAAGGCGTTCCCGATTTCCATGACACCTCGAAGACGCAAAACACCCGTGGGTCCTACCCGATTGAATTCATTGACAACCGCACGTCCGACTCCAAGGGCGGTCATCCGCAGAACGTGATTTTCCTGACGTGCGACGCCTTTGGTGTGCTCCCGCCCATCTCTCGCTTGACCCCCTCCCAAGCAGCCTACCACTTCATTTCCGGTTACACTGCGAAGGTTGCAGGGACCGAAATCGGGGTCAAAGAACCACAAGCCACCTTTTCGGCTTGCTTTGGTGAACCCTTCATGCCCATGCACCCCGGCGTTTACGCCGACCTGCTTTCCGAGAAGATGGCCCAACACGACTCCACCGCCTGGCTCATCAACACCGGTTGGTCCGGTGGAGCCTACGGTGAGGGCAACCGGATGAAAATCAAGTACACCCGAGCCATGCTCAACGCTGCCTTGGACGGTGACCTTGACGGCGTTGAATTCGTTGTGGACGAGCGCTTCGGCTTCGAAGTGCCCACCTCGTGCCCGGGCGTTCCTGCCGAGGTGCTGCAACCTCGAGCCACCTGGAACAACGGAGAAGCGTACGACGCCACCGCCAACAAATTGGCTTCAATGTTTAACGAGAATTTTAAGCGATACGAAGCCGGTGTTTCAGCTGATGTGAACGCCGCAGCACCCAAGTCGCTGGCTTGAAGCGTATCAGCGGTCGTCGCGCCGTTTGGACTGGCGCCCTCGCTGTCCTTGACGGTGTCGAGGTTGGGGTGGCTGGTTGTTGCCTCGACCTTGTTGCCCACCGGGTTTGGGACCTCGCCGTGAGGACGGTTTCTGGCCGCGCCGAGGCTCGCCTGATGGCGCAGGTCGGTTCTGTTGTTGGTTGCGAGACCGGTTTGATTTTCGCTGGTGATCGTCTCGTTTCTGACCGCCTCGGTTGTAGCGCCGCATGTTGTTGCCGCGTCCCGTTCCGCGCTTTTGGTACCCGCCCGATTGGAACCCTTTCACACGCCCGGGCTTTTGGTCCGGTGAAGGAATGGCCTTTGGATAGTGGTAGGGTTGTTCATCCAAGACCTCGATTTCTTGACCGAGGAGCCGTTGAATGCCGACGAGGTACCCGGATTCGGTTTCGTCGCAAAACGAGTAGGCCAAACCGTCCTTACCCGCCCGGGCCGTGCGTCCGATGCGGTGAACGTAGACTTCAGGTTCGTTGGGCAGATCGAAGTTGAACACGTGCGTCACGTCGTCCACGTCAATACCACGGCTGGCGATATCGGTGGCGACAAGAACGAAGACGTCGCCGTTACGAAACGCTTCAAGCGCTCGGGTTCGTGCGGTTTGGCTCTTGTCTCCGTGAATGGAATCGGATGAAATCCCGACATTGTTGAGCTGTTTAGCCAGCCGACTCGCGCCGTGTTTGGTTCGCGTGAACACGATGGCACACGACACCATTTGGCCCTCGAGCAAATCGATGAGAAGTTGACGCTTGTCCTCTTTTTGGACAAAGGCCACGTACTGCTCAATCCGCTCGGTGGTGGCCTCCTCTGGACTGATATCGACCCGAACCGGGTCGGAGAGCAAGCGACCGGCCAACTTCGCAATGGTATCGGGCATGGTGGCGCTGAACAGCAGGTTCTGTCGTCGTGAAGGCATCAGGTCTTGAATGCGGTCAACATCGTTGCTGAAACCCATATCGAGCATGCGGTCCGCTTCGTCGAGAACGAAATGCTCCACATGACGCAAATCAACGAACCCCTGGTCGTGCAAATCCAACAATCTGCCGGGCGTTGCGACCAAGAGGTCGACTCCACGGCGCAGCGCCTTGACTTGGGCGGACTGGCCAACGCCACCAAAAATGACCGTTGAGAACAGAGGAAGTTGCCGGCCATAGACGCGGAGGCGGTCGCCAATTTGGGCCGCCAACTCTCGCGTTGGAGTCAACATCAATGCCCGGATTGGACGGGGTTTGTCCACCTTGGTCGCAGCGAGTTGGTGCAAAATAGGGAGGGCGAAGGCGGCGGTTTTTCCCGTTCCTGTTTGGGCAACACCGAGCACGTCCCTGCCGTCCAACAAGGCCGGAATGGTCGCAGCCTGAACGGGAGTCGGTGTGGTGTAGCCCTCCGAGGCCAGGGCCTCAAGGATGCGGTCGTCAAGGTGAAGTTCTGTGAAGGTCGACATGGTTTTGCCTCAGGGACGAACACCCCGGGACCGTGGTCCTCGGACCAACCGATCCAAACGGCCCTCCGACCTCCTCCCTATGAACCCCGAGGGTGAATCAGCCGATGGAAGGAGGGTTCGACCGGTGGGTTGGATGAGTCGATAGCCGTGATTTCATAAAGGATTAAAAGAAAAATCATCGTATAGAGGACTGGTAAAGATGCAACGGGTGATTTTGGCGTGCGTGGCCTTGATGACCCTTCCCCTCGTTTCAGCCCATGGGGGCGAGACGGAGGACGCGGCAACGATGTCGGCGAGTCAAGTGCTTCTCTTGGCGGCCATCGGGGCCGCTATGGTGTGGCAATTGACCGCATCCGTATGGCCCGCCAAGTCGGCCATGCTCTCCCCCGTGATGGCGGGCCTCTCCACCTTTACCGGCGTGGTCCACCTTTTGCTGGGACTTGAAGACCCGTTGCTCTTGTTGGGCGGCACGGGGGTGATGGTCATCACCATCGCTCTCCTCGTGTGGAACCTGAATCCTCAACGAGAACGGCAAGTGTTCGTCGCCATGACCGCTCTGTTGGTGGTGATGTTTGTGGGGTATTTTGCAGCGAACCACGACCCAGGCATGATCATGGAAGACCGTTTGGGCGTGGCGACCAAACTTGCTGAGGTGACCTTGTTGTTGCTTCTGTACCGTGCTTGGCGATTGGACAGCAAACCATCCTCGAGGTGAGATGATGAGGATCGCCTTCCGTCAAATGTTGCTGGTGACCGTGATCACGGCCCTGCTGATGCCCGTCATGGAAGGCACCGCCTCCTCTCATGGCATGGAGGGGCTCTCGGAGGCGGGCTGCACGTGCCACGGCGAAAACCCCGGTGAAGGGGTGGAAGTGGTCATCGATGGGTTGCCCACCACTTATACAGCTGGCCAGTCCTACGAATTGGAAGTCTCGCTTCGAGGGGGACCCGCAGCGGCCACCCAAGGCCACCAGGGGGGTTTCAACCTGAAGGCCAGTTCCGGGACGTTGGCCCCTCTGGACGCGAGCACGCACGTCATCAAATCAGGAGAGATCACCCACGAACACAGCGGCGCGAACCAGCGGTCGTGGACGGTGGTCTGGGAGGCCCCGTTGGACGACAAAACCGTGGAATTCACCGTTGCAGGAAACGTGGTTGACGGAGACCACGAACCCACCGACGGTGACGATTGGGCGTTGGCCTCGTACACCGCTTCCGGAGAGCCGTTGACCTTTGGCGAACGATTGATGTTGCATCTACCCAAGATCATCGCCGGCTTGCTCTTTGCTGTCCCATTGCTGTACTTGTGGAACACCAACCGACGATGACCCGTTTCAGACGGGGAGGGCGTCGGGGGCAACTCGAGTGGAGAACCGTTGAACGTTGCCCGCTTCGTCGATGAGGAACTTCTCGAAATTCCAACGAACATCACCGCTCACACCGTCGGCGTCCACCGTTTGGGCAAGTCGCTCGAACAAGGGCGTGCGTCCCGGTCCGTTCACTTCCACCTTGGCCATGAGCGGGAAGGTGACGCTGTACTTGGAGGACGTGAACTCGCAAATCTCGCGGTGGGTTCCGGGCTCCTGGGCGCCAAATTGATTGCAGGGGAAGCCAACCACGGTCAAGTCGTCGTGGGCCTCATGTAACGTTTGCAAACCAGCGTATTGCGGCGTAGCACCGCAAGCGCTGGCCACGTTCACCACCAACCATCGGCGACCGCCAAGCTCGCGCAAGGTGGTGGTTTCGCCGTCCATGGTCGCAAACGGAAGGTCAAGCGGGGAGGTCATGGCCTCAACTCGTTGGCTCGGATTATGAAGGTGTGCTTCTCGGCAAAGCGTGCAAATCCTCTTGAAGTGCCGCTTGGTGGTCTGGCCATGCAAGTCCTCATGGAAACCAGCGCCGGCAACATCACCATCGACCTCTTTCACGGCAGTGCCCCCGACACCGTCGCCAACTTCGTGAAGCTCGTGAACATGGGCCACTACGATGGTCTCCACTTTCACCGGGTCATTGAGGACTTCATGATTCAGGGCGGCTGTCCTCACTCCAAGGACCCCATGTCCCGTCGCGCAGGTACCGGCGGGCCCGGCTGGCAAATTCCCTGCGAGCCTTCGGCGCTCGCCCTCAAGCACGACAAACCCGGTGTGCTGTCGATGGCCAACGCCGGTCGCAACACCGGTGGGTCCCAATTTTTCCTGACCACCGTGGCCACACCGTGGCTCAACGGCAACCATGCTGTGTTCGGTGCCGTCAGTGACGGCATGGACGTCGTTCACGCCATTGAGCGCTGTCAAAAATTGCCCGGCGACCGCCCCGCACAACCCCAACAGATCATCCGCTGCACCGTCGTTGAGTGAGGTGGTCACGTGGTTGTCCTCGCCGTGCACGGTGGTGCAGGGGGAGACGGTCCTTGGCGCGGCATGACCGATGCTGACCCGCAACGTGTAGCGTGCATGCGAGCCCTGTTGGACGACATCGGTCACCGACTGGCCGACGGGGCCTTGGACGCCTTGGAAGCGGTAACCCTTGCCGTGGAAGCGATGGAAGACGAAGCGCTGTTCAACGCCGGGCGTGGGTCGGTGCTGGATGCCAGCGGCTCGGTCACCATGGATGCCAGCATCATGCGCGGCCACGACCGTGCCGCGGGGGCCGTCATCGGTTTACGCTCCTCTCGCCATCCCATTCGCGTGGCTCATCATCTGTTGGTGGACGGTTGGCCACTGATGCTCGCTGGCTCGGCGGGAGACGACTATGGCGCCAGCAAGGGCGTTGAACAAGTTGGGGATGACTGGCTTCTCACCGACCTTCGCCGAGCACAATGGTCGAAATGGAAGGAGCAGCGGTTGAATCCAGGTGCTACCGATGAGGACGATGCACTGCTCGACCATGATGGCGAACAGGATGGATGGGGTACGGTAGGCGCCGTGGCGCTCGACGCCTGGGGGCACCTTGCTGCTGCGACCTCAACGGGTGGGATGACCGGAAAACCGCTGGGCCGCGTCGGCGACACGCCGATCATCGGGGCTGGGACATGGGCCGATGATGCGATCGCTGTATCGTGCACCGGTGTAGGCGAAGCCTTCATTCGCACCGTTGCTGCACACAACTTGGCCGTACGCCACGAGCGAATGGGGCTCGAAGACGCAGCGCAGCATGCGTTGGACGCGGTTGCGCCACTTGGCGGCCGTGGAGGTGTCATCGCGGTCAATCGAGACGGTGAAGTCGTTTTGCCGTTTCAGACCATGCTGATGTATCGCGGCTCCTTTGTTGACGGTCACATCGAAGTGGGAATCGGGCCGGGCATCATTAATGAAAGCCCCTAAGTTCATGGCCCGTTGAGGCTGCGATAGCGCCATGCCCGTTGACGCTGACGAAGCTTTGCGACGGGCCACATTGGTGCGCAGTGACCCTTCCCTGCGGGGTGTGACGCGACGAAACGCCGCCACCGAAGAGGGTGAAGTGGCGTGGGAGTACCTTGCACCGGATGGCGAGGTCGTCGATGAGCAGGACCGGATTGACCGATGGAACGCTCTCGGGCTTCCTCCAGCGTGGGTTGATGTGTGGATTTGCCCCAACCCCCGAGGCCACATTCAAGCCACAGGTCGCGACGTGAAGGGGCGTTTGCAATACCGCTACCACCCGGATTGGACGGAGATCACGACCGAAATGAAATACGATGATGTCGCTTATTTTGCCTCGCAATTGCCACGGCTCAGAAAACAAGTGGCCATGGATTTGGAAGAAAGCACCATGAATTTGAACACGGTTTCGGCGCTCGTGGTGCGGTTGATGGATTTGTACAGTATTCGTGTTGGGTCCGATGAATACGCACGCTCCAACGAGTCTTACGGCCTCACTACACTGAAATCCATGCATGTCAAACACATCAAGGGAGAGGAGGCTGAAGGAAGGCACGATGCGGTGTTTACCTTCACCGGAAAATCCGGAAAGGATTGGGACATCACCATCGAGGACGATCATTTGGTTGATTTGATTCTCCGGACCAACCGCTTGGGGGCAAAAGACGCTGATTTGTTCATGTACATCTCCGAAGCCGGCAACGAAGTGGACCTGAAGGCCGAGCACATCAACCAGTACATTCGAGAAACCAGCGGCGAGGGGTTCACGGCCAAAAATTTCCGCACATGGGCCGCCACCTCGCGTTGTGCCGAACGTCTTGCGTTCCTCGCCGTCAAGCGCACCGCTTCCGCCATGAAAGCGTGGATGAAGGAACTCCCGAAGGTCGATTCCATGGCGAATGTTTGGTCGAAGGGGCCGTGGAAGCCACCCACCACCGAAACCGGGCGAAACAAAGTGATGTTGGCGGTCATCGATACGGTGGCTGCAAACCTCGGCAACACGCGTGCTGTGTGCCGTTCGTCCTACATCCATCCGTGGTTCTTGGATGCCTGGATGGAAGGGCGTTTAGCCGAGGCGTGGGCCGAAGTCGAGGGGCACCGTTCCTTTGCCAACATGTCCGCGGGGGAAAGCGCAACGTTGCGTGTTTTGAAATCCGTTGTTCAGGGCCGCTGATGGTTGATTCGTATTCTTTATTAATAAGTAATTAATGGGCAGTTCATGGCCAAACATCGCGCCGGCGACCGCCGCATCATCAGCATCAGCATTCCAGAAGATCTCGCCAAGCAACTTGACCGTCGGGTCGGTAAAGGACGCAGCAATGGACGCTCGGCCACGATTGCCAAATTGATTCAACAGGGGTTGGAAGGTGCACCAGCTGCACCGAGTGCCGCCGCTCCGGTTCAACAAACGGCGCGTGCCGATGACGGGGAAATTCGTCTCGAAAGCGACACGATGGGGGAGCTTGAGGTCCCTGCAGACCGTTACTTTGGCTGCCAAACAGCGCGGTCGTTGCTCAATTTTGACATCGGTCACGACACCATGCCCTTGGGCGTCATTCGGGCTTTCGGCGTACTCAAGCAGGCAGCCGCCAAAACGAACGTTGCCCTCAAGCAGTTGGACCCCGAGGTCGGCGACCTCATCATCGCTGCTTCGCAAGAGGTCATCAACGGACAACTCAACGACCACTTTCCCCTTCGCGTGTGGCAAACCGGAAGCGGGACGCAGTCCAACATGAACACCAACGAAGTCATTGCGAATCGAGCGATTGAGATCGCTGGTGGCGTGCTGGGCTCCAAGGCGCCCGTCCACCCCAACGACCACGTCAATCGAGCGCAGTCCTCCAACGACACGTTTCCCACCGCCATGCACATCGCGGCTGCTGAGGCGCTGACCCACCGATTGCTCCCAAGCGTTCGTGCGCTCCGCAACGCCCTCTCGGAAAAGGCGCAAGCATGGGAAGGCATTGTGAAAATCGGCCGCACGCACCTGATGGACGCCGTCCCGTTGACCCTCGGGCAGGAAGCATCGGGCTGGGTTGCTCAACTTGACGCCGACCTGCGACGCATCGATTTCGCCCTTGACGACCTGTTTGAATTGGCCCTCGGCGGCACGGCCGTCGGCACAGGCCTCAACGCTCACCCGCTGTTCGCTCAGATGGTGGCTGATGAAATCGCCAACATCACGGGCCTGACGTTCTGCTCGGCGGAAAACAAATTCGCTCAGTTGGCTGCCCACGATGCCATCGTTGCTGCATCTGGAGCGCTCAACACCTTGGCTGCCTCGTTGATGAAAATCGCCAACGACATTCGATGGCTGGGCTCCGGCCCTCGGTGCGGTTTGGGCGAGTTGGCCCTTCCTGCCAACGAGCCAGGTTCCTCCATCATGCCCGGAAAAGTCAACCCCACCCAATCCGAAGCGATGACCATGGTCTGCTGCCAAGTGATGGGGAACCACACCGCCATCACCATCGGCGGGAGCCAAGGGAATTTCGAATTGAACGTCTTCAAGCCGTTGATGATTCACAATTTCTTGCATTCCGTCGACCTGCTGACCGATGCATGCCGCACCTTCCGCACGCGATGCGTGGAGGGTTTGGAAGCGGTCGAGGACAACATCCAGTCCCATCTCGAAAACTCACTCATGCTGGTCACGGCCCTGAACAACCACATCGGGTATGACAAAGCGGCCAAGATCGCCAAAAACGCTCACGAAAAGGGCACAACGCTGCGAGCATCCGCCTTGGAATTGGGGTACTTGACCAACGAGGAATTCGATGCTTGGGTTCGACCCGAAGACATGACCGGCCCAAAGCGGGCATGAAAGCACGGCGAGCCTCAGGACTGTCGCAACGCCCGAAGTTTGGCCTGCAGGGCTGAAGTGCGCTCGTCGTCTGATTGGTCGGACGGTAATGCGCCTTGTTCGAGTCGTCGCATGAGCATGGCTCGCTCCCAAACGGCCACAGTGCCGTCTTCGCATCCGATGACGGCGCGTTCCTCCGTGCCGTCAATGGAACGAATTCTGGAAAACTGGCCCTGAGCCAAACGCCCACCTTTGTTGGTGGCCCAGAGGTCAAGCATGCTGCCTTGTCCTTCGTGGCGCGCCAACCACAGCAGCGAGGCCCCGTCTTCTTGCATGGCTTCGGTCTGCGCAGAAACGGGTGACCCGTGCGATTCCCAGCACATGGTGCCGTCGTCGGTTCGCCCCACGGCGTGTCCATCATCCGTCGTCGCGACGTACCCTTTGACCATGCATGTCAAATGTTCAATTGAACCCGATTCGGTCGAACACACCGTTCCGTCATGGGTCACGACGGTGCCATCGGTTTGGCCAAACACGACGCCGGTTCCTCCCACCGAACCGCACGTGGTTGGCGACGAGGTTGGAGGGCGAACATGGGTGAAAGGAGGAGACTGACTGATATCGAGGTAACCGCATCGTGGACGACCAAGTCCTGCCAGAAGGCGGCCATCATGCTCGAGAACCACCCAAGGCCGTTCGTCCATGCGCTCAACCCAGCGTTGCTCTCCGGTCGCTGAGATACGCCACACCGCCGATTCAAGGAAATCGTTGTGCTCAATGTCGTACACGGATGATACGGCGATGATGTCGTCTTGCCACCAGCGCACTTCATCTGCACTGCCCTCCAAGGCCACCGACCATTGGGTTTCACCGCTGGCTCGGTCAATCGCCACCACGTGCAAGCCGCTGGCGGCGACCACCAGGGTGTCGCTGATGGCAAGCGCACTGATTCTATCGTCGGTTTGGGCGGTCCATCGGCTGTTGCCTTCGCTGTCCCAACACGCCAGAACACCATCCCATCCGCCGGCGAATACATCGCCCTCAAGCGTCAAGCGAACCAACGACACACTTTGGTCAAGCGAACGAACCATCCACGTGGCGCCGTTCAGGTCCATGGCCCAAGGGAGGCCTCCACCACCATAAGGAGGTCGCCTGTTTGCATCCTGCAGCCCGTGTTTGAAGCGCCTTGGGAGACAAGCAACAACAAAATGCTGCCAAAGGACGCTTTCAGCCATGGGCCAAGCTGCCGCCTTGATCGAACAATTGAAGCAGGCCAACGCCGCCTACACCGCCCAATTTGATGCTGAAGGTGTGCCCGGCAAAGCTGGGCAGCGGCTGTTGTTGCTGACCTGCATGGATTCACGAATCGTCCCGCATGCAGTCTTTGGTTTGAAAGAAGGCGACATGAAGGTCATCCGAAACGCAGGCGGCCAACTCAACGATGCCACCGAACACGACATCGTGCTCGCGAGCCACCTCCTGGACTGTGAGTGCATTGTGATCATGCCTCACACGCGATGCGCCATGGCCAGCCATTCAGGACCGTCGATGCAACGCCTCCTCTCCGAGCAAAGTGGAATGGATTTTTCTTCGTTTCATCCACGTGTCATCGACGAACCTTACGCCAAGGTCAAGGCCGATGTGGCCTCACTGCAGGCCAACCCACTGCTGAAGCCCGGGGTCACCGTGTGCGGGGCCATGTACGATGTGGATACCGGAACGGTCAACTGGGTGTGAATCATTCACCGGTCAGCGGAATGTACCGCTTGGGAATGGCAAAGGTCAGGACAAACGCCATGAGGCCAAAAATGCAGGCAGCGTAGTAGTGGCCCATGGTGAAGAACGCCAACACCGATGAGGTTCGCAACAGAGCCACCGAACCGGCTTTCAACGACCAGGCAGCGAAGCCAGCACTGATGATGGCCAAGCCCATGAACGCGAACCCTACCAAGACATAGCCGGTGGCGGCGCTTGGGTCCATCAGTGGGTGGTCCATTTGACCGGGCGTCATGTCGATGGTGCGAATTTCGCAATCCGTTGTATCGGTTTCACAGGGCTGGGCATCGAAGGCGGCGGATGAAGGGAACGTGAAATCAAGCGTCGTGAACCCGATGGGTTCAATCAGCGCCGGGGGGGAAAGCAACACCCGGTTCGCATACACGTCTCGGTGGCCGTCCCGTTGAGCGATCAAGTCAACCCTGACCAATCCCGGGTCCAAAGCTTCGAAGGAAAATCGGCCGTCTTCATCCGTGTTCACCTCGTTTGACAGCCACATTTGACTGGTGTCGTCCAACCATGAAACATACACCGTGGTGTTGACCATCGGCTGCCCGCCGTCATCCATCACCGAGCCACGAAAGGTGGCGGTACCGTCCGGTGCTGTCAAGGCCAGGCGGTAGACGAATTCGTCGGGCCTCACCAACCCGTCGTTGGGCGAGGCGTAATCCAAACCGTTGAGGAACCCAACCATGCAGGTGAAGAGTACGAAAATGGCGGTGGCCTTCCCGATGGGGTGAAGGTTCGGGGCTTCGATGGTTAACACGGCGTCGGATGATGCGAAGAGCATCGGGGTTTCATCGACCACCTCATCGAGGTAGGTGGACGCTTCACCCTCATCGCCGGACATGGTCGTGGGTGGTCGGCGTCCTACTTGATGTCAATGCGTTGCTTCCATCGTGCCTGAAGTTGAGCCCGTGCGGCAGGCGCCAGCCACACCAGCATTCGCACTTCACCGGATTCAGTCCGGTCGTCGTTCTCAACCATCCCGTGTTCGTAGACGTCAGCAGCGATGCGCTCACTGGCCGTGTGATCCCCGCCAACAGGTGGGAGGATGTGCACCGAACACGGTGCTCCAAACAAGTGCTCTCGAATCAGCCGTTGGAGAGCGTCAATGCCGTGGTCTTCAATCGACGAAATGGCGATGGGGTCGGTGAATCCCATGTCGTTGACCATGGCCGTGATGGCCCGTCGTTGAACAGCATCGATGACATCGATTTTGGTCAAGACCACTTGGGGCGGCGGGGCCTCAACGAGTGGTTGGTCTTCGTTGCGCTGACGGTCGAGAACCTCGCGACGCGTGGTCTCAAGTTTTCGTTGGGCTTCAGCAATGGAGTCTGAAGCGTCGACCAAAATCATCGTTAAATCAGCATCTATTGCCTCAGCAATAGTTGCTTTAAATGCTGTAAGTGTAGCATTTGGTATATTATCAATAAATCCAATCGTATCGACCAATAAAATTCGTGGACTTTTTTCCATCCGGCCCACCGTGGTCTCGAGCGTGGAGAACAACTGGTCTTCGATCAGCACGTTTTTGCCCGAAAGGCGTTGAAAGAGCGTGGATTTACCGGCGTTTGTGTACCCAACAAACCCCACGGTCATCGCCCCACTGCGTTCCCGTTGACGTCGATGTTCGCGCTGCGCGCTGTGGTGCTTTCGTTGACGACGTCGTAGATTGGTCAGTTCTCGATTCAGGTTGGCAATAACGTTCTGGAGGGCTGTTACACCTCCACCACCGTACCCGGCACGTTCACCAGTTGTTTGTTGGTTGGCCAGTTCACGCAACACCGTTCGATCCGATTGCAATTGAGCGATACGAACCTGTGTTCTGGCTTCCACCGAAGATGCGTGGGCCGTGAACAACGCCAACAGCAAACGCACCCTGTCCCAAATTTCGAGGCCAATTTCGGCGCCGATGCCAACCAGCTGTCGGGGCGTGGCGTTGGTGTGAATCATCACCAAATCAACCCCCTGCCAAGGATGGCCTCCCACCAGGCTTTGAAATTCGTCAGCGATATCCAAAAGACGGCCTTTACCAAAGTACGTCCTCGGGTCTGGGTCGCCGTTCTGCGAGATGGTCTCCACCACCGTGATGCCCATCGTCTTCGCAAGGTCGTGCATTTCCGAGGTGTCCTCCTCCCCTCGGACCAGAAGGATGGCTTTCCGCCCCTGGTGATTGGTACGGGCTTCGCCCAAGGCCACACCGCCACTTCCCGCCACGACAAACGGGTCGACGGGGGGTTGTGCCATGGGCGGTGGGAAGGTTAGCCTCATATCAGCCCACCCCAAGCGTCGGGCATGGGCGAGGAGCACGTGATGGAGGTTCGCTGGACCGGTGATGCAGCCGTGGCGGCCGCGCTCAAACAAGCGGCGGAAGCACACGATGGCGTCGCATCGGTTGACGAGAGCGGAGACCATGCTGTCCTCCATGTTTCGATGAAAGATTCGGACCTCCAGCGGCTACGCGATCGCGTTGATGCGTTGCTGGTGGCCTTGGGCGACGTTGAAGAGGCCGTGAACGGGTGAGATTGTGGCCGACACCACGGTTCTCATCGATGCGCACTGCGTCATGTGCAACGGGTTGGCGAAATTCCTGCGGCGTCGCACCCGCTCAAACGTTGATTTGGACATCCTTGGCATTCAATCGGAAGAAGGTCAAGCCCTGATTGCGACCTTCTCCCAACGCCACCAAAACATGGACACGGTGTACGTGGTTCGACACGGCCGAACCTATGTCCGATCGGCGGGCGCCATCCGCCTGTTGCTGGTGATGAAATGGTACTATGCCGTGCTGTTTCCCTTCGCTTGGTTGGTGCCGTTGCCGTTGAGAGATGCTGCGTACTGGGTGGTGTCGAAACTTCGTCACCGGTTTGGAAGACTTGACGATTAAAGGTCCAAATCCAAAACCAAAGGTGCATGGTCTGACACATCAAGACCGCCTTCGCGGACGATGGTGCAGTCGACCAACGAGGACAGGGCTGCTTGGTTGAGCAGGAAGTAATCAATGCGCCAACCGCGGTCCTTGGCTCGAGCTTGGCCTCGGTTGGACCACCACGAGTAGGTCTTCACCCCTTCTCCGGCGAGGTGGCGGAAGGCATCCGTCCATCCATCGGCCAAGAGTTCGGTGAACCACGCCCGTTCATGAGGCAGGAAACCCGAATTCTTGGCGTTCCCTTTGGGGTTCCAGATATCGTCTTCCGTGTGGGCGATGTTCAAATCTCCGCACACCACTACCGGTCGGTCGTCGTCAAGAAACGGGCGAAGCCAAACCCGCCATTCTTCCATCCACGCTTCTTTGAAGGTTTGACGTTCATCCTTGTTCGAACCGCTTGGCAGGTAGGTGTTGATGCAGACCACGCCGTTGTATTCGCAGTGCAGCACGCGACCCTCCGTGTCGTGAGGGTCAACGGAACCTCCCTTTCCTTTCGTGACCACTTTGTGCGCTCCAACCGTCGCCGTCGCTACACCGGAATATCCCTTTTTTTCGGCTGCATGCAGCGTGACGTCCCAGGTACCGGGCCAGGACCAATCCGAGGGCAATTGTTCGGGCAAGGTGCGCGTCTCTTGAAGCATCGTGACATCGGGTGCCAGCGACGAAAAGTACCCGTCCACGCCTTTGCGAATCGCGGCGCGAAGACCGTTGACGTTCCATGAAATGAAGCGCATGAACCGGGGAGGTCTCGGAGGTGAATAAGGCTTCAACGCAAGGCTGTTGCAATGTTCTGTCCGGCTTGTCGTCCCGTGAAGGCGGCAGCGTCAGCCAGTGTGTGTTCACAAGCAACCCATTCACCTGCAAGCAGAACCCCGTGACGCGCAAAGGCGTCAAAGGTCGGCTTTTGACCCACCGTTTGCACGACGATGGAGGGTTGCTTTCGCTCGTGGAGCACGTGCTTTCGCCACCCAACGGCGTGCAGGTCGATGAAGCGCTCGAGGCGTTCCAATCGTGCTTCTCCGTCTTCACCGGGTCGTTCGGTCATGACCGCTGAAAGAAAGGCCCCTTCGAGGTGCCAACGTTGCTGAATGTTCGCGGTGTCAACAACATAGGCACCTTCCTCGGCATCGATGATCCCGTGAAGCGGTCCAAGCGGTCGTGCGGCCAACGTGACGTCAACGGTGCTGGCGCGAACCGGTGTGACCAGGGTCATGTCGTGGTCGTCCAGTCCACGCAAAAGGCGGGCCGCCTGCCCGTATCCACATGCAAGCACGACCACATCGCTCTCGAACGTTCGGCCGTCTTCAAGAATCACCTTGCCCGATTCGACCGATTGAACGGTGCAGTTGGGCTCGATCAGCACGCCCACTTCATCGAGGGCTGCTGCCATCCGGCCCACCACACCGGCCCAACCTTCGCCGACCACACACAGTCGCTGGCGCAACAACGCTCGAAAGCGTTCGTTGCTGTCCTTGGTTCCCGAACCGGCCAGCAGCGTCGCAGCTTGGACGATAGGGGACGTGGCGTCGCCCTGACGGAGTGCTCGCCGATAGGTCGCTGCGAGGCGCACGTTGTTTCGTGGCCGAAGCAGGCCCTCATTGACCACGTGCAGCCGGTCGAGGCGTGGTGCTGCAAGCACCAGTGGCAAACGGCTGATTTTCTTGATGAGGTTGGCCAGAGGGCCGCGCTTTTGCAACAGGTGAAGACCGTAGCCAAACGGGGCGTTCTCGATGGTTTGGGAAGTGGCTCGCCCGCCCAAACGGTCGGTTCGGTCAAGCACCACAACATGGTGGCCTGCGGTCGTGGCATACAGCGCGGTGGCGAGACCGGCGATACCGGCGCCGACCACGGTGACTCGTGCCATGCGGTGCGGTGGAGACTTGAAGCCAAAAGGTCGTTGGAGGGGTGCTTTGAAGTGGAGGCCCGCACTCCATCCACCCATGGCCGATGCACCACGACTGCCCCACGACCGTGGGCATGAACTGTGGACGATGGAAGATGGCCCCAGTCGAAAATTGATGGCCAGCATCGATCGTTGGGTGGCTTCGTTGGTCGGCGATGACGGCATTGACATGCCGCTCTCAAGCGGCTCCCCCTCCGTTGAAGCCACCGTTTTTTCACGCGAGGACGGGTTGATTGTTGGTTGTGCTGTGGTCGACTACATGCTTCAAATCTGGGCTCCTTCAGTTCGCATCAACTGGTTCGCCGGAGACGGAAAACGTGTGTCTTCCGGTGATGAAATCGCCGTGGTCGCCGGTGACCGTGACAGCGTTTTGGCCATCGAACGGAGCATCCTCAACGTGTTGGGGCAACTGTCTGGTATCGCCACGGAAACCAAACGGTGGTCCGCCATCGCGCCCCGTCAAATCGCCTCAACGCGCAAAACCATTTGGGGAATGTTGGACAAATGGGCTGTCCACCTCGGTGGAGGCTTAACCCATCGCCTCTCGAAAGACGATGCCACGATGATCAAAGAGAACGACCTTGCCAGCATGCTGACGGAGCAGGAAAGCCACGAACAACGCTTGGCGACCTATCTGCAACAGGTGGACATGGCCGAGATTGGAGCGTTTCTCGAAGTGGAGGTCCGTACCGAAAAGGAAGCCTTGGTGGCCGCCATGATTTGGGGTCAGCGAAGAATGGGTGAGAAAGTTGACCGATTGGTCATCATGCTCGACAACTTCTCTCCTGAACAATGCAAATCGATCAGCGAACAGATGAACGACCAAGGTGTTCGAGAACACGTGGTCCTCGAAGCCAGTGGAGGCATCACGTTCAAGGATCTCAAATCGTGGCACGAATGCGGGTTGGATGTCGTTTCAACCAGTGCCATCAACCGTGGCGTCAAGCCGCTGGATGTCAGCATGCTCGTCAACGGCTTGTGAGGTGACCTCATGGATGAAATCGCGGCCGACCCAAGTCATCCGAGGTATGCCTCGTTGCTGATGCGCCACCGCTTGGAAGTGGCGGCAAAGCGTGGCATGCTGGCCGACAGTGCAATGATCGCTCACGGTCGCGGTGAAGCCTTCGACTACCTGCTTGGTGAACGCACGACGGAAAGCGCCATGCTCGCTACCAAACATGCGCTTGCATGCCTTGCAGATGCCGAGCGCCCGGTACTCAGTGTGAATGGAAACGTCGCCGCCCTTGCTGCTGACGAAATGCTTCGGTTGGCCGATGTATTGGGATGTCCGCTTGAGATCAACATCTTTTACAGAACACCGGAGCGAATGGATGCTTTGCTTGGTTTTTTGAACGAACGACGAGAAGCGTTGGACCTTCGCGTGCCGGTGCTGGGTGACGCCCCCGACGCTGTCATTCCTGGCTTGAAAGGACCGCGGGCGGCCTGTCACAAAGACGGTATACTCGAGAGTGATGTCATCCTTGTTCCACTTGAGGACGGCGACCGTTGTGAAGCCTTGGTGAACATGGGAAAAACCGTGATCGTCATCGACCTCAATCCCCTTTCCCGGTCTGCCAAAAAAGCCACGGTGGCCATTGTTGACGAGCTTTCTCGCGTGCTGAATAACATGTTGAACCTCATCACAACCAAGGCTTCGTTGGCATTGGATGAACCCTACGAACACACCAAGGTGTTGCAAGATGGGTTAGCCGCCATGCAGGCGAGCCTCACCGACGCTTAACGCTCGCTCAATTTCTGACCGAGGCGATTGGCGATGCTCTCGCCGACCGCCGAGCACGATGCGGTTCCACCGAGGTCGTAGGTCAACATCTTGCCGTCCTTGAGGTGGTCGGCAACGCTCTCGTCGATGAGGTGGCCGATGGCAACCAAATCGTCATCGTTGTTCTTTCGCCCAAGGTAATCCATCATCATCTGAATGGAATTGATGGTGGCGATCGGGTTGACTTTGTTTTGGCCCGCATGCTTGGGCGAGGAGCCGTGAACGGGTTCGAAAAAGGCGTGGTCGTCGCCAATGTTTCCAGAGGCTGCCATGCCCATGCCACCTTGGAGCACCGCACCGAGGTCGGTGGCAATGTCGCCGAACATGTTGGAGGTCACGACCGTGTCGTAGTGTTCGGGAGAGCGGGTGATCCACTGCATAAAGGCGTCAATGTAGCCGTAGTCGGCTTCGGTATCGGGGTAGCTCGCAGCCACGTCCTGGAACGTTGAACGGAAGAGTTGGCACCCACGAGTCACGTTGGACTTGTCAATACACGAAACACGACGGACGCCGTCAGCAGGGGCTCCGTTGCGGGTTTGTGCAATCTCAAAGCCCATTCGAATCAACCGCTCTGAACCGTTTCGGGAGATGGGCCGAGGATCGAAAGCCACCTCGCCATCCAAACCGGGGAAGGTCATGGGCTCGGGCTCGTACTCCGGGCGACCGAGGGCACGGTCAGCACTGCGTCGCAAAAGCGCATGGTACAAGCCTTCGGTGTTTTCTCGCAGAATGGTCATGTCAACCATACCCGGCTGCCAAATTTGACGGAAGCCACCGTGAATTTTGTGAGGCACCCCTTCGTAGAGTTTGATCGGTCGAACATTGGCGTAGAGGTCCAAACCGCTTCGCAAACCAAGAATGACCGAGCCTCCGGCAAGGTCGCCGTTCGGGAGTCGTGCCCCGGGCTGTCCAATGGCGCCCAAGAAGATGGCATCGGTTTCGTTTTTGCAGAACTCAAACGAGCCCTCGGCCCATTCTTCACCGGTGGCCTGGTAGTGTTGACCCCCGCATGGAATGACCGTTTGCTCAAACCCATGGTTGGTGTGAGCCTGAATGGTGTCCAAGATGCGTTGCGCTTCAATGGCAACCTCTCGGCCCGTCCCGTCGCCGGGCAAAACCGTGATGCGATGGTCACTCATGATGTGGCGCACAGGACGCGCCTACATGAACGAAACCCTCGTTCATGAACGGGTTTTTTTGCCAAACAGCGGGTTCGGACAGCGATTCATGGTATCGAAACCCCTCGTAATTGACGAATTTAATCCGAGGTGAAGGGGATGCTTCATAGGCTGTCAAGTTGCAAGAAACAGCATGGCAGACGAGCGGCAAAACGAACAGGGAAGTCGTGTGTCTGTTGACGATATGCCTGCCGAAGTGCGCCAATTTGCAGACACGATGCTGGGCATCAACCCTCAATGGAATTTCCAGGATTGGTTGGTGGAACAAGCCAACATGGCCATGGATTTGCTCGCCATCGATTTGTTGAGGGAAAAAATTGCGATTGACCAGCGGCTTCAACGACTGGACGACCTCGGTCGACGGTTGGAAATCAACGGCGAGGAAGAGGTCTGCGACGACCCCTATCAGCGAAACTTGTTTGATTGCTTTGACCTCAACGAACACCACCCGCTGCGCGGTCTGG
>JALRLQ010000159.1 GCA_023254365.1 Candidatus Poseidonia sp. | reverse complement strand
GGTCGATTCGGTCTTGGGCTGCTTCCTTTCCACCCACCAATTTCCAGTCATGTAGGTGAGTTGCACTCGGGGGGCGAATCAGGACAAACGGACGTCCATTGGCGGTCATGGTGAGGCAAGCTTTGCCAACCGCACCGGTGCGGACAAGCCGCTTGCCGTCGAAGGATGTCATGTATTCGCCTGCACGTTCTTTTTCCATGTACGCTTGAACCAAAGCCTCACGTTGCTCAGGGGTGATGGGCTTCCCTTTGGAAACGGTCCATCCTTGTGTGGCAAGGTCGAAGGCGGACGCAACTTCCGGAGATTGAAACGGCGAAGGGTTGTTGGCTTCTTGGGTCTTCATTCAGCACCGCTCCTGCTGGTCTTCCAAAGCTCAAGGTTCGTCAAGGCATCTGCACACGAATGGAAGGTTTTGACCAACGGCAAACGCTCGTTGACGCGGGCCGTGTTTTTGCGGTTGTTGTCCACCAACACCACCTCCTGCGCCTGGTCTTGTCGGACCAGCATGGCGATCATACGTTCTTTGAATTCGGATTTCTCAATCAACTCGCGATGCGGTTTGCAAATCAACCGCGCCCCTTCTTTCCACAATCCCCGTTGCTTCAGGTCGTGTTCGGTTCCGCAGTGGTGTCGCGCGTCCCTTGCGGTAAGGAACAAGACCGTTGCACCGTTTTCTTCCGCCATTTCCACGAGTTTCAGCGCTGCTGGGATGGTGGTGTCAAGGGCGAACAGCGCTGGGTCGTTGAAGGCATCGATGAAAGCACGGTAACCCTTGGGGTAAACACGATTTTCATCGCCGTATTGACCAACCACCAAACCTTGCTGTTCCATCAAGGCCTCTCGGGGAGCGCCGTCCACGACGGTACCATCAATGTCGAGGAAGAGCAGGCGATGGTGGTTTTGACGCATGACGGTTCTAACCGTGGCCACGCCATTATATTAATGAAACGCATATGCGTTCTTTTCGCTAACGAGGAGGGAAACCCCCTCCCATCACCATGGACATTGTACCCACGATCGAGCCCTTGCAATTGCGACGGAATTGGCAACATCGCCTTGAGGTTGCCCTGCCACGTTGGGGTGCCTGGCTTGAACATCTTTCCAACTCACTGGAGGGCTTTGACCGATGGCGCCCCACCGTGCCGGAATACTTGGTTCGGGCTTCCGCCAATCTTGAAGCCGAGTTAGAGCGCTACCTCGAAATGGCGGTGAATCATCTTCATGACTTGTGGGTCATCCAATCATGGCTTGACCTTCCCGACTCGACGTATGCTCAACATGAACCCTTGTTGATGAATCTCTTGATGGACGCTATGGCTCGGTGTGGTCGTATGCTGAGCCCTGAAAACATCGAATTTCTGCCCCGTCCTTCGGGACCTCTTGAGCCTCAGGATTGGCTTGAGTTTCTCGCCGCTTCTGAGCACGGACGTCAATTGCTTCAAACCTTGGTGGTTGACGATGGTTCGGGGGAACGCCTTCCTCCTCCTGTTGGCTTGCCTCCGCTTCCCCACGAGGCCATGTTCACCTCAGCGGTCCGCTCGTTGCAGGCTGCTCAATCGTCCTACACCACCCACTTGGACCAGAAGCGATTGATCGAGCGATTGCGAACGACGATGAAAAACAGTCCCTTCAACGGAATGAATCTCGCTCACAGCCAAGTGGCGACGTCGTTGAACGAATGCGAAGCGACTCATGTTGTTCTCGAATGAGCGTTGGGTGTGTAACGGAGGAATGGCCATGAACGACCTTGAGCTCTACATGTCCCTTCAACTGGCCACCGCCTTGCTCGCTCTTGTGGCGGGTCTCATCCCTCACGTTGGATGGGCCATTCGCAAGCTTGTCCCAACCTTTGTGGCGTTGAAAGCTTCGGCCGGGAATGAATTTCTTCGCACCCAAGCCTTGGACGCTTTGTCGTTTGGGGTGGCCGAAAAAGAGGCGTTAACATGTTTGTATTTGATTCAAGAAGGGCCACAAGAAGCTCATTACACCTCCATGGGCGAACTGGCAAACGCTGCCATGATTCGATTCATTGCCTCCTTTTTGGTGGCGAAGGGCTTGCTTGTCCCGGCCTTGACGACTTGGCTGCTTTGATGCTTCCATCGGTGCGTGAGATTTATACCACTTCACCTGGGTGAATTACCATGAACAACTGCAGTCACTGTGATGCACAATTCGTGCCCGTCAATGAGATGCGGGCGTATGCCCTCCAACACGGGGCAACATCAGCCTTTCATTGGGCCATCGGCGCTCATACCTATCTCAACGACGGAAAACCACCTTGCAGTCACTGCGGGTCCATCTATTCCTCCCAAAGGTAAAACCGTGCCACAACGGCACGCTCGTTTCTCAGGCCATGTCCTCGTCAAAGAACGGTTGAAGTTCGTATTGTCCCGTCACGGGATTCAAAGAGTACGTGTGGACCACGTCGTCATCCACAAAGGGGACGCCGTTTCGCCAAGCATCAAACGCCACCCGTGCCTTTTCTTCATCGTGAAGAATCACGATGTCGGTCAACGTTGAAATCGAACTATCGGGGTAACTCAGGTTGTAGGCGTGGTCGGGAACAGGATTCGGGTTTTGTTCGTTGAACACGAGTTGAAGCGCTGCGTCCTTTTTCTCCACCTCTCCGATTTCATTGACCTTGAGCACCCCGGGGACATATTTCTGGAGCATGATCTCGAAGGCCATA
>JALRLQ010000158.1 GCA_023254365.1 Candidatus Poseidonia sp. | reverse complement strand
CGTATTGGTGCAACGCGCCGAAAAGAGTGGGACTGACGAAACATCCGAAGCCAAACCAAAACGTCCGTGGTACAGACGAATCCTCGGCCGCTAATCACTGCCGACCGCTGGTCCCTCACAAGGCCAAGAGTGAAATAAAACCAACAAGACGCAGGCAAGCCGCTACGGCATGGTGAGAACATGGCTGCCAAGAATAAGAAAGAATCACTCATGCGAGCCTATCAAAAAGTTGGGCTTGACGAGGCTTTTGCGACCGCTATTGTGGAAGGCGGGGACGCAAAACACATTGTAGATACGTGGAAAGCGAGTTGGCGAGGTTCAAACGGTGCTGAGCATCCAGCCATCCGTGCAGTCTTGGAAGGAAAAGCGACACCCGACGAAGCCAAATCGCTGCTTGAAGCCGCTGAGTTGCACCGGGACCTTGTGGAAGCCGTCGCTGGAGGTCACCGAACCATGAAGTGGGCACATGTTGTGCTCTCAACCAACTTCAAGGGCAACGCTGATGCCGTTTCAGCCTTGTTGGACGGGGCAGACCCAACCATCCTTTCGCACCTTCTCGACATCCCTCTGACCGATGCCGAGGCGAAGAACATCGGCCGAAAACACCACGGGACCCGTGAGGTGAAGGCCATCACCACCAAAGGAATGAAAAAAGAGGCGCTGAAGTTGGAATGTGAAATCGCTAATTTGTCAACCGCTGGTTCCGAGAAAGCTCTTCGAGCAAATCTTGATCTCTATAAGCGTCGCTTGAAAGATGTCCTCCAAGGATTTACCAAAGGGTCCTATCCTGACGTTCAACCAACCCTTGAGTCCTTGCAAACTCGAAGCCGAAGTACAGGCTGGCACAGATCCGTTCAACACAAGGTGAAGATTTCAAATGAGGAAATGTGGGTCTCCCAGAAGCGTTGGAATCAGTTGAGAACCAAATTGTACTCCGGCCACCCCGATAAATCGAGAAACACGCACGCAATGCGCTACCTGGGGCTAAAAACTGAATCAATGTCAGAGGCGTATTTCCGCCATTATGTCCTTACCCAAGCCCAACGACACGGCCTTCTGTCGGCCGAGGAGATGGAGCAAATCGAAGATTCCCTCAACGAGTTCAAAAAGGTGTGAGGCGATTTCTTGACCGACGAATTCAACAAGTCATCACCGACGAAAACCTCTGAGGTCGTTTTGGTCCGGGCCGTGACCTTCGATCGTTATGGAGTGGTTCGAACCTCGGCACAAGATGTTCAAAAGCGAATCCAGAAGGAACTTGATGCACGGCCAACCATGCGCCTTTCCGCCGTTCAATCCATTGAATTCCCCGTGGATGGAAACGGGAACATCGACCCTTACACCACGCATCTGGCGCTGGTGTTTGAAGCAAAGGAACCCGGCTTGGAGCGAATCGAAGCCGAACTTTCACACATACGACAACTGCTCAATCAGGTGCTCGGAAATTGACTCTATGTATGATACGATGACGCTGACCAAGGGAGTGGGGCCATGACTGATTTTGAGAAATCCAATTTTCGTAAAGACGATAACAAAACATCTTGCAACTTGTGTCAAACCACCGAGAACCCCATTTTGGTTCGTCGACCCATCATTTCCATGGAATATTTGGGAGCCAATCATTCAAGGCATTCCCAAACTCAACCGAAAATTCATGAAGGTGCCGAGCAACTCATTGAGGCGGTGAAAAAATCGGCCATTGAACCTCTTGACCACCTTGCTAACGAATTCCAAGACCTTGTGAACCAATGGAAGAAGACCCTGTCTACCGCAGTTCAATCAAAAGAGGTACGCAAAGAGGCCTACACGCTTGAAATTTTTGAATACCTCGGTGATTTCTCTTCATACGCCACTCGAATGAAAGAAATATTTGATGCCAAGTACTCAAATTCAAACAGGCAAGGCTACAACCAAAGTCCAACACTCGGCGACCATGTCCACAATTGCTTAATTCAAATTTCCGCAGCTATGCATGATGTAAGTAGGGACGTTGACAAACGGTCTTTTGCCATGGAAAAAGCGGACGCTCATCAACGCCTGACCAAGAACATGGGCGGCTTTTTTAGAATCGGTCCACCTCGAGGTGTTTACCAACGTCATAACACGGGTGGACCCACTCCCCAGGAACTCGTCCAGGCACAACAAAGAGCAAACGAAGCGATGAGAGAGTTCGAAGAATTGACATCCCGCGACGTGGACTTTGAAAAAAACATGGCAGCAAACAATCCAATCTCCGTCCCCCTCCCTCGGCCCATCACGAAACAAATTAATGCCAACAATTTCTACGAAGGCAACTACTTCTGCTCTGGTTGTGGAGTTCTTCTCTCCGCCTCCCTCAACATCGAATTTGAAGCCTTCCTGCTCCATGTTGCAACTGATACGAACCGCAAAACGGACCGGCCACTAAAGTACAACGGACCGATCCACGATCTCAATCGCTCCATTCGTTCACAAGTACAAGACACTTGGTCAGAGGTTCTCGATGAATTGGAAAGCCGGATATCAAAGGCCACGATTCTGCTCCATTCGGCCCAAGAGAACCACGAAAAACGAGAAGCACAGAAGGCAGAGGCGGCGAGGTTGGCGGAAATCAAAGCATTGAAAGAAAAGTTAGAATCGCTTGAAAAGGGAGATTAAGGTTCAAAGATTGGTATCGTTCAACCTGTTTTTCGACATTGATGACACATCGCACGATCCGAACCATTCGGAGTTCGTAACCCGTACGAGGGACGATTACAGACTTCACACCGACGGGTTCGCTGGGTCGAAT
>JALRLQ010000157.1 GCA_023254365.1 Candidatus Poseidonia sp. | reverse complement strand
GTCGTAATCCACGCCCATGACGTTGTCGCCGTAACCGTCCCCGTCCAAGTCGTCCCACTGGGTCGGCTCGTAGGGAAGGTCATCGGTTTGGTCGGCGTAGCCGTCCCCGTCCTGGTCGGGACACCCCAACACGCCCATGGTGCTGTTGCCAAACACGGTGGGGCAGCTGTCGCCGTTCACGCCCAGCGGGTTGTCACCGTAGCTGTCGTTGTCGCTGTCCGACCATTGGGTGGGGTCGCCCGGATACCGGTCGTTTTGGTCGCTGAACCCGTCGAAATCCACGTCGAGGCATCCCCGTCGGTCTCGGCTCGAAGCCCCGGCGGTGTTGGGGCAGTCGTCGCCCAGGTTGCCGCTGGTGTTGTCGCCGTAACCGTCACCGTCCTCGTCGCCCCATTGCGTGCTGTCGTGGGGGAAGGCGTCCGTGTCGTCCGACCAGCCGTCGCCGTCCACGTCGGCGCATCCTCGTCGTCCGGTGGTGGAATTGCCGTAAGCGAACGGGCATTCGTCGCTGGTTGCAAACCCGGGATTGTCACCGTAACCGTCGCCGTCCTGGTCGCTCCACTGGTCCGGGTCGTTAGGGAAGACGTCGGAGGAAATACCGTAGCCGTCGCCGTCCGCATCCAAGCCGAAGAAGGTCAAGGTCTGCAGCACGCCGTCGTTTTGCAGCATGAGCACTTCGCCCAAGCCCACGGCCAATGCTTCGGGGCAACCAGCGTTGGCGCTGTGCAACGTGGTGTTGATGACGTTGCTTCCCTGCCACGTGACGAGCGTCACCTGTTCGATTTGGCCACCGATGACGATGGCGTTGGTGTCGCTGGCGAGGCTTCCGCTGTGGCAGATGCCGGCGTAGCCCACGCCGTTGGCGCTGGTCGCCGTCATGCTGAGCAGGTCTCGGCTGGATTTGACGGCGATGCCGTTGGCGAAGTCGGTGGTGCCCAAGAGGCCCATGTTGTTGTTGCGTCCCTTGAACGTCGTGACTTGCCGGCTCGTGTCACCAGCGTCGGCGGCCTCGTGTTCGATGAGCGAACATTCGCCGTTGCCGCCTCCCGTCCAGCCCGTGATGAACAGAGCAGAATGACTGCCGTAATGGGCGATGTCAACTTCGATGTCGATGCCGGAGTTGCACGATTCAAACGCCAGCAGGTCACCGTCAAAACTCTCGGTGCCGCTGGTCACGTCAAAGGAGGCAAAGGTCAGACCCATGGCGAGTTCGATGCTGTTTTGTCCGCTTGCGCTCCAGGACGAGGTGGCACCGAAAAGCGAGGTGGCGTGCTCGGCACCCGCCTGCCTTCGTCCGTTGCAGTGAGCGTTGGCCAGCCCTTCAAGCGTGTTGTTGTGGGCGTACAGGGTTTGAGGGCATTCGGGATTGGGTCCAACGGTGGTGAAGCCGCCACCCGTTTGACCTGGCACGTATTCCATCCACGTGGTTTGCGGGATCAACCACTTCGCCGTGGCGACCAACTGGGTCGTGTTGCCAACGGTGTCCCATGAAGCGGTGCTCAGGCCCAGTCGGCCCGTGCTGGTGGCGCAGGTGCTGGACATGAAGGAGAGTTCGACGCCGGTGTCCGGGCAGCCCACCACGAGGTAGGCATCGGTGCCGTCCAAGTCGAGGTCGTGGAAGTGCAAATCCGCTGCAGCGCCCCCGGTGGTTTGCGAGGTGAAGTGTTGTTCGCCCTGCGACGCGAGTTGGGCGTTGAAGGCTTGGGCCACCACCCCGTTGCTCGAGTGATTGGACACCACCACCACGGTGGTGGACGAGGCTTCCATGGCGCGTGGGGCGAGGGTGGTGAAGGCGTCGTGCACCACCGACCCGTTGTGGGCAATGGCCAGCAGCAAGCCGCCAGCCGGTTGGCCGCTCCAGACATAGGAGTCAACCGACCCTGCACCGCTGTGTGCGATGGCGACGACGTAGGTTTGACCGACGTGAGCGATGTCGATGACTTCAGCACTCCCCGCTACGGTTTGGGAGAAGTCGGCGATCATGTCGGAGGTGGCCGCTACATGCTGCGGTGTGGCCGTGTCTGGCAGCGATGCGGGGCTTGGCGGAATCACCATCAGCACCATGAGGGCCATGAGAATCCATGCGGCCTGTTTCACCCCAGCCATGACTTCACCACCACCTTCTACCTCAAAAAACACGCCGTCAACGGTCTGCTTTCGCTTTTCTATCGCTTGGTGAGGTTATAGGGGGTTGTTTATCAAGAAGGGACGGCGGCCCACGGAACGGAGGAAGGCGAATGGCACGGGAACTCATCAACGTCGAAGCCGTGGATCGTTCCTTCGGCGCGGTGGACGTGCTTCGCGACATCAACCTCAAGGTCAACGACGGCGACCGCATCGGCATTGTCGGTCACAACGGTGCCGGAAAGACCACGCTGCTCAACACCATCAGCGAGCAGAAGCAAGACACGGGCGACGTGGAGTTTGCCCCCGGCATTCGTCTGGCCTACTTGACGCAAATTCGCGACCTCGAATCCGATTCCACCATCGAGGAAGAACTCGGCCGCAAAGGCCGTCAGTTCCAAGAACTCGAGGAAGAAATCGCCGCGATTGAAGCCCAAATGGTGGACCCGTCGTTCTACGAGGGTGACTGGGAACCCGTCATGGAGCGCTACACCGAACTCCAGCAAACCCTCGCCTCCAGCGGAGGCGGCAACGTCGCCGGCATCGCCAAGGGCATCCTCGAGCGCCTCGGTCTCGACCAGCACCCGATGGACATGCCCGTCAAGAGCCTGTCCGGCGGCGAACAAGCCAAGCTCGCCCTGGCACGCCAACTGGTGGGCCTCAACGGCATCGACGTGATCTTCC
>JALRLQ010000156.1 GCA_023254365.1 Candidatus Poseidonia sp. | reverse complement strand
GACGAGAAAGAATGGTCGGAGTTTGACGACAAGTTCAGGGAGGAATGGGAATGACCGTGACTTGGGCTCCAAATCCCACCGCACCGTTGTGGTACGAGGAGAGGATGGGCGAACCCGTTGGGCCGTTCTTCCACGACTTGGAATTGCAGCACACCAGGCAAGTCGGGCCGTCCTGCGTGGCGACCACGCTTTCGATGGTGGCCAACGCAACGGGTGCCAGCACGACGCCCGAGGATTTCAAGCAGGTCACGAACTCCCAAGCACCGCACACGTGGTCGGCTGCTCTCAAACCCTACGGCCTGCAACTGGCGTATTGCAACAGCGACCTGAGGAGGCTCGGATACTTCATTGACGAGTTGGTTGCCATGGATGACTTGTTCTTCCTCTGTTTTTATTCCGAGGACCCGCCTTCCGACCCGAATCAGTCGGGCAAGTTGTGCACGGCCCACATCATCACCTTGCACAGGGACACCATCTACGACACGGCCAAATCGGCGTACTGGGGTGGTGTTTGCGAGGCGAGCGACTACAGCAGACTTGAAAGGCAGACCAAGAGAATCTTCAGGGTCGTTCCGCTCTACCATCCGAGGTGTATCTGATGAGCATGGCAAGGCACAGAAAGAAGCACGACGGCGTCGGTCATTGTTATTTTCATGGTCCACCCGCAGGTCTCGGGCTGCCCATCACGCTGGTGGAGGACAGGCCGCTGGTGGTGGTTCACCCCGCCGCAGCCATCAACTACACGGCAAGTTTCGGTTTGTTGGAAGACATCGGCCACCCGTTCATCCACTTCATGGTGGATTGGGGAAACTATGCTCCCGACGACTGGGGCGTGGGGTCGTTTGAACTCGAGGAACTCAACTATCAGAGGTTGGCCGACACCGTTCACGGCCACCCAACCTACAGGAACACCGCCTTGAGGACGCCGCACTGGCAAGTTCACGCTGTGGGTGAAGCCTACGAGACCTTGGCGAAGATGCCACCCGTTGACATTCTCTATGTTGACTGGCTTGAGTGGATGGCACCCAACAGCATGGACAAAAATCAGGCATTTGTGAACATGATGTCCTCCTTTGCCCACAAGATCAGGCAGGGTGGCTTGGTGATTGTCGACCACAAGAACAGCACGATGAGTGATGGTGAACACCCGTGGTTCGCCTATCCAGAAGAGGACTTTTTCCATGTTGTTGACCAGACCTTCATGGCCAGAAAAGGGTCGGTGGACTGGTTGAGCACGAACATCTACGGCGACTTGAGGGGTCACGACGCGATGGTGTTTGAGGTGGTTCATGCGGTGGACAGCGAACTTGGTCTCAAGGATTGGGACAAGGCGATGCAAGCGTGGTGGGGGGGCACCGTCCCCGAAATGTCATTGACCATCAACCAACTTCAGACGTTGCTCGACCTCAAGATGGGCGAACACCACCATCCGAAGGCCGACACCTACGAGAAGTACATGGACAGGTGGTTGAGGGTCATGGACGACCACGGCCCGCCTCAGACCATCTTGGGACTCAGGCCCCCCATTCAGGGTTGGCCTGACGGTGCCTACGCTGAATTTTTGCAGTGGTTGATTGACCATCCTGCTTGCACCTCGGGACAGAGCGAGAAGAGAACCTACAGAATGCTGGGTGAGATGTTTAAGCTCCACATCGTCCATGGTGACCTCACCTTGCTGGCACCTTCGCTGTGGAGGCAAAATGCCATGCTGGCCGTGAGGGCTCCTCTGAAGCAGAAGGTTGTGGCGAGGTGCCCGTGGTGGTTGGGACAGGCTTTGGAATTGCAAAGCGACCCTGTTTGGATGTGCAACCCCGTCAAAGACTTGCAGTGGTCGGGGCCAAACGCAACACCGATGCTCGCGAAAACCATGCTCGAATTGGCGAAAACCCAACCCTACAACAGGGCGTTTCCTCACATCAAATCGATGCAGGTGAACCACATCGTGACGGTGGCCCACGGCACTGCCTCACTGGGTGAAGTCATGAAGGCCGTCAAGGCCTACTACGACACCTTACCGCCGATGATGGCCAGGGCCCCAATGGAGATGACCATCGTGTGCTTGGACGAGGACGACTACACCGACGTGCAGACCGTCCCTCATCACTTCCAATTCCTCCCCGATGACGGCTCGTGCACCAACTGAGGTCGGTGTTCGCACACGGGCGCGCCAACGCAGGTGTCTCGGGTTGAGGAATGGTGGAAAGGCTACGGCCCGCCCTTGGTGTACGGTGCACGCTGCTTCTGCAGAGGAGCCGGTTCAATTCCGGCCAGGGATGGGGTGTGTTCGTCCAACGTGTTGAACCTTTCAAGCGTAGGCCGGGTCGAAATCGTCCCGGTTGCCTCGGTTTCGCTTCTGCTTTCGCTTTGCACTTCGCTTGCCAAGCCCCTCAAACATGTCATCAAACGGCCCGTCAACCTTCAACTTCCAGTCAAACGCCCACAAGAGGTCGTCGAAGATGTCCTTCATTCGCTGGTATCGGTCGGCGACCAATTCCTCGACGTCCTTTGTTTTGCGTCCCTGGACGATGAACTCACGCTTGGCGTGGATCATGCCGCTTTTCAGGTTGTAGAAAAAGCGCATCTGGTCTTGCACACCGTTCATGATGTTGATGACTTCGAGCAGTTCGGGGACGTTGTCTTCTCGAACCTCTTCGTTGATGATGGTCAGTTGGAAGAACGAGCCGTCTTCGTCGGTTTCAAAGATGCACTTCGACGTGCCAAGCTCGTGTTCAAACTCGTCGATGTAGCCCCATTTCTCGCCGCTCCGTGAGGGCATGAAACCGGCTTCGCACGTCAGCATCGCATCCAAGA
>JALRLQ010000155.1 GCA_023254365.1 Candidatus Poseidonia sp. | reverse complement strand
GGCACTCAACTCAACAACACCAGGCGGTCCACTCCATGTCATCCACGTGTCAAAGCCTTCGAGAAGGAGACCGTCGGCGTTCTCTTTCGTGACGCCGTTGGCGGCCTGTGAACCGGTGGAGCAGTAGATGCTGCGAGCGCCTTGGGTGATGTTAGCGAGGATGGTGTAGATCATGTTCTCGGGAAGCATGCCGCCTGAATTGATGCCCTCAACGTAGGATGCGTGAAGCAGTTTTACGCCGTTGGCTGCAAAAAACATGCTCACATCATGGCCGTCTTGAATGGCTTGCGAGGCGCATGCGAGGCCAACAACACACTTTCTCAAATCAACGTCCGGGTCGGTCACGAGCTTGACAAAAAACTTCTTTCCCATGACCTCGGGAAGGAGGAGAAGTACTTGAGGTAGCGCCAACGCCGATATCGAAGCGCCTCAGCGCTCAGAACCTCGCTGTGGCAGGATTTCGGCAATCCATGCGATGAGACCAATCAGCAGGACTTGCACCACCAACCGCCCGATATGCCACCCGCCGCTGTAGTTGACGCCGTTGAGCGGTATGTCGTTCATCCACATGTTCAGGTTGGCCCAATAGAGCACCACCAGCATGGCGATGCCGCTTTTTGCAGCGAGCACCCTGGTGTTCTTGAAAAAGAACGCACCGCCAAAAAGAATCTCCGTCACCCCACTCAGGTACACCCATACTTCGGGAAAACCGAGCACCTCGGGAACAATGGGCACGTACCAGTCCGTCCGGAGAAAATGGTCGATACCGATCATCACGAACACGATGCCGACAAAAAAGGCGGCGCCATCTCGGATTTGTTGAGTTTCCACGAACACCTCTCCTGTCCTCTTGAACAACGGTGTTCATTCCTCTTCGACATCGTTCGCCATCATCACGGCGACAGGACGTGTACGCTCGTTCTCATCAAGAATAAGCCGAACCATGATGATCATCGGCGCACCGATAATGGCGCCGGCGATGCCCCAAACCTGCGAAAACAGCATGACGGTAAGCAACAACACCAAGGGAGAAATACCGATTTTTGCTCCCGAAAGGTTCGGCTCAACAAGCGAACCAAACATTTGCTGGTTCCCGATGAGAAGGGCCAACATCACGAGCGCCGTTAGCGGCTCGAGCATGATGAAGCCAATGAGCACGGGTGGAATGGTGGCGAACAGCGCACCGAGGATGGGGATGAAATCCAGGAGGAAACACAGGACACCGAACAAGAACCATCCCGGGATGTTGAACCCGACGGGTGAGAGGATGATGGTCATCACAATCGCTTGCCCCCCACTGCAGGTCACCTTGGAGACCACGTAAGCGCTGATGGATTCCATCGAATCCTGCACGATGTTTCGGGCACGACCGGTGGATTGGGGGAACGCTGCATTGAATCGCTTGGCGATGGTGTGCTCTTCAAGGATGATGAACAGCAGGAAAATCAGGACGGTGATCATCGTGCCAACAAAAGCACCAAGCGAGCCCAAAATAGCGAGCACGAAGGTCTCGATGTTGCTGGGTGAGGCGAGAACATCCACCCAACTCGAATCGGAGAAAATAATCTCCAAACCATAGAGGTCAGATTGCGCATACTTTGCTCGTTTTTCTTCGAGGGCAGCGGTGATTTCAGGAACATCTTCAACGAACAACGACAGCTGTTCGTAGAGGAAGATGGAAATGAAATACATCGTGACAATGAAGGCGAACACCACGCTGCCGTACGACACGAGTTGGTTGTTCACCCTCCGGTGAATTTGCCGTTCAACCGGTTTGATCAGGAAAAACAGCAGGACCGCCATCGCCAGCGGCATCAAAATGGGTTTGAGGTGGAGAAGAGAGAGGTAGACGACCACACCGACGATGGCAACGCTGGCTGCTGTCGTTCGTTTTGAGTCAAGACCTACACGAGCGTTTGCATTCATGCATCCTTCTTGGACATTGGCTCATCTAAGGTTTGCTCCGGACAAGACAATCAACAAGGCGATTCCACGCCTGAGAACCCTTCACCAAAACCGGTGGTTGACGGCCTCAACTGCCGCACATCAAACAGTCGTCTGGACTGTCAAGACTGCAGGCGATGGCGTCCATGCTGTCCACATCATCGGCTCGCTCAGCGAGTCCGTTGACGGTTTGGTCTTCCTTGGAGGATGCCTCAACGGTGAACTGGATGGCGTCAGCCGCAGCCTTGGTGCGCAGGTAGTACATGCCCGTCTTGAGGCCCTGCTTCCATCCGTAGAAGTGCATCGAGGTGACCTTGGCGGGGTTCGCATCCACCATGTGGATGTTGAGCGATTGGCTCTGGTCGATGTAAGCGCCTCTGTCGGCTGCCATGTCAAGCACGTGGCGTTGCTTGATTTCCCAAGTGGTCTTGTAGAGTTCACGGATGTGTTCAGGAATACGCTGAATTCCTTGGATTGAACCCTTGTGACGCAAGATGTCGTCCTTCATCTCAAGACTCCACATGTCTTCGGCGATCAGGTCGCTCACGAGGTGCTTGTTGAGCACGACAAATTCACCCGAAAGGGTGCGGCGAACGTAGAGGTTGGAGGTGAAGGCCTCGAAACACTCGTTGTTACCCAAGATTTGGGAGGTTGATGCGGTCGGCATGGGGGCGAGGAGCAGCGAATTGCGCATGCCCTTCTCAACGATCTCTGCCTTGAGCGAATCCCAGTCCCAGCGGCCACTGTGCTCGTTCATGCCCCAAAGGTCAAACTGCAACAGACCTTCGCTGGCGGGTGAGCCCTTGAAGGTGGAATAGGGGCCTTCGGCGACGGCGGCGTCCTTGGAGGCCGTGCAAGCAGCGAAGTAGATGGTTTCGAAAATCTCCTTGTTCAGGCGAC
>JALRLQ010000154.1 GCA_023254365.1 Candidatus Poseidonia sp. | reverse complement strand
GGAATCAATACGAGTGGAAAGCCGCTTTTCAAGACGATCAATGGAGTTGTCGAGCATCCCAAAATCGACGCCACGGAGGGCTTTGATGGTGGCGGATGGTTCGGCTGAACGGGCTTGGGCCGTTCCGCCGAGGGCACGAATGAAATCGGGGTAGGTTTCGTCACGCCGCTGGATTTGACTCTCCTCACGGCGCACCATGAAGGCAGGAATCAGCAACGGGGAAAACGGAACGGCAACAAACAACAAGCCGTACTTATCCCATTGTGAGGTAAGGTCGTCCCACACCCACAGCAAGGTGAACGCCGCAAGAACGGTCAATCCGATAGTGACGATGCCTGAAAGGAGCAAGGAGCGTCGAAAATTGATACGGAACGGCGTCTCCATCTCGTCCCGAGCGAAGGTCAAATCCTTCGGAATCGTGGCTCGAAACGCGAACACCGCCCCGATTTGAATAAACAAAAACATCAGTGAAGCCAGCAGGAGGAAACGCAGACGGCTGGCGATTTCAATCGGCGTGTCGTTCTCCCCTCCAACCTCGAACAAGACCATGTGAATCCCGGCGATGACCAAGCCGAACAGACCGGCCGTCACCAACGAGACATAGATTTCCTTGAGGGTGTCCACTGATTCAAGGCGTGTGTCGTACAGGGTGTTGTATTGCTCGGCGATGGTTTCTTGCTCCGAGCGCATGAATTCATCAATGGGCTGTCCAGCTTCAATGGAAAACGCCATACGGTCGAGGAAATCAGACCACAACGGACTTGGACTTTGCTGAGCAACGATACGGGCGGCTTCGGGCAGCGAGGTGTGCCACTTGTCAACCAACGTTTCAATCCGCTTGACCTCGGAGGCCAACTCGCCGTAATCCCGCATTTGTTTGAGGATATCAAAGATGGATTGGGCACCGACTTCGCCAATGGACAATATGCCCATACGGGTGATGAACATGTGCATCTCAGCCTCAATGAGGTTGGCGGAGCGCTGAACTTCCAACACCGGAAAGGCGACGGCAGCAACGCCTGCCATGGTCGTGAGCATCAGCACGAACAACACGCCGGTAATTCCAGAGAACAAGGCCCCTTCGGCCAAGCCTCCCGTGAGGGCCACCAAGGCGACGCCGATGAGGAAGGTGACCGATACGATGGGGGCGACGTACAGGCCAAGGAAGCGACCGACGGGCATTTCCAAGCGACGCAGGGCAATTTGCCAGATGGGCATTCGCTCCATGACCCATCATCCTCACTTGTGATTGACCCCAACCCACGTATCGATGGCACGGTCAAAGTGCTCCCAGCCGTTGGAGTAATACAAGCCCAGAAGGTCAAACACATCGTCGTAATGCGTGAGGTCTCTGTCCGCCATGCGTTGGATCGCATCGGCTCGGCGCAACATTTCGTCGTAGATGTCCCGCTTGTTCGCGAATCCCGCCATGGCCGCAATTTTGTTTTCCAAAAGGTGAGATTGGAACATACCGCGGAAGTAATGCTTGTCCTTCACCGGGTCCCACTCGAACATGCCACGGGTGAGCACACCGTCGCTGTGTTTGTTGTATCCGATGACTTCGTCAATCCCCGTAATTCGACGAGCAATGCCGCCACCGGGGGCTTCAACCACTTCTTGGAAGATGGCAAAGTTCAGGTTGTCAAAGAAACGAATGGGGACGTTGATCGGGTCACCGGTAAACCGCTGAATCATCTTGACGATGGAAGAGGCGTGGAAGGTCGCGATGACCGGGTGACCCGTCTGCATGGCCTGGAAGGCCGTGGCCCCTTCAACACCACGAATCTCACCGATGATGATGTAGCGAGGACGGCTGCGCAGAGCCGCTTTGAGCAGGTCGAACATCTCTACCCGAGATTCTTCGTTCTTGGCGTCACGGGTGACCAAGCGTTGCCAAATCTTGTGACGTACTTTCACTTCAGGCGTGTCTTCGGCCGAGTAAATCTTCACGTTGTGGTCGATGAACGGCAAGATGGCGTTGAGCGTGGTGGTCTTTCCCGAAGCGGTCTCACCTGACACGAGCACGGACATCCCGTATTCAAGACAAATCCAAATGTAAGCCGCTTGTTGAGCCGACATCGTCCCCCATTTGATGAGTTGAACCACGGAGATGGTTTCCTCAGCGAACTTACGAATCGTGAACGACGGCCCGAGCATGGAGACGTCGTCGGAGAAAATGATGTTGATACGGGAGCCATCCAACAACACGCCGTCAATGATGGGTTTGTTGTCGGATACCGGCCGCCCGATGCGTTCGGACATGGCTCGCAGATACCTGGAGAGAAGTTCCCGTTCACGGAAACGGATGTTGGACGTGACCATCCCGAACACCTTGTGGTCCATGTGGATGTGCTTGAGCCCGACCGAGTGGATGTCTTCCAGCATCTCGTCGGAAAGCAGCGGTTCCAAGGGTCCGTTACGAATCAAATCTCGGATGACGACGTAGGTGAGGCGTTGACGTTGTTCTTGCGTGACCGTGATCCGTTTATCGTCCATTCCTACCAGCTCCCAAAGTCGACCTTGTCGGCGGACGATGTTGTTCGCTTCGGTGTTGAGGATGGTGTATCGGTCAATCATTTGCTCAAGGATGTTTTCGAATTCGTTATCGGTGGTGAAAGACGGTGCAGAAGGAGCTTCTTGGAGCAGGGTCTCGACCAACTCGCGCCGGATGTTTTCTTCCTCTTCCGTGAGTTGAGGCTCAAGTCCAAACCAAAGGATGGTGCCCCCGCCGTCTTCGTCAGCAGGTGGCTCATAGATATGAACGAAAATCGGTTCACGGGTTACGTAAATCAGGTTCAACGGGCGCTGCTTTTTCGCATCGCGGTCAAGCGGACCATAGTAGATGGGGCGAGAGCCGTATTGCATTTCGAAGTCCCGAATCCATTCGGCTACGTGGGGAAAGGCCGCCATGACGCCGTTGAGGTCGCC
>JALRLQ010000153.1 GCA_023254365.1 Candidatus Poseidonia sp. | reverse complement strand
ACACGGATTCTCAAGCGTTTCTGTGAAGGAATCAATTAGGTCTGAACCTGCGTAGAGCCTGAAGGTTACATCGGACGTTGACTGATTGTTGGAACTTTCAAACTTCAGATAGGTGAAGAGACGGACTTGAGAGGACGACTTACCTTCGATTGTTAGATCTGAAATCAACTCATCCGTTTGGAAAACAACACCTGAACCGAGCAAGGATGTTTCGTCATAACTTCCAGTTGGTTCAATGGTCGTTAGGGAAGTTCCGTCGTCAAGGTACAACTCGTAATCCTCGAGTAGCCCGCCAACAGACTGGATTGGTGCATCATCAGAGAGCACTTCGACCGGGTTGTTCATCGGAACAACGGCCAAAAAAAGCAAAGTCAGTACCGCATACACAAGGCGATTGGAAGACATAGTCATGACATCCCTCGTCGTAGGGGAAGCGAGCAGGCGTTAAACGGTTTTGCATGAATTGTTCAGACAACTGTGTTTCAACACCGTGATTGTGGTATCGAGGGAGGGATTTGAACCCTCGAACCCATCTGGGACCGGATCTTAAGCCCGGCGCCTTTGACCACCTCAGCCACCTCGATGGCATAGGGACTTCGAACCTGTATGAAATCCTTACGAAGAATTGAGAGCCCATCCACCATCAACAAACAATTCCTGTCCGGTAAGGTAAGGCGAATTGGCAAAGAAGTACACTGCGCCTGCGACGTCACATGGATCGCCAGAACGCTTGAGTGGAATGGATTCAACGATCTTGTTGAAATGTTCATGCTCCCAATCTGCAGAAAGGATGGCCCCAGGTGCAACGCAATTCACACGAACATCTGGCGCATATTCGCCGGCAAGATTGAACATTAATTGGCGAAGTCCTGCCTTGCTTGAGGTATAGTGCGAAAGTTGTTTCCAAGCTTTTCCGGATGAAGTATCTGTCATTCCAATAATCGACCCATTGACAGATGCCAGCAAATGGACGAATCCTTGTGAAAGTTGCAAGGGAGCCTCAACATGCAATCGATTGAGAAATCGCATCGTTTCAAGTGTCAAATCTTCAATGGGCGTTTGCCTATAGACCGATGCATTGTGAACAAGAACATCCAATCCTTGACGTTGTTGAACGAACGAATGGTTTTCGACCGTTTCGATCAACTGATTTGTCTGATCTTGACTCGCCAAGTCAGCCCTGATGACGTCGGCTTTCCAGCCTTGTTCGATGAGTTCAGATTTGAGTGACTCTCCCGCTTCAACAGACGTTGACACATGAATGAGAACAGCATAGCCTTCCGAAGCAAATTTTCGAATGATGGAAGCACCGATACGACGGCCACTGCCGGTGACGAGACATACCTTGGCTGACATGAATTCGGCTCATCTTTCTTACACATATAGGCTCGTATCCTTGCAAAACCTCGAATTGCTTGCCTGCACACCTTTTTGATGTTCATTCATGTGGCTTGCAACAGGGGGGGGCAAAGGATGGCCAAGAATCTCAAAATGGCAAGTCAAAAAGCAACACGACCTCGATTACCTCCCTGGTTCCGTACAAAGTTGCCTTCTGGCAAACAGCAAGCCATGTTCAACGATACCATGGACGCAGTGAAAGACAATCAACTTCACACTGTCTGTCAAGAAGCAAAATGCCCCAACATTCACGATTGCTGGTCCAGCGGTGATGCCACCTTCATGATTGCTGGAAAGGAATGTACTCGTGGTTGTCGTTTTTGCGCGGTGGGAACTCGAAAAACGCCTCCTCCACTGGATGTCGATGAGCCACGACATCTCGCTGATGCAGTTGCTTCGATGAATCTTCGACACGCTGTCATCACCGTCGTGAACCGTGATGATTTGGAGGATTCTGCTGCAGACCACTACAAACAATGCCTAGCAGCGGTTGCTGAACGATGTCCTGAGGTGAGTTTGGAATTGTTGTGCTCCGATCTTGCTGGTGATCTCGACGACCTAGCGCATCTCCTCCACGATAGCCCCTTGGTTGTGTTCGCTCACAACGTTGAGTGCGTACCGCGACTTGATTCCGTGGTTCGCGACCCTCGAGCTTCGTTTGAACAGTCATTATCGATTCTCAGAGAAGCAAAACGACTTCGTCCAGACATGCTAACCAAATCATCGTTGATGGTTGGTGTAGGTGAAACCGATGAAGAGATCGTCGAAGCGATGCAATTGTTGCGTGATGCTGGAGTCGATTTACTGACCATCGGACAGTACCTCGCACCATCAAAGAATCACCTTGCTATCGATCGATTCCCAGAACCTGAACTCTACGATGTGTGGGCTCAAAAGGCCATCGAAATGGGCTTTTCAGGTGTTGCGAGTGGACCGTTGGTTCGCTCTTCCTATAAGGCAGGGTTGTTGATGCGAAAAACGCTTGATGAAAGCAACACAGAAGAAATGCCCGGCGCTTACGTGCTGGTTCAGCCCAAACCAACCGACCAACATGCCTTAATGCCGAGTCCTAGTGAGGTGCAACAATGACGGAGCGATTGACGGCTACGACAGCACCTTACACCATCGGAATACCCCCGTTCCGTCCAGGAGAAGATGCTGATTTTGGAGGGGCCTTCAAGGAACAACCGGGAGACCTCTGGCGTCCTGACCCCGCAACCTGCTCCTCCGACGATACGGCTCCACACGCTCGCGGCCTACTCCGTGTGCTAAACGATAAGGGTGAGGCGAAGGGCGAATGGGACCCCAAACTCGATGCAAGCGAATTGATTCAAGGACTGGAATACATGATGCGACTACGTATCTTCGACGACCGAATGATCAAGATGCAACGCACTGGTAAACTTTCGTTTTACATGCGATCGTTTGGAGAAGAAGCGGTTGCCATCGCCCAAACCATGGCGCTTGAGACGCAAGATTGGGTCTTCCCATCCTACCGTCAGCCAGGTGCTCAATTCGTTCGTGGCCGTGACA
>JALRLQ010000152.1 GCA_023254365.1 Candidatus Poseidonia sp. | reverse complement strand
GAAACGGTATCGATGAGCTTCGATGCGACCTCCCAAACCGGCGAATGGGACGTTGTGGGAACGATGTTTGCTCAAGGCGTTGATTGGACCGAGGACGTTGAATTCCTCAATCAACGGGTGGTCTTCTCCAACTACGACTTCCGTTTAACCGCAGCCCACGACCGCAGCGTCGAGCCCGGTCAAACCTCCACCCTGACCTTCCTGTTGAAGAACATCGGGGCAGCATCGGACGATTACATCGTGTCGCAAAGCAACGTCAACGGTTGGGTTTCGAGCATCACGCCTTCGGGACAAACCGCCACCATTTCGCCCAACGTGACCACCTCCGTTTTCGTCCAGGTCGCCGTTCCAGCCGATGCTCTTCGCACGGATTCCGAAATCGTCACGCTCACCGTGCAATCGAACGGTGGAGGCGTCTCCAAGATCGTTTCAACCACCGTGTTGGCCAGCGAGCTGTACGAAGGACACGTCGAGATGGACTCGGATTCAAAGAGCCTCACGCCCGGCCAGAGCACCACCTTGCAGGTAAAGGTGGAGAACACGGGTAACGCCCCCACCTCCTTTACGCTGAACGCCGGAATCTCCACCAATCCCATCAACTGGGACTTGGACCTTTCCAGCGCCAGCACGGGCACTCTCGCCCCTGGTGCATCAGTCAACGTCTCGCTCGCCGTCACGCCTCCCGTCATCAAGCGCCCGCTTGTTCCGGCTGAATACAATCGGGCGGGCGACGCCATGTCGGTGTGGGTTCAGGCCGCTTCGACCAACGGCGGAGTCCCCCATCTCAACGCCACGCCGGTGTCCATTCTTCCGGTGATCGTGGTGGACCCTGGCTTGCCTACAGACGCCATCGACATGACGGTTGAGCAGGTGATGCAGGCTCGGCAAGGCATGGGCTTGGAGGAAATTTTGGACCTTGAGGTTGAGGTTCGCCACAACCTGGTGAGCGACCTTGCGGAGACGGTCAACGCCACGTTGACCCTTGGCTCTCCGGTTTTCACCTCCGACTCCTCGGGTGGATTTGACGAAGTTAGTCGATGGGCCGTTGGCTTGACGCCTTCCTTGTTCCCCAACATGGACTTGGGCGACACGGCCGATGCCGTGATGACCGTGCAGGGCCCGGCCGATGATTTCCCCGTGTCCGGGACCCTCTCGGTGTTGGTGACCGCCACGCCCACCTTGGGAAGCGTTCACCTGAGTTCAGGGGTGATTCCCTCCTCGGTCACCCAATCCTTGGACATCCGCATTCCACCTGTTCTGGGGGCCGTGGGTCACAACGGCACCACACTGGACGCCATGGTTGGCGAAGAAACGGCGTTCGATATTTCCATTGCCAACACGGGCAACAACATGACCTCCTATCGATTGATCATGGCGGATTCCCTTCCCGATGGTTGGGTGGCATCGTTCTCGTCCAGTGCGTTGATGCCGTCCACCACCGTGGCGTCTGTACCTGCTGATGTGGCGGATTACCCATCCAACGACACGGCGCACATCAAGACCTTCCCGCTGGTCATCACCACCGACCCGATGGCACCGGCCAACAGCGTCGAAACCCTTCGCATCGAGGTTCAGGAAATGAACTCGGGCGTCTACATCACCGAGTTCGATGTCCCCATTCGCGTCGGCGAGAAAGTGAACGCTGAACTAACGCCCACCAGCCAAGAAGTGAATCTGTCCATTGGCGACTCCATCACGACCAGTGTCGTGGTTAGCAACGTTGGGAACACCCCCGCCGTGTTCAACGTCTGGCTGGACACCTCGCAAGCTGGTGAAGTGGAGTATGTTCTCGAAACACCCACCGTCATCGCCATTGGTGCGGGGTACGAATCCACGGTGCGTGTTCGCCTCACCCCCACCGACGATGCCTTGGCGGCCACCGACTACAAAGCCACGGTGTGGGTTTCTAATCTTGATTCTGGATTGAACCTCTCGGCGGATATTCTCGGCAACATCAGCGAGCAGCACGGCATCTCGGTTGACACGCTGGACGAAATTGGCGTCATTCCAGGCGAACCTCAAACGGTAAATTACTCCATCACCAACAACGGCAACTTGGTTGAAAACATCGTCATTGAGACGACGGTTAGCAGCAACTGGTCGGTTTCACCCTCTTCTGCCCCTCTCTCCTTGGCGGTGGGTGCGACCGATTCGGGGACCTTGGTCATCGACATCCCCGCCCTTGGCGGCGAAGACAACCTGCTCAACGGCGCCACGCACGCCGTGACCATGCGAGTGCTCAACGCCTCCACGCAAGAGGTGCTCAAGACCCACCGTTTCAACCTCATCGTGGCCCCACTGTTCATCGTCGAAGTGGAAGATTGGCCAGCGGTCAAGTATTACCACCGTGGCTACGATCGTACCTGGGACGTCACCATCACCAACACCGGCAACAAAGACGTCGAGGTGAACCTGACCTACACGCTTCTGCAAGGCGGTTTGACCTTGCCGAGCACCGATTGGGAGGTGGCCAACAACGCACCGAGCACCATCATGCTCCAGCGCAACACGCCAACCCAACTCTCCTTCGTGGTCCGAAGCGTCGCTGCACAGCCCCCGTTGACGTTGGCCGCCAACCTCATCCTCTCGTTGGACCCGGTCGACGAGAACGTGCAGGGCAGTGCGGAGTACTACACCGAACTCCGAATGGACCGATTCCATCAGGAATCGGAGACGCCGGTGAATCCCATTGGACCCACCGTGTTCACCATCGATTACTCTCACATCCCAACCGGTCCGGAAAGTGCGGTGGCCTATGAACTCGAGTTGTGTAGGGCCGAGCGACTGCTCGACCTTGAGTCACTCGATCTCGAACAAAACATATCCCTGTTTGACTGGTCGTTTGCTTTGGTGGTTGGAGGTTCCGAATACCCGCTTGACCTTGACGAAGTCTGCCCCCCTTCAGGATCGCTGGGTGCCGACTCCCGACTGAC
>JALRLQ010000151.1:241-2935 GCA_023254365.1 Candidatus Poseidonia sp. | reverse complement strand
CTTTATCAAACAGCGGAAGCACCGAATCCATCGCCTCAACGACGGTGACTTCCGAGCCAAGCATGCGGAAGGTGATGCCAAGTTCCAATCCGATGTACCCGCCACCAACGACCACGACGTGGTCGGGGAGCGTTTCGAGCGAAAGAGCTTCTCGGGACGAAAGAACATGCTCGCTAAAGGGCATGAACGGCAATTCGATGGGCACCGAACCTTGGGCCATGATGACGTGGTCGGCTTGAATCAGGGTAGCGTCTTTGCCTTCACCGATTTTCACGGTTTTGGCGTCTTGGAACACGGCCCAGCCGCTGCGTTCTTGAGCAAGGCTTCAACGCCTTTGGTCAGGCGGTCGACGATGCCTTCTTTCCAACCGACCAAGTTGCTCATGTCGAGTTCGGCTGGTCCGGGAATAGAGATGCCCATGTGGCCGTTTTTGTCGGCGTGCTTGGCCAGGTTGTGGAAGGTGTGGGCAGCGTGAATCAGGGCTTTGCTGGGGATGCAGCCACGAATGAGGCAGGTTCCACCAGCGCGCTCACCCTCAACGATGATGGTCTTCAAACCGAGTTGAGCGGAACGAATGGCGGCCACATAGCCTCCGGGGCCTGCACCGACGACAAGAACTTGGCATTGCTTCGTTTTCATCCTGCACGCCTCACATGAAAATTGTGGCTGGGTGCTCTAAGTAAGATTTCACCAACTGAACCAAACTCGCTCCGTCGTGACCGTCCACCACTCGGTGGTCCCACGATGAGGAGAGGTTCATGATGCGGCGAACGACCACTTGTCCGTTGCGGACGACGGCTCGTTCGGTAGCGTTGTGCACGCCAAGGATGCCGACTTCGGGCTTGTTGATGATCGGTGTTGCGCCCAATCCACCAAGACGTCCAAGGCTGGTGATGGTGAACGTTGAGCCGGTCAGGTCGTCGACACCTGCCTTGCCCTCTCGGGTGGCTTGCGTCACTCGCCCCATCTCTTCGGCCGACTGCCAGATGTCCATGGCTTCGACGTGCTTGACCACAGGCACGTAGAGTCCGCGGTCGGTTTGCGTGGCGATGCCGAGATTGATGGCTTCGTGGCGTGTCACCACACCTGCTTCGTCGTCGTAAAGTGCGTTGCATTCTGGTCGCTGACCAAGGGCCTTGACCAGCGCCTGCATGATGAACGGAAGATAGGTGAGTTTGGGTGCTCCTTCCGGACGGGTGGCGTTGAGGTGTTGGCGAAGCGATTCAAGTTCGGTCACGTCAACTTCTTCAAAGTAGGAGAAGTGAGGGATTGTGCTGTAGGACGACATCATACCGTCGGCAATCTTTCGTCGCAGGCCAATGACCTTGATGTCCTCCGTTCCGTTGCGAGCAACCTTGGCAACGCCGCCCACAGGGCGTGATGCACTGGCACCCGAAGCGCCGCCAGCGATGTGGCGGTCGAGGTCAGCGTGGCTAATACGGCCAGCAGGTCCTGAGCCCGCGACCAGTTGCAGGTCGATGTTCGCAGCTCGTGCCCGCTGGCGGACGGCGGGTGAGGCGAGGGCCTTTGTGCCGGCTGCTCGAGCAACGGAGGCTACTGGAGCTGGCTCAACGGCGACAGGCGGAAGTTCGGGAGCAGGAGGCGCTGGTGCAGCCTCGGCGACGGAGGCTTCTTCCTCCTCAACGGCCGGTTCGGGTTCGGCCACGGGTTCAGCGGCTTCGGACGCATTACCGTCGCCTTCAACATCAAACACGATGCAAACACCGCCAACAGGCAAGATGTCACCTGCGTCACCGACCATGCTGGCCACGACGCCATCGCAGGGTGCGGGAATTTCGACGGTCGCCTTGTCGGTCATCACCGAGAGAATGGGATCGTCTTCCTTGACCGTGTCACCGACGGCGACCATCCATTCGACGATCTCTCCTTCGACAACACCTTCTCCGATATCGGGCAGTTTGAATTCAAATTTTCCCATGTTTATTCCTCCTGTGTTCGTTGTATGGCTTCAGCAATGCGAGATGGACTTGGCATGTAATCCCATTCGGTCGTGTGCGGGAACGGCGTGTCCCAGCCGGTGACCCGTTGAATGGGGGCTTCAAGGTGGTAGAAGCAACGCTCTTGGATGGATGCGCTCATTTCTGCTCCAAAGCCGCTGGTCTTGGGTGCTTCATGGACGATGACGCAGCGTCCGGTCTTCTTGACGGAATTCACCACGGTGTCTCGGTCCCACGGGACAAGGGTTTGCAAATCGATGAGTTCACAGTCAACACCGGAGTCCTTGATGGCTTGCTCGGAGACATGAACCATGGTGCCCCATGCGATCACGGTGCATGCCGAGCCCTCCCGGACGATGTTGGCTTCTTCCAGTGGAATGGCGTAGTACCCTTCGGGGACTTCGCCCTCGGGATGGTCGTTCCATGTGGGGACGTTGTGTGGGTCGCCGTAAAACGGTCCGCGGTAGCAGCGTTTTGGCTCAAAGAAGATGACGGGGTCGTTGCACTCAATGGCACTGGTCAACAGTCCCTTGGCGTTTCGAGGGTTGGAGCAGTACACGACCTTCAGTCCAGGTGTGTGGGTGAATTGCGATTCAGGTGATTGAGAGTGATGGTGGCCACCTTTGATACCGCCGCCGGCGGGGGTTCGAATGGTGACGGGTGTTGAAAATTCACCACCTGACCGGTGACGAAGTTTGGCGATTTCGTTCACGATTTGGTCGTAAGCAGGGAAGAT
>JALRLQ010000151.1:0-231 GCA_023254365.1 Candidatus Poseidonia sp. | reverse complement strand
GCGCAAGCCGTTCAAGCCCATGCCCATGGCGATGGCCGCAATACCACCTTCTGCCAGCGGAGAGTCAAACACTCGATGCGGGCCGTACTTGTTTTGAAGGCCGGCCGTGACACGGAACACGCCACCGAAGTAGCCGACGTCTTCGCCGAAAATCACCACGTTCGGGTCCTTCTCCAACTGCACATCAAGTGCGGAGTTGAGGGCTGCAATCATGTTCATCTTCGCCATGGT
>JALRLQ010000150.1 GCA_023254365.1 Candidatus Poseidonia sp. | reverse complement strand
TTTTGGCCAACGTCCCCTGCGTTTGGGCAACGATGTCGTCGCCCGCATCGATGTTGATCTGACCCGACAGCCAAACGTGGTTGCCGACGACCACGGCGGGCGTGTAGGGTGCGTAGGTTTTGGTTCCCGGAGGGCTGATGCCGATTTTGCTCATGTCCCTCCACCCACCAAAGACGCCCATCAACTTCACCCATGCTTCAGCGATGAGGTTCGCTTGCATTGACGCTCATGGCCGTTCCCCTCTCTCCCGAAGAAAAGGCTACCACCTTCTTTCACCGGAACAAGATTAAACAGCGAAGGTGGGCCAACTCACCACAGAAATGCCATGCAAACCAACTCCGCACCGACCACCTCCCTTGGCCAACTCACGGCGAGTTTGATTTCTCTCGTCGTCGTGTTTCTCTTTTTGTCGGGTTCCGTGGTTCCTCAATTGGTGAACGACAGCCTCATCGAAGGGAACGTCATCAACAGCGGCCGCTATGCCGTCACGCAACCCGCGCTCGAAACCATTTCAAACACGGACGGAGAATCCATCGTGGTTATTGGTTCCTCGATTCTTCAATACGCAACCGACGGAGCCTGCATTGGAGCGAAGTTGAGCCAAGAGAACGCCAGGGTGTATAACTTGGCGATTGGAGGTTCGAACCCGTACACGGAAATGCTCCAAATCCCCGCGCTTGTTGAGGCCAAACCCAGCACCGTGATCGTTGACCTCGGACCCAATTCCCTTTGGAATTTCTACGAATCCGAGAGCCTTGATGAATACATTCAGTTCCGGTTCACCATCTTGAGCATCACGCTTGGTTTGGACGGAGAGGTAGAATGGTATCCCCTCATCCGTGAACGCGATAGACCTTACATAGCGACGTCGGTGACTGAACGAATTCAACTGACTGCATCGTATTCCCAAACGGCGTTTGACAATGTCTTGCTGGCGGAATTCCACGATGAATTCGGCCTCTCGTATTATGATCGGGACATGCCTGGTGTTAACAAAGAAGGATGGTTCGAGTACCTCCAACATCCCGGTTGGCTCCCTCCGAAATTTGAAAACATGAACCACACGGAGGTGGACGAATGGTTTGAGGAAAACATGCCAAAACGCGTCAAGTACGGCGTCTACAATCCTCTGCCAAACGGGACCTTGAACCACGCTGCTCTCGATTACATGATTCGGACCCTGACCGAAGCAGGCGTGGAGGTGTTGATGGTCGCGCCTCCACATCACCCCATGGTGTATCCGTATCTTGAGCCGGGCCAAATCGATGGACACAACGCCACATTGTCGTATTTTGAATCAACGTATGGAGCGAAACCCGTGAATTGGTTTTGGGAATCATGGGACCAAGGCATGTTCCGTGACCGAAATCACCTCGGCGATGCTGGGCGCGTGTATTTCTGCGAACGAATGGCCGAAGTTCTCAATGAACCGTGAGGGGTTGGCATGGACTTCATCACGTCTGCATACTATCTGTATTTCCTACCGGTGGTGTTCCTTCTCACCTTCACCGTCGCCTCTGGCCAGCGCAGACGGCAAATCCTCATTCTTCTTGTGATGAGCTATCTCTTCTTCTGGCTCGCGTCGGGATGGCACCTCATCCTTTTGCTGGCCTCCACCCTCGTCGATTGGACCGCTGGGAAAAAGATGCATGAGACGGAAGACGCCCACCTTCGCAAACGCTGGCTTCGCATCAGTCTGGTGACCAACCTCTCCCTATTGGGCGTGTTCAAGTACCTCGATTTCATTCTGCAAAGTTGGAATCTTGCTTCGCTTCGTTTCACCGATGCGCTCGAAGTTGGCACCCTTGGTCTCGCCTTACCGGTTGGCATTTCGTTCTACACCTTCCAAACGATGTCCTACACCATCGATATCTATCGCAGAAAGCAAACGCCTTACGATTCATTGCTTGACTTTGCGTGCTATGCAGCCTTTTTCCCGCAACTTGTTGCTGGACCCATCGTTCGTGCCGACCATTTTCGAGAGCAGATCAAGGCCCCGCTCCATCCGTCGGCCCACCGGTTCCGACTTGGTCTCACGTTCATCATATACGGACTCACCAAGAAATTGGTGATCGCCGACAACGTGGCGGTTCACGCCAACGAGGTCTTCGTCGAGGGTGAACACCTTGCCAACATCGGCTTGATTTGGTGGGCCACCCTGTGCTTTGGCATCCAAATTTACTGTGACTTTTCAGCCTACACCGACATTGCCATCGGCTCGGCCCATCTTGTTGGGGTGGAACTTCCTGAAAACTTCAAAACGCCGTACGCCGCCACTTCACCCCAAGATTTCTGGCGTCGCTGGCACATCTCGCTTTCCACGTGGCTTCGAGATTATCTGTACATCTCGCTTGGCGGTTCTCGTCAAGGACGAAACCGAATGTTGTTTGCTCTCATGGTCACCATGCTTCTGGGTGGTCTGTGGCACGGGGCATCGTGGAATTTTGTCCTCTGGGGTTTCGTTCACGGGATGTTGCTCATCATTCATCGTTTTGGCAAGGACATGAGCGTCGTCAAGCGATTATTCGCTGCAACCGGCCGCTTCGGAGTGTTGGTTTCATGGCTCATCACCCAATTCTTGGTCTTCTTTACGTGGCTCATCTTCCGAGTTGAGGAGACATCGGTTCTTGTTCCAGCCATGAAGACGTTCCTCGGCGTTGGAGGGCATTTCAACCTTCAAGAGATGTACGACACCCTTCCCGAGATCAAAATCCTGACCTTTTTCCTTGCCGTGTTATTCATTCTCATGCACGGCATCAGTGGCAAAATGGGCGGAGGAAAGGTGTGGTTGGCTCGGCAACGACCGGTCGTTTGGGGAACGATGTGTGGCACCATGCTGTGCTTGTCGTTCTATCTGCGGCCAGCGGAGACCATTGATTTCATCTATTTCCGATTCTGAAGCGCAGCGCAGGTGGTTCGCCGCCAGGGATGGAAGGCTCACTCCTTGACATCGGGGGCGTCTTCTTCATCGTCGTCACTTCCCGTATCCACACGGATGGTGGTGCTTGGAGCAACGA
>JALRLQ010000014.1 GCA_023254365.1 Candidatus Poseidonia sp. | reverse complement strand
GACTGGTTTGTTTGACGGGATTGGTTCCTGCCAAGGTGGATGATGCATCCAGCATGGGCGCCATGAAGACGGCCAACACGATGACGGCGACCAACCACTGGCGCATATCCTTACGAAAACAACCCTGCAAATATCATTTTTCTAACATGGTCGTTACCAGAAGTGTCCGTTGAAATCACCAAAACCGCCGTGTTCGAGCATACTCCACCTCGGCAAGGTGAATGACCTGAAGCAGCGCCTCTTCGTCGCCCGGCATCACCTTGACAAGCAAGCGATTGGCGGTGGCCTCGGCAATGCCTCGCCCCATCAAGCACATGATGGCCTCAAGACCTCGGTTGGCCACCAAATCGGCGTTTTTCATCATCCGATCTTGGTCTTTGGTGTCTTCTGAGGCCACCCACTTTTCCAACATCTCCTGCAAACCCTCACGGGCACAGGCCAGTCGGTTACCGCCGCACTTCAAGCAGTATCCCGGCTTTTCCATGGACGTAAAACGAGCCACGCGGAAACGACGCACACCGTGGCAACGCAGGCAACAGAGGACCGCACGTTCGTTGACCAAGCGTTGCTTCAAGCGTTCACGAATCGCCGCATTGTCCCAATTGGGCAGCAACATTTGCTGTTGGGTTTGATTGGACAACCCCATCGGTCCTCGTGCGGTGATTTCGATGGAGAGGACACCTGATTGCAACCCCCTCAGCACATCGCTGGCACCGACCACGTCCATCCGCTCGTGGAAGAGTTTCGACAGCACTTCTTCCATCACGATGGTGCCCCGATACTTGCGCAAGAGGGCTTGGAGGTTGATTCGACGAGGGTCAACCCCATGGCGAAGAATCCCGAAGACTTTGGCTACTTGAGCAAAACGCCAACGCACCTGCCGCGAATTTGGAACCGTGATACTAAGCAACTGTTCGATGGCGTCGGGAGGCGTTTCCAAAAGCCACGTGACCAATTGTTCGGGACGAACATCGGCGACCTGAAGCGCAATGCGGGTCGGCTCCACCACCAAGCGACCCCACGAACCGGTCTTGGTGGAGGCCATCGCCAACAGAAAATGACCCAGCGCTTCGTTGATGGTGGAACCTTGGCAACTGTTCAACACCAAGGCATCGTCACGCTCCTCAACGGTCATCACTCGGTCGGTGGGTAGCGTCCCGGTGGCGTCCAAATGTTCGGTGATGGTTTGCGCCAGCATGCTCTTGGTCTCGTCGTCCAGTGGATACTCCGCGAGCGTGGAGGTACGACGCTCAACCAAGCCTAGGGGGTCCAAATCGGGTTGTTTGGGCGCTGGCAATATCCCAAGGTCATGAGCGATGAGATGGCGCACGTACCCCACTTCCCTTGCCACGGTTTCGGGCACCGGAGGCAACTCGCCGAGCCAGTGAGGGGCGGAACCGTGGTCGCTCACCGGTGAAACCAGCAATTCGGATTGTTCGGGGTCGGCATCGACGATGAGCCACGTGCGGCCGGCGATCACAAATCGTCGAGGAGACCCATCGTCGTCCTCCCCGGCAGCGTTGAGACTTAACACGAAGGCTTCGTCGACATTCCCCAAACTTTGACGGGTCACGGCGTCCCTCACGCGGTAGGTGCGCTTGTCGGGAATCATGGAAAGGTGGTTGGACACCCAATCCCGCGTCCGCCCCGCTGTGGAAAACCAGCCTGTTGCGAATCGCTTGGGAACGTCAACGCTGCGTTCGGTGTACAGTCGAGGCAAAGCTTCGTCGGGCGTGGTGTAGAGCGGAAGTTCTTCAGGAAGGGTCTCTCCACGCGCCGAGGCTTCTTCTCTGGCGATGGCATACACCGCTTTTGGCCACCTGTACCACGGTAATTCGGTTGGTTTGGGCGTGTAGCGAAGGATCCAGTTTTCGGCCAAGACCTGCAACACAGCCTCGGTATCGTCTCGTGTCCAACCGTCAAACTGTGGAGCCGCCGACAGCAGTCGAGTGGCCTCATCGATGTTGACCGCCTTGAACGCATGGGCCATCAGCACGAGCTGATTGGCAGCGATGGTCACCGGTCGGTTTCGCCACACCGTGGGTTCGATATCTCCGTCCATGGCCCGCTTGGCCACCACCGTGGCCTCGAGCAAGTGGTCAACGTCCCAACTGATGACGTGGCCGCGACCGATGCCGCCGAGTCGGTGATCGGCTCGTCCCACGCGTTGCAGCATCCTGTCAACCGATTTGGGGGAGTGGAGTTGGACAATTCGAGAAACACTGCCGACATCAATACCGAGTTCCAGACTGGACGTGCAGACCAAGCCGGCCAGTTGGCCCTCACGCAGTTCATCCTCCATCTGTTGCCTCGTCTCGGCAGCAAGCGACCCGTGATGGACGCCGACCTTGAGATCAGGCGCCATGACTTGCAAGCGGGAGGCTAAGGTTTCGGCCTCGCTACGGCTGTTCACAAACACCAAGCAGGGTGCCTGGGTTCGCAAGATGCCACACAGATGCCGGTAGGACGCATGTTGTCTGGGAGAGGGCAGGGCCATTTCGGCAAAACCGATTTCGTCCTCGGGCGTGACGGCCGGTGATTCAACGGTCAACTCGGTGATCCGGTCTCCGGTCGTGATCAACGGTTGACAGTCTCTGGCCGACAACCATTCGGCGACCGCCTCGGGGTTACCCACCGTGGCCGACCGGCCCAAACGCTGGACCGGTCGGCCGGTCAACGCCTCCAACCGAGCAAGGCCGACGCTTAACTGCCAGCCGCGCTCTGAGGCGACAACGTCGTGCACCTCGTCGACCACCACCGCTTGAACCGTTGACAGCATGGACCTGAGGTTCTTTCCCGTGAACATCAACTGGAAGGTTTCGGGCGTGGTGACCAGCAGGTTTGGAGGGCGGCGTGTTTGCTTGGCGCGCTGCGCTTGGGTGGTGTCGCCGTGACGCACATCGACGGTCAGACCAACCGCAGCCGCAAGTTCTCTCAATCGGCGGTCTACGTCGCGGTTCAACGCTCGCAACGGGGTGATGTAGAGGATGGAAAGGGAAGGCCAACCCTCGGTCAAACAACGGTGGAACAACGGTAGGATACCAGCCATGGTCTTGCCCGAACCCGTGGGGGCAACCACCACGCGGTCGTGGCCTTCGACGAGGTCGGGAATCACGTTTTCTTGAACGGGTGTGGCGCTCCAGCCCTTTTCCTCCAAGGCTGCGCGTAGCGAGGGATGGAGTCGGAAAAAAACGCGCGACATACTCTCCCCTCCCCCGTGGAAGAGGCCTTACCCACTGCATTTGAGCGTTTGGCTCACACCAAGGCTGACCGAAAAGCGTCAATCATCGTCATCGTCGTCGGGCTCGTCGTCGGGTTCGTCGTCGTCCTCGTCGTCTTCCCAATCCGACTCGTCTTCATCAAACGCACCCTCGCCGAAGTCAATGGAGGTCCTGGTTGCCACGGTAAACACGATGGAGAGGGTGAGGATGCTGAGGAAGGCAAACAGCCACGCCAGCGGTTGCTCACGCACCGAATCGAACCATCCGAGGTATTGTCCGTAGGCGATGGTCACGTAGTGCTCTGCAGAGTTGTCGTCATCGTTGGCTTCTGGGATCTCGTTTTCGGCGTCAACCACCACACGGATACGGTCGACATCTTCCGATTCCCAAATGACGTGAACGGAGTACAACTCCCCGCCGTCGATGCCGTTCACACGAACAACATCGAACGGTGTGTCGCTCGAACCGGCGTAGAACGCCACCTTGAATTGAGCGTCGGTGTCACCGCCAGCGTTGAAGATATCAGCTCGAATGTCGATCTTCGAACCCGGTGCGATGTGGTCGTCGCTCAGCGCGATGTTGCGAATACGAAGTTCCGGACCAACCGCCCCGAGTCGTACCCATTGACGCTCGAAATCGGTGTCGTCGGAGGCCAACTCGGGAATCGGGCTGGCTTCGGAGTTGGACACAAGAGGGAATTGATTGCCGGCGGCATCGTATCCCGTGACGTAAAATCCAACGAAATCACCGGCTTTGGGAACGATGGTTCCGCCACCGGTGATGTCGACCACGCCCGTCCACAGAACGTTTTGACCGTCTTGCTGCATGCCCAACAGGGTGGAGCCCGCACCGATGGTCATCGTCCGCGTGGCGTCTCGCATCACCCAGTGGACAATCTGCTTTGAACCGGTCAAATCAGCGTCTTCGGTGCCTTGGAATTCAACGGCAATTTGCGTCAGGTCGTTGTTGGCGGAGATGTCAATGACGTTGAGCGGTGCAATGCGACGAGTGACACGTGGTGCAGCATCGTCAACGACCACCTGCAGTGTCGTGGACACCAGCGTACCGGTCATGTCCTCACCACGTCCGGGAATGTTGGTGATAGAAATCAAACAGGTTCGAGATGGAGAAGACTGCAAGGTGGAGGCGGAGGCGAGCGGGACTTCAACAGCGTAGCCGCCATCAGCCGTCAGTGAGCCGTCCGACCACAACTTCTCGCCGTCAAAGACCTCAACCAAAATACCGACATCACGAGGGGCCGGTGTTTGGCTACCTTCGTACACAACGCGGCCGGTGAAGGCCAGTCGGTCGTCTTTTCGAACGCGACTTCCATCGGCGACAGGACCCGTGCGGGGCTCGCTGATGTCTTCCACTTCAAAGTCGGTTGGTGAAAGCATCAGGTCGTTCTCAACGCGGAAGGTGTGCTCCAGGAGCAGGATGCGGGACGGGTCTTTGCTGCCCAGTTCCTTGTAGACGAGCGCAACATCACCCATCTCCTCATCGGGCCAGTCCCAGCTGAATTTGAAGTTGAAATCGAGCATGATCCAAGGAAGGCCCGATTCGTTCGTGGTCTGCACCATCCGGCTGGTGGGCAGGAGGTGGAGATAGGGTGAATCCGACCAGAAGGTGTTGTTGATACCGGAGTAGGAAATGCTCTGAGCGTCCCGTGCAGGGTTGGGGCCCTCAAAGTCAAAGACCAAGGAAATGAACTCGAAATCGATGGCGGTGTTGGCGTCGATAAAGCCCAGACTGATGCTTTGCTCCATGCCGGCAAACACCGGTTCGTTGTCCTCGTGGCCCAACCACTCCAAGCCAGTGAAAATGGCGGATGAGTCTTTGCGAGTACGGAAGGTGGCATCGTCGTAGAGGAAACCTTCAGCCGATTCAAACGACAACCACTCTTCATCGTCGTTCATGACCTTGAAGTGGAGTGGGTTGCCTGCTTGGTCGCCGCCGTCCCAGAAGTACGACACGCGCCCCATGTTGGGGTTTCGAGACGTGTCGATGGTCGTGATGAACCACTTTGATTTGGCCTCCGTGTTGTTGTAAACCATCTTGCGAACATACTCTTCCGCATCGGCTTCGCCGTTGCGGTTCATGTCGTGGTCCGCCTCAACCCAATAATTCAGTTCCAACTCCATCGGGTGGCCGACTTTGTCCTCAACGAGCACTTGAACGGCCTGTTCGTTGGAAGCCGCTTCGTAGGCATCGTCTTCTGGAACCACAATCTTTCGCTCAGGATGCGTGGCGTCCACGAGGTAGGTCCTGCGCCACTCGGCGTTGGGGGTTTGGACAACATCGGTGTTCTTCTCGTTGTAGGTTTGCACCTCGTAGGTCAATCCATCGGGAACGTCAATGTTGGGCAAGTCAATGGAGATGAAGAACGAGCCGTTGTTGTTGGTCGTGTCTCGTGCCGTTTGCTCAACATAGCCGTTGCGAGAAACGCGGACATCAAAGGCGCTGTCCTTGGGCGCATCATCGGTGTCTTGGAACCACATAGCACCAACAAAGTGAAGTTGTTCGCCTGCTGCCACCCATGAACCGTCCTCAACATCTTGGGAGGTCATCTCACCATCGTTGTCGCGTACATTGAGCCAGCCCAGGCCAAACGATCGATTCACGCGCAGGCCGTTTTCAGACATGAGCGGAACCGGTGCAAAGCCTGCGGCTCCGCTGTCGTCCAGGCAACCGGTACGGAAGCGTACATTGTCCTGGTCGGGCATTTCGCTGGTCACGAAGAACTTCCAGTGAATCTCAAGGATGCCGTTGCTCTCAACAGAGTAGGACGACGGGTCCATCTCAATGTACTGACCCGGGTCGTTGGGGTCAGGGAACACATCACCGTACTGCCAAGAGAGCGTGGGCCAGTTGGCCATGGAGCGCGTCATCAACGTCAATTCGGCACTGACCATGGAGGTGGCATCTTCACCGATGACGTGGCGAGTCACCACCTCGTAGGGCGTGATTCGCTCGTGAAGGATTTCGCCTTCAGGGATGGTGATGTCGAGGTTCACCGTTTGCATCGTGTAGGTGATTTGGAACGATTCAAGAATCAAAATTCCGGGCGATTCTGAGGTGAGGTTGATGTAAATTTCAGCGATGCCCGAGCCGGAATCTGGGATGGCATCGTTCAGTTTGGCGAGGATGGTGTTGCCCGATTGCTGGCTGGTCACGGTCGCTGGACCGATCAGGGCACCGCTTTGAGCCGAACGCTTCCAAGCACTCTGGTCCATGATGGTGATGCCCGGTTGGTCAGGTGCGTTCGAATGCAAGGCGATGGTGAGGTCGGTGATGGACGGCGTGTAGGCCGAAGACGACGTTGAAAGCTCGATTCGGACGCAGAAGTAGTAGGACGACCCGGTCATCGGTTTGGTCTGATTGGGCGACGTGAAGGACACGACGCCAGAACTTCCTGAACTGCACGACGTGCTCGAGGAATACCCGATGTTGACCTTCACGCTGGTCGATGATATTCCGGTTTCTGTCCAGTTCACGGTGGCAGCAACCGTGCTCTTGGTCCCGCTGCCGACGTACTGGTAGGCGTAGTAGTAGCCGCTGCTCTGGTAGTTCGTGGTGTAACTCAACACAACATCGCCGAGCACCGGGGTGTTGGAGGCGGTCCCGTTGAGGGTCGCTCGCCACTTCACATACGAGTTGGCACTGGAAAAGACAACTTTCTGACCGACACCTGCTGAACGCCACGTGGCACCTCCATCGTTGGACACATCCACGCGGATGCTGGTTCCCGTCGGAATGGAACCGAAGATGCCGTCAACGTTGATGGTGTCAATGGCCCTGGTGGTCGAAATGGTTTGGCCGACGACCATTTGACTGGACAGGCTCGAGCTGCGTACATCGAAATGTGCTCCGTTTCCGTAGGAATGGACCTTCCGCAACCCCTGTGTGCAGTACGCCGTGCTGGAGTAGTGGCAGGAGAAGAAGACCTTGTTGTCGTCCGTGTCAACGATGCCGTAATGGCCACCGCCGGGCATGGTTCGCTCGCCTTGCGGCACCAACAAGCCACTCTGCAGCGAGTAGTGGTAGTGGACGCTCTTGTAGTCGGTTTGCCAATAGTAGATGTTGTACATCACCGAAGGCATGCTGACCGAGAGACCTGCCCCATAGTCGTTGTAGTACGAGGTTGAGGTCATCAGCCACGTTTGGTTGACCACCGTGGGCGAGGCAGGATTCACTTCACGCAGGTAGTGGTTCTGGGCGTTGCGATCGTAGACACCCACGTACAACTTTCCGGTGTTGTCATCAAAATCAACGCCAGAAATGTAGTTTGGATACTGATAATTCCAACTGCTCTGGCACGACCATATCACAGCGGTGCCCGCCGTGTTCCAGTCAACGCTCCACTTCCTCAGGGCGTAGTACGACCAGTGAGCGGTGTAGACATAGCCGTTGTACACATCGGCATCATAAATGCTGTAAATGGCACTTGAACCGCACGACCCCGTGCTGTAGGAAGCGGTTCCGAGATAAGCGCCCGTGTTCGGGTTGATGCGGAGAATGGTTGGCGTGGAGGAGGTTGAGGAACTGGTGTAGCGCATGATGTGCATTTCAGACGAATTGATGGGCACGACCACACCGGTGTAGGACCAAGGCGCTGAACTGCTGACGGAAAGGTCGGTGTATTTCTTGGTCGGGCTCACGTAGCCTTGGTCGCTGAGTGCAACGAATTCACCCGTGGTGTTGAGGTGGGCGCTGCCGAGCGAACTGACCGAACCGGTTGATGCGAAGCCCGGCATGACCTCGGTTGGGTTTCCTTTGAGATACATCGTTTGACTGCTGACATCGAGGTTGTCTCGATAGGTCGTTTGGAACGGCGACGGTGCCAATCCACTGGAACCTTGCACACGGCCGTCACCTGAACCACCGTAATGACTGTCGGTGGTCCAGTTGGTCCAACTGGTTTGGCTGGCTTCACCACGGAGGTTGAAACTGGCCGACGTCACTTCAGCCCCGTACGGGATGGTCACGACGCCCGCAGCTCCTTCGCCCTTTTGCGAAAAGGTGTGGGAGTACGAGGTGGTCCCGTCCTTGAATTGCGTCTCCGTGGTGGCGGCACCGGCCAGCGGAGCAGCGAGAGAACACAAGAAAATCAGGACGAGGAAAATAGCACGCTGCATACAAGCCACCCGAGGATGTGTTCCGGAGCGTTCACATCCCATTTGAATGATGCCCTTACAGGGCTTTAACCGTTCAACCCCAGCGCCACAGAAGAGGCGAGCATTGAAGTTGAAGCGAGTGATGGCTGGTACCGGTGAGCAGATGAGCGACGGAGGTTCATTTTTCGGTCGATGGTGGGCAAAGCAGCATGGGCGTCAATACGCCATCACAGCCGTTACTTCCGGTGCCAGCGGTGTTTTGCTGCTCGCTTGCGTCTATCAATTGGCCTTCCTGTCCGACCATCCCGACTGGCAGGAATACACGGGGATGGCCATTACGGGAACCCTCATCACGCTCGTGCTGTTCCTAATCTCCTTCCCTGAATTCCTTCGATTCAAAGGCCACGTCACCACGCTCGAGGAGATCAAAGAAATCCAGTCAACCTCCGAATTGCGTCGACGCAAGGCCGACGGTATTCTCGCTGCAGAGGCGTTGGGCGCAGGGCATCTCGAACAATGGAATGCGTTCCTCGAGTCCCGTGGCCTGCGCCGCTAATCCAGAGGGCCCAGCATGCCGACCCACCATCCATTGCGCTCGCTGGTGCTTGAACTGGCGTTGGCGGTTGGGATGATTGCATGCCTCATCGGTGCGATGTTCATTCACACCGGTTCAATGCCCCCGCTGGTCGTGGTGGAATCGGCGTCCATGGTCCACGATGAAAACGGCGAGATTGGCAGCATCGATGCCGGCGATTTGATCCTTGTTCACCAGCAACCGGTCGACACCATCGTCACGTTTGCCGAGGCCACCGACCCCAACCACCCTTCGTTTGGATACGAGCAGCACGGTTTGGAAGGCGACGTGATCATTTACGACAAAAACGGCGAGGGAGGAACCCCCATCATTCACCGAGCCATCCTTCGCGTGGTCGCCTCGCAGACGGCTGTTCCCGACCGCACAGGTGGACCGCTGTGCCCGGATGGAGGAACCTACGATGCGCTTCGCATCGCAGATGACGGTCTGGCTGGAACGTGCATCCTTTCGTGGGACGTCCCCGGCACCACGGTCAAGAACGCCGCCAACGTCACGGTGGTGTTTGATGGGGTGCAGGCCGGCTATTACGACTGCAAACGCCCAGCCCACGGCAACGTCGAGGCCCATCTGGTGATTTGGCAGTGGCAACCTCAGCACGAAGGCATGTTGACGCTTGGAGACAACAACAAGTGTTCGGTCGATCAGGGCGGTCAAGCCAACAACGGGTCGGCTGGTGTGCACAGCCCATCGGGCGTCGTAGGCCCGATTCGGGACGGATGGGTGTTGGGCGTTGCGGGCGGCGAGTTACCTTGGCTTGGTACGGTCAAGCTGATGTTTGGCGGACCGACTTCCTACGGAACCGGCGATGTCCCCTCCTCTTCGTTCTTCGCCTTGTTCACCATTCTGGCCGTGGTGCTGATGCTGCCGGCCACCTCGGAATCGGTGTTCAAAGGGTGGTTGGCAAGAGCCCCCGAATTCCAAACCGAGGTGGTCAAAGACGACCCCTACGAAGAAGCATCGTAACCCGCCTGCAACAAGGCTTGTTCCATCGTGAGGATGCCTTGGCTGACTTGGCGAGCCGTGTCCAAGGAAATGGTCAATCGGCCCTTGGATTGTTGCCGACTGATGCGTTGAAGGTTCCTCAATTCGCCCATCGAAGCCTGGAGTTCACGCTGTTCATGGACAGGTTTTCCTGCCATCGTGGCAATTTTCAATGCGGAAGAGCCGTGTGCGTGACGAGAACTTCCGAGACTGGTGCGCTCCTCGTTGACTTCTTCGACATGATAACCTCGGGCGAGGACCATGTTGATGAGTTGGTCTCGGTGGTTCGGTGAACCGTCGCCAATCCTCACCAGTACCGTCTCAGGGTTCATGCGCTGAATCAGGCCTTCAGCAAAATTCAAGGCTTCTTTCGGCGACTCCATCACTCGTTTTCCCAGGAGCGTGCCGTCGCTGAGGTATGCACATCCCGGACGAGGCCCGGGGTCAAAGCCGATGACCAGTTGTTTGGGAGGTGTGTCGCCTTGACGAGCCGACGCCCAGATGGCCAACACGTCCTTCACGTCCTCGAGGGTCAGGCCGACGCCGTTGCCGCCCAGACGTTCGACGTCCTTGGGCAAACCAAACCACCACGCTTCCGGTTGGGGCAGGGATTCGTCGATAGAAAGTAAGGTGGGTGCGAAGCCTTGGTGTTCCAATTCGCGGAGCAAACGGTGAGCAAGGCGGAAATCATCCGTCCGAACATAGACCCGTTGCACGTTGGATTGTTGGGCCCCATGGTGTTCTAATCTATCGGTTCGCTGTTTTGAAAGAGGGGTGAAGTCAGCGCCTGATGCCTTTTCACACCGAAGTCATCAAGAACGATGGACATCGATGGGTGGCCATGACAGGCGCCTACGAGCGTGAACTGAGGGAAATTCTCTCGGGTTCGCCCAAAGGTGTTGAAGGTGCGATCAAGAGTTGCACACCCGAGGAACAAGAACGCATGCGCTTGGTGATTTTTCACCCGTTCATGGTGGTCAGAGCCGCTGGTTCGGGAATGGAAGGAAGCGGTGATTTGGTGGCGCTGCGCGGGGATTGCTCCTTTCCTATTGAAGTCAAAACGACCAAAACGGACAAGATCTACTTTTCTGGTCGAACCAAAGATCAGCTCAACGCCATGATACGTGAGGGCGAACGTTGTGGTTTGATGCCGCTGTACGCCCATCGACGCAAAGGCGTCAGGGGCGATTCATGGCGAATGTTCCGGGTTGAAACCAAGGGACTGACCGACCCGTTGAAGGCGCTCGAATCGTCCATTCCGGCCTTGCCCTTGAACCGTAACGGCTCGCCCTTCATCGACTGGGAACAAGGCATGCCGTTGAACAAATTCATGGCACTCATGTGCACGAACCCAATGCAAGATGCGACACTGGGTGCATTGCAGGAGCGCACCGAACGGCTACCCGTCCCGAAAAAGACCGCGCAGCGAAGGAAAAAAGAGGTGGTCGATGTGCTGGCGGAATTGGAACGAAAGCGTTCTGTAAACACACCATGGCTCACAGATACGGAACCACCATGGTGAACACCAACATCACAGCGAGAACCAGTGAAGAATAACTCGACGCTTTTGATGAAACATGGTCCACCCACATGGGATGCAGATCCCATAGTTTCAGTTTCCTTCCGAGCCGTTTCAAGCCGCTGAGGAAGGCGTGAAGCATATCCCGTAGCATGTGACCGCCGTCAAACGGCACAATCGGAATGAGGTTGGTAAATCCAAGCAGGATGTTGACCCACATCAACCAGAAAAAGAGATGCGCCAAAAACAGCAGAACGTCGGCGCCCATCAACGAGGCCACCAAACCGTCGCCAGCGGTGAGCAGTGACTCTTCAAAGGGGTGAATAGCCACACCGTTGAGGTCGAAGGGAATCAGGAGAATGGTCAGGATGTGGAAGGGGACAGACAAGGCACGCTGAGCCAACGTCCCTTCCCAACGGGGGGACAGGGGGCCGGCAAGACGATCGATGCCGGAGGTCCCTTCGGACAATCCTTCGACACCCAAAAACGGATCTCCCTGTCGCACCTCCATGCTTTCAAGCAGTTCACTGCTCCACCCGAGGGACTGATAGTAGGCGTGTTTGTCACCCAATGTGGCGAAGAGGGTGACCCGTTCACCGCCTTGGTGAATCACAACAAGTTCAACGGTGTCGTTGGCTGCATACGCGCCCAGAATGGTTCGGAAGTCCTCGGTGGTGTGGACCGGTTCACCGTTGATGGAAACAAGCGTATCCCACGGTTGCATTCCCGCCAAGTCTGCGCCCTGGTCCTTGATGATACCTTGAACGTGAATATAATCCTCTTTGGCGGTGATTTGGGTCGCAACGCCTCCAAGGAGCAAGAGCATCACAAAGGCTGCAAACAAGTTGGTTGCGGGGCCCGCTGCGAACATGCGCAGTCGTTCACGGCGTGGTGCGCGCATCAACTCGTCGCTTTGCGGTTCGGCAAACGCACCCAACGGAAGGGGGCCGAGCTGAAGCAATCCAAAGGAGCGGACACGCATGCCGTGACCCCGCGCCAGAAGCCCGTGACCAAATTCGTGGATCACCAACGAAACAACAAACGCAAGGGCCCCCCAACCGAGTGGAATCACGGGATTGATGCCGGGAACGGCCACCAATTCACTGGCAGACGGCGGAGCAGCCGTTGGTGGATTAAGCAAAGAGGTGACAAAGGCAAGCAACACCACAAAGGCAACAACGAACATCGAAACGGAACACACCCAAAGCGACACTTCGCCGTAGGCACGCCAAAACCGACGAGGTTTTGCCAACCGATCCAGCAATTTCTGACCGCGTTGTGTTCGAATCATCAAAACGATGCCCAAGGCTCGCGTGGCGTTCCAGCGGTCCAAGGTTCCGTTTCGCTCCCAGGTTTTGATGAGCACATACCAACCGATGAGCAACAGGAACAGCACGGTCCAATCTGCTTGAACCGAACCCCACGAGCCCACCATGGTAGGGCGACGACCCGTTCTGCCTTGAACATTGATATTCCCTTTTCGACCTTCGAGAGGACAAACCTTCATGATGTGTTGGCCGTGGTTTCTCGGTATGCACCCCCACCACGCAGCCATTGAAACCTGGTGCGAGGAGACGTGGGGGGAACGGCCATCCCGCATTTCGGATTGGGCCACCCACGACGAAACCGTTCAGGTGTTCTTACGCCTCTCATCCAGCGTTTTAATCGCTGATTTCTCCGTGGAGGTTGACGGTCGCTTGGAGATTCAACAACACCTTCACATTCCTCTTGAGACATGGAACCCGGGTTCCATCCAAGGCATGCGAACCAAAGAAGGGGCAACTCGGTTTTTGCATCGTCGCCATTCAATTCACCTTTCCAGTGAACTGCGGGTGCCGGAGTGGGGTGCAGCCCTTCTCGAGGAATGGCTCGTGGGAATGCGAAGCGCCGTCAATCGACCAAAAGATCGCGTTCAGCGACTCAATGAGGTCAAACGCATGAAACTCTCCGTTGAGCGAAATTTGGAGAGTGCTGGCCTAGGAGGCGTGACCGATGAAATCGGTTTGCTCGACACGCGAGTAGAGCGAATTGAAGGCCGATTAGCGGACTGAATCTTCCATGGTGGTGTCCACGCCGGGGAATTGATCCTCGCCTTCTCGATACACTGTTCGCATGTTGCTGATGAAGTTCCGTTCCTTGACCACGATGGTGTAGTTGCGAATCCCGAAATCCTTCTCACCGTCCAACATTTCCAGCAACACCTGAAGGGTCAAGCGGGCCCCTTCTCGATGTGGATAGGCAAAGACGCCCATGGAGAGCGGTGGAGCGACCACGGATGCGATGCCGCCCATCTCCTCAATCGTTGCAAACAGGTTCTGATAGGTCTCAGCCAACAACTCGCGGCGAGCCTCGTCCTGATTGGGCCTTCTGCAGTCCGGACCAACGGCGTGAATGATGTGCGTGAACTTCTCACCAAGCGCAAACGGTTCTGTGACGACGTTCTGTGTTACTGCACAGGGAGGAGCGTTGATTTTGCGCATATCGAGACAGATGTTTCGCGTGACCTGTGTCAACTCAGCACCTGCTTTTTGGTGAATCATGGCGTCCAATCCTTCCCGACCAGACAGTCGGTTGTTGGCGGGCGTGATCAACACGTCACCGGAGTGGTCCCAAACTTCTCCACCCATTACGCGCAGGACGCCGTGCTTGCATGTTCTCGCCATGTAGAGTTCGGCCATCGTTTCTCCAAGGGGGCCCACCCTACATATTATCTGCGTACGAAAAGCATGAAACAGCCTGTTTTCGGGATTTGTTTGGACGGAATGCATCGATTTTTTGCGGGCCTGAAAGCGATACGGCTAAAGCGATGCCGACCGTGCCTAAACCATGTCCACGAAGCGAAGCAGTATCGCTTTCGTGGTCCTCCTTTTGGCTTCCCTTCTTCCGCTCTCCTCACTCGAGGTTGGAACGGAAGAGGTGGTCACGCTGCCGTCAACACACGACCTGTTCAACGGTTTCTTGGTCGGTGGTGCAGACGATGTCTGGAACGAGACCCCTTGGCCAAACGTGGCCGTGCCTGACGGTTTTTCCTATGGGAGCCTCATCGATTATAGCGACGTTGGCGTGCTGATCAACAACCTCTCCGAAGAAAGCCGAACCATCGGGTGGGCCTTTGTAGCAGCCCGGAACATTTCCTTGGACCGGGTGTTTTTATTCAATCAATCAGGCACCCCAACCGGTGAAACCGTCAATCGAAACCAGTTCAACACGTACTTCGCCCTTCCCTTCCTCGAAATGTTGCAAAACCGGTCCTCTTCCAATCAACTGAACTACCTCGTCACCACGAAGGGAATCCCCCTGCGCGTGTCCGGAGGAAACGACAAGGCGAGTTTTGACCAAGAACTGGCGTTGCTGGGTGGAGCCTACAACAGTTCCATCGGTTCGAACTATTGGTTCAACCACGACTACGGGCCGCTGGCCGGCAAAGCCATGGAACCGTTCACTCGCAGCAAGTACGGATTCTTCCTGGTCACCCGATTGACGGGCTACACGGTGGACACGGCGTTGGAACTTATCGAGCGAGCCAACCAAAGCCTGGGGCAGCGAGGAACCTTCGTTTTGGATCTCGCCACCAACAGGAACAACTCAGGGTACAAATTCTGGAACGACGACTTGTACGCGGCCAACACGACGCTCAACGACAGCATGGGATTGCCCGTCGTGTTCGATGAAGAAACTGGATTTGTCACCAACGTCTCAAACGTCATGGGGTACGCTTCATGGGGAAGCAACGATGGAAATTGGAATCAGAATTTCCTTCCCAACGCCGGGTTCGATACCAGGGACGCTTCTTGGCAAAGTGGCTCTCGCTATTGGAACCACTCTGGCCCGCTCGTGGCCCCCGAAGACGACTTTGAATGGACCTACCAAACCGACCAAAAACAAGGTGGGGCGGGCGCCTTCGCCATCAACATCCAGACGGCATGTGAACAAGACCCCGGTCATATGATGCAGGGCATCTATGGCGAATACTTTGACAACGACGGAGTATCCTTCAGCACGGCCACCATGCCCACTCTCATCGACCGCGTGCCCGACCGAATCCAAATCGAGCCAAACCTCAACCACGGTGCCTCAAACAATGCTTACACCGGTCTGGACGACCGTTTCAAGCAGGATTGGGGTGCCAGATGGAGCGGCCTCATCGATGTTCCCCACACGGGAAACTGGACCTTTTTCCTCAATTCCGACGACGGGTCCGAACTCTGGGTCAACGGGGCGAGTCTGGTGCAAAACTACGGCTCACACGGTATGAGGGAATATTCTGGATACCTGAACTTGACAGCAGGTCTTCATGAATTCCGCATTGAATTCTTCCAAGGCGGTGGCCCACACGGTCTCATCTTCTCATGGCAAGGGCCCAACACCAGCAAAGCAGCTATCCCGCCGTCTGCGTTTTATGTGGCAGGCGATGTGGTGCCTCAAGCGAGCCGCCTGATTCACCATTGGTCCTTTGAAGACGGTTCAGGATCGGCAGCCAACGACAGCGTCAACGGAAGCGCCAACCTCACGCTGTACGGCATGGACAACACCAATTGGCAATCCTGTGTTGATGGTTCCTGTTTGTGGTTTGATGGTGTGAACGATCAGGCCAAAGTCAACGTCAACGACTGGGCTGGAAACTTGACGGTAAGTCAGTGGGTTTGGGCCAACACCACCAACCAGACGACCTACGCCTCGACCTTTGCCATTGACGACCAGGCAGGGTCCAACCTCTCCTTCCAGCACATGGTCTCCGGCCAAAAATGGATGCTGCACAACAACGCCACCCAAGCCTTTGGCGATGTCGTTGCACAACGATGGACGCATCTCGTGAGCGTGTTTGACGACGGCGATATTCGCCAGTACATGGACGGGGTTTTGGTCAATACCAACACCTATCCAAACGGTTCGTTCACCAACATTGACGTGTACAAGTTGGGCGTCAACCGGGCTGGCAGCTCCTACTTTGAGGGAAAAATCGACGAAGTCATGGTGTGGAACACCGCCCTCGACGACCAGGACATCACCTCGCTTCGCCGAACCATCATCGACAACTGCAGTTCGTACACCGGAGCGGGAACGGACGTGGCTCATCTTGAGACGACGTTTACGCTCCCGGAAGACCTTCCCGGCCATGCATGGATGGCCTACGTGTACGGGAAACGCGCCGGGGAGGTGGACGGTAAATTCGGCATCGAGATCACCGCTATGGACAGCAACGGAACCGTTCTGTCAACCAACACTTCCAACATGCGCACCTTCACCACGAGTTGGGCGACGCAATTCATGCGCTTCCGTCCCGATGCCGGTGCTACCCAATTCCACGTGCGAATTCCGATTGATATCGCCACCATGTCGACTTCAGGCTCCATGTACATTGACACGGTTCTCATTCGGGCCATCCGCCCTCACATGGATTGGGTCAACGGTTCCATCGCCGATACCGCCGTTTCAACAGGAGGACGTTCGTTCAATTGGGGGACAAGTTACGGCCAATCGCTCGTGGCAGATTTGCTCGAAGACGGGGTATCGGGTGTCAAGGGCTACGTCTACGAGCCTTACCTCACGGCCGTGGGACTTCCTAGCATGTACCTTCCCATGTATGCATCGGGCTACAACCTTGCAGAAAGCCATGCTGCAGCCAACCGACTGTCCGGATGGATGGGCGTGGTGGTTGGGGATCCCAAGATGGCCCCGTATGCCGACATGTTCCACGACATCAACATCGTGGATGTGAGGGTCTTGGGCAACATGAATCAAGGTCAACCGGCGACCGTGCAAATTCTCGTTGAAAACACAGGTATGTCGGCCTCAAACGGCACGCTCCTTGTTCAAACCGTCCTCGGAAACACGGTGCTCAACCAAACCAACTTGGTTCTACCAGCAGGCAATGAACCGGGGAGTCGAACACTGGTGAACCTCACCGTGATGCCAACCACAAGCGGCTACTTGGACCTCAGAATTCGATACGATAACATCTCGCACGAGCGAAATTTTGCCAACAACATCCTCCCGTTCAGCGTCATCGTGAACGCACCTCCGACGGTCGACGACGCGTACTGCAGTGCTTCGGCCATCTCCCGAGGCGCCTACACCATTTGTTCCGTGGAAGCCTCAGACGACGTAAACGTGACCCGTGCCACCATCGAGTGGCAAATCCTCGGGGAGAATGAAACCTGGAATGAAAGTCACTGGACCCTCGTTTCGCTGGGTAAAATCAACGACGATAGGTGGGAATCGGCCTTGGTTATTCCCGCCAATGCTTCGCTGGGTTGGGTCGTCATACGGGCCACCGCCTACGACGCAAACAACATGTCGCATCGCGTGCTGTTCAACAACGTCTCACGGGTGGTGGATTCACCACCAACATGGTTCGGTCCCCACGTCAAGGGTGTGGATGCAAACGGGTGGAACAACGCCTCATCGTTACCCAACAAGCCCGCCATCGGCCTGTACCGTCATCTGGAATCCAGTCTCACCGCCTGTGTTTCCGATGCCGATTACCGAGTTGAGGTTGAGGAACCGTTTTTCCTCGCTTCCCGAGGAACCCTTGGAAACATCACCTATGTACCCCAACCTACAACCCACCTCTACTGTTACACCGCACCCTTTTCTCTGACCGTGGGCACTTCGCTTGACGATGTTGAATTTGAACTCCGTTCCAAGGAAGGCTCCTTGCTGTTGCAACGAACCATCCGTGTGGCGGACATGCCACCGCAGCTCCAACTCAAGATCGAAACCACCGCTGGCGAAGTGCTTGACAGGGTTGTTGGAAACGGCGAGGAGCGTGTGGTGGTCAGCGTAATGGATGTCGACGACCCCAACACCTCCTTCGTCGGCGACATCACCGTCCAGTGGCCGGGTGGAGAAGCGATTCAATGGCCCCTTGACATTCCTGCAGGCACCGAGAGCGTCGTCATCAACCTCAGCCAACTCATGGTGCCCTTGGAAGGGGGCGACGTCTTCATCGAAGCGTCCGGCATCGGTCAAAACGGCGGGTCCACCGTGGCGCAACTCAACGTGCCGTTTTTGTTGACCCCGCCTGAAATCATTCTTTTCGAAGCCTGCGATGACCAAGGTTCAGTCCAATCGATGACCTTTGGGCAGACGGCCGTCTTGCTCGTTGGTGTAGCAAGCGACCGCCCACTCGAAGCAACCAGCGCACAACTGATGCAACTCGGTTGGGCCATCAACGCGCCGGCCACCGAAACGGTGCTTTGGAACCTCCAATCGCCTCCTGAAGCCTGCAACACCAGTGCCTACGATTCAGGCGATGTTGAATGGCTGATGTTCCGGCTCAAATTGGACAATTCCATGGTGGATGGAGCAGGAAAAGCGGTCTTCTCGGTGACAGATTTGGATGGATTGGTCAAATCCACATCGCTGGATTTGGTGTTCCAACACGCCCCGACAGAGTTTGTGTTGTTCGAGACGTCACCGCCTTTGCCTGAGCAAGACATGTTCACCAACCTCACCATCACCGATATGGATGGATTGGACAGCGTCATTTGTACCTACACCCTTCTCCATGAAGACGGTGCCCTACTCAGCCAATCGGCCGTTATGGCTGGACCTGAAGATGTGTTCACCAACAGGCTTTCTTGGACGTACCCTGTTCCACGTTCGCTCGCCAACACGTCCTTGCTTGTCAACATCACCTGCATCGACGATATTCAACAGGTCTTCTCCGCAGCAGAAGAGGTCGTGGTCGGTCCTGCATCTGTCTGTTTGACATGCACCAACGATTCAGAAGTCAAGCAAACCCCAACGGAAACCACCAACCAAGGTTCAACGATTCTCCTGGTGAGTGCGGTGGTGGCTGCTTTGATCGTGGTGCTGAGTGCCGTTGTTCTTCGCTTGCGTGGGCGAGACGATGCTGAGACGGAATGGGGAGCAGGCGATGCATTGACCCTCGCTTCTCTGGAAAATTTGTTCGACGAAGACAGCACCCAAACCTCGTTTGAACCCACACAAGAAGCAAACCATCCCGATTTCATTCCCGATGGATGGACCGTCGAGGTCTACGAACAGTGGCTGGAAGGACCGTTGCCTGAAGGATGGACTGAAGAGCAATGGTCAACCTATGTGGACGAACATCGCACGGCGCTTGAACACCACCGCCGTGAAGCGCAAGGGTGATGTGGAACAACGACTTGGGAGGACTGATACCCATGGCAATCGGCTACGTCCTCATCAACGTTCAACCCGGTACAGAACAGCAAGTGTACAACGATGTGAAGTCGCTCCCCTATGTGTGTGACGCAACCATCTTGTTTGGCGATCACGACCTCATCGTCAAGTTGGAGGCCGATGATTTGGCCACCATCGCCAAAGCTGTTGTCGAGAACATCCGGTCGGTTGATGGCGTCATCAACACGAAAACCCTTGCTGGGGCGGATTTGGACTGAGTTCAAAACCACACGACTGCGCTCAAACACGCGAAAAAATGCTGGTCGGAAAGGGGTACTGAGCGACATATGGAGCGCAGTAATGCCTTTTTTCGGGGAAAACATTATATGCTCGGCGGTGTAACGTGGTATCGGAGGTAATCCAAATGTCAGACGGAAAGAAATACTTCGTTCTCATGGAGAACGGAAAAGACACGAGCCAAGTATTTGCGAGCAAGCAACCACGCGGTGCAGCCTTGAAGGCCGCAACGCGCGGACACACGAACATCCGCCTACGAGAGCGTGGCACCAAGCGTGTCCACGTCTTCACGGGCAGCATTTCGATGGTCGACAAGCCTGCTGGCGGCCCTGCTTGGCTCCCAGACAAGATCAAGAAGGCCAACGTCAAGAAGCAAGGCATCGAGCACCTCTGAGTGCGGCCTGCTGCTGATCTTCTCCCAGCTCACTGAGTTGTACAACGGCCCCCAACTCGCCAAGGCGGGTTCGGAGCCCCACCCTTTCTCCCCCTCCTCGATAACGATGAGTTGATAAACACGGTCACGCATGTCCCATCGTCCTCAGGGACACGGGATGCACACCCGCTTCGGCGGGAGGCGGTGACGCCAATGGAAAATCGAGGGATGCGAACGCCACAACCAAAGGCTCGGAGGCCGAGCCAACAACGGCTGGTGGACGATAGCCCGTTGAAACTTCCAGCACGCCTTGTCCACTTGCGTCACCTGCCCTGGCTCGAATGTTATCAACGTCAACTGCAGGCAGAAAGCAAGTCCGAAAACACCCAGAAATCCTATTTCTACGGGTTGCGACCGTTGGTTGAAACCCTGCTGCCCGGTGAAGACGTGATGGATGAATCCGCTTACGAATCGCTCAGCATTGAAGGCCTTGCACAACGCATGGAACCGATGAACGGACGATTGGACGTGTGGGCGCACAGCATTGCTGGCCTTCGACCCACGACGTTCAACGCACGCATCGCTGCAGCTCGCCATTTCATCAAGTGGCTTGGACTCCAATGGCCGGACCATCTCCAACGCGCCCGAACTGGAAAACGTCTACCAAGAACGCTGACCCGTCGAGAACTCACCTCGGTCCTGGACGCCGCCAGCGTTTCCGAAGACCCAGCCGCTGCGCTGGTGGTCACGATGATGCTCGATACCGGGATGCGCGTGAGCGAAATCTGTGGGTTGAACCTCTCGGACATCGATTTTGATGACGATTCGGCTCGCGTCTTGGGCGGAAAAGGCGACAAGGATCGGATGGTGTTGTTCACCCAGCGCACGGTATCGCGATTGGTGGCTTGGTTGCCGATTCGTGAACGACTCTCCCCGGTGGACGAAGATGCGTGCTTCATCAACCGGCGAGGTCGACGAATTCAGCCGCGAGGCGTGCAGCGCATGATGGATGCGCTGGCGGAGGAGGCGGGCTTGCCAAAAGGCAAACTTACCCCCCACGTGCTGCGCCATAATTTCGCCACCGGGCTGTTGGAGCGAGGCGCCGACCTCGTCACCATTCAACGCTTGATGGGGCACGCCACCATCGCCACTACACGAGTCTACTTGGAAATCTCGGACCAAACCCTTCGGGAAGTCTATCACCGAGCCCAAGCGTTGCGCGAAGACATGAACGAACACCCGCACGAGACCACCGCCGTGGAAGAAACAACCCCGTCCACCAGCACGGCCGGCATCGTTGATTCACGAGGTTGACTTCTTCCGCTTCGCCACGCGCTCGGGTCCAACCCATGTTCGGTTCGGCTGAACGATGTTGCCTTGATGGCCTTCCACAGGACAGTGTTTTCCAGAACGGCAACGGGAGCAGTTGGCCTTGGGAGGCAACTCAACGGTTTTGCGAAGGCGACCGTACTTTCGCCTTGGCATGGTGGAGCATCAACACCGAAGGCCTTCAAACCTAACGGTGAATCAACCCTTCTTGAACCACGGCATGTCCTTTACGGACCGAGGCACGCTGATGGTGCTGCCTTTCCGGTTGTCGTCTTTTTTGCGGGAAAGGGCCTCAGCGCTTGATTTGGTGGATTCAACCACGCTCTCAGCGATGTCCTGGCCTTTTTCGACGGCTTTCTTGGTGGCGGTCGATGCTTTGGAAGCGGCGCTCTTGCCGGCGGAGGCCGACTTGGCAGCGGCTTCCTTGGTCGCAGCCTTGGCTTTTCCACCTGCGCGTTTCGCCGCTGAGCCGGCTTTGGATGCCGCTTTTGAAGCGGTGGCTTTGGCCCCCGAGGCGGCCTTCTTCGCGGTCTCGGTGGCCGACGAGGCGGCCTTCGCAGCGGTGAGCACCTTCTTGGCCACGGCGACGGAGAGCCCCGCTTTTTGCAAGTCCTTCGCACTCGCCTTGGCGATCTTCGCGACGGTCGTGAATTTTGCATTCTTGAGTTTCGTTGCCGTTGCTGCGCCAACGCCTGGAAGCGAGGTGATGTCCGAATCTTTGTTTCCCATGGTTTCCCCGAGGCAATGATGCCCATGACCCAACTTGAACCTTCCTCTCCGGGTGGTTGTCCGATGGAAGCGGTTTGTTCATGTGCACCTCATCACTGCCTTGGCCATGGTCGACCTGTTGCCGGGGGGGACACAACCTTGGCATCGGCTGGACCCGTCCATTGCGCATCACTTCAGTCAACTCCTACTCAAGCGTTGCTTGGAAGACCGAAACCCTCTCCTTCCGGTGATGGAAGACAAGTACCGTTCTCGCGAATTGGTGGCCCAAAAGAGCGTCGCTGCGTTGACCGAATTGTACCATTGGTCAAGCGAATCAACCAAACTTCCTTGGAAAAGCCTTCCCAAACGTTGCGTCATCAAAACCAACCATTGGTCGGGAGAGTCCCTGTTCATCATGGACAACGACGACCTCCCGCTTGACGACACCCCTCGAGCGTTTCGACCTTGGGCCCGTCAAAAAAACGGCTACCGAGTGATTCGGAACGGTCGAGATCAATACGGCATCCCTTGGCCTAAATGGCGCATCGAACGAAATTTACGTCGGTGTTTGGCAAAGGTCTTCCCCGTCCAACTCGAATGGGGAGCGGCCAACATCAACCCAAAAGGGGTCATGGTCGAAGAATTGTTGGTGGACAACAACCGTTTGCCCAACGATTGGAAGGTCCATGTCTTTCACGGCAAGGCTGGCTTCATCCAATACGATACGGGGCGTTTGGACACCCACTATCAGGCCATTTACGATTTGAACGGCCAGCGCATCGAACAGACCAAGTCGCTCTGGAACCCCGGCGACCTCCCCGAACATTTGGACGCCGTCCTCGACCCAACCCTGCGTACCTCGCTCGTCTCCACGGCTGAACGCCTCGCCGAGGACATTGACTACACCCGAGTGGACATGTTCTTGGTCGGCTCAACGTGGTATTTCGGTGAATTCACCAACTACCACAATTCCTGCCACCCCCAATCCATCGAGTGGGAGGAATTGGGTGGCCGCCTGTGGAGCGGTCAGGAAACACCGGCTCCCAACGAGGGGGCATGAAGGTGCTTGACCCCAAGGTGTCCGTGTTGATGGCGCAGGTTCGCAAGGCCGAGGCCTCGCACAAAATGGACACCAACAATCAATTGTTGCGATCCCGTCATTTTCAGGGCCCGTCCAGCGTCGTGTACTTGGGGGATGTTGCGCAAGCGCTTCTTGCTCAACTCGAGCACCCGGAAACCCCCGTATTCACCCAGCCACCCGGATACAACGAACAGCGATGGCGGCTGGAAACACGCAGCGGCGACTTGAGCGTCAGCGTTGAATCGTTGCCGTATTGGGCGTTCGGGTTGGTCACGTCAGGCTACCTCAACATCATTCGCTTGGAGGGGCCGCTGGACCAACGAGCACGTTTGGTGCTTGACATCACCAGTTCATTGGGCCAGCCTCCGTGGGAGCTGGCTCATCCCAAACGGGCTGAACGCATGGCGTTGAAGCATGGATTGGCGTCCTTGAAGCACAACGAAACGGCATGGAAGGACCTGCGAGGTTTTGCTCGGGAATCGCTGGCCGAACGCCTTCAACAACACGCTGAACGAACCGACACGTTGTGGGCTCAAGTGGGTGATGAGGAGGACCACCGCATCATCTTCGAGGGGTTGCGACAGGACCTTGACATGGCCAAACAAGCCTTGGCTGAGGACAACGCTCCCGGCGTTGAGCGGGCGATGGCACGGATGGAGGCCTCCCACATTCAACTTCAATCTGGAAAACCGATGGAACATGAACGAGGGGCCCGCGTGGAAAAGGAAGGGTCGCTTGAAGATGAAGCGGAGGTCACGTTTGTGGACTTGACCGCTGAGCTTCCTGAGGAAGAATGAATCACGCGTCGCGTTCATAAGGGGGAGGTCGCTGGGACGAACCGGTCGACATGGCGGCAAAGAAGAAGAACGATGGAAGCGGTATTCAGCAAGCCGCTGGTTTGATTCGCTACTTTGACGAGGAGTCCGAAGACTCTTGGAAGATCACGCCCGCCCAGGTGTACCTCGCCTGCATCCTCTTGGCCGGCTTCTTTTACCTCGTGAACCAAGGCGTCGTCGAGGCCATTCTCAACCTCTTCTGAGGTCAAAAAGGCTGAATCAAGACGACTCGCCCGTCGTGTTCCGCCATGCAGCGAGCCACCTCAATGGCGGTGGACAAATCCTCCGTGACGCCCAGAACCTCTTCTCCATCGGCTTGAGGGAGAACCAATCGGTGCGTTAACGTCTCGAGCGTGGAGGCTTCCACCCGCTCAAACACCCAGTGTTCGTTCTCAATGCGAACCAAGGCCGGGACATCGACCAGAGGACCCATCTGTTGCCCGATGCGTTCGGCACGGGTGGTCAGGGAAGCTAAATCTCGAACGGGTTGCCACCATCGACGACGAAGCGGCATGTTCACTTTGCGATTCGGTTCAACGCCTGCGCGAAAGGCTCGTGCCATGTGGGTCCCATCCCTGAAATCCGAAGATTCCATTGGCGGCTTGTCCGTTGTCCATTTAAAGAACGCGACCGAGAACGCCTTTCCGAGCGTTGTTTAGGCCCTTGATTCGAGCCTGCGTAGCCGAGGAAACCAACGGTCGGCGAGGTTGAGCAGCATCAGAAGACCCAACGCCAAGATCAGCGTGAGTTGGCCCACCTCAACCATCAACACCACGGCTGACCCAATCAACCACAACGCCCCAACGCCAACACGGACGGACAGGGTCAACTCGTCTGATTCCATCAACCACGGCAACACCAGCACCGCACCGGCGCCGAGCAAACACCCTGGAACGAGCAACCATGCTTGCGGCTCCACGATGGGTCCCAACGTAACGGACACCAAGATGCCCATACGAAACCACCAGGCTTCCGGGCGATGCGCCCCGTCGAATCCCACCGTCGGTAAGAGCATCAGCAGCCCGCCGATCAGCATGGCGGAGGTGGCCCACCGCCAACCCTTCACGAACGCGACCCAGCCTTCTCCGGCGCCATCAACCCCCTCGGTCATGACCCAGGTCGCTAGCGTCATGGTGAACCACATCAAACCGAGGGACCAAGCCAGCGTGGTGCTTTGCTTCGTGTGATGCGAGAGACGGCCTTCCGTTTGGGTTAGAGGGGCGTGGAACAACGCCATCAGGCTGCAATACACCAACACCAGCATCGCAGCATGGTGGTCGGCATGGTGTTGAGGACGAGCCCACCACGACCCTTCAAAGACGCCAGTGGCGCTCATCACCCACCAGGCCACGGCCCCAACGACGTAGGATTTGACCAACGCACGGTCGTAGAGCAGACGTGTATCGTTGTTGAGCACCTGATGAGAGCTGGAAACCAGCAACTCGCCCGCCATCATCAGCAGCAACGTGAACACCAGCACGGCTCCAAACGAAGACCATGATGGAAGGGGTTGGGTGGGGGCATCGGGCATGACGCTCATCGCTGCGTGGACCTCGCTCGAGAAGAGCAACAACATCAGCAACAACGCCCAAAACCCGTTGTGCACCATCATCCGGCGTTGCACGAAGGCTTTGGTTGATGGATGGGCGTCCTTGAGACTTGGCAAATGCTCCACGAACAAACCGAACAACAACAAGGCGAGAATGCCCCCTTCCCACGCCCCTTCACCGTTGAACAGCAATTGCCATCGCTCGCCCATCGTTGACGAAGCCGTGAGGTGCAGACCGACCTCGTTGTGGCTCATGTCCAACGTCAGAATGGCGACAATTCGTACCACCAACAAACCCAACACCATTGCGGGCGGGAGCCAACGATACCATCGCCGGAGCCACGGTCGCGATTCCAGCGCGTTTTCAACGTTCAGCGCCAGCACCCAACTCAGGGTCGACAACACCACCAGCGGAAGATACCAAGGGGCAGCATCCGCCAGCATGGTGCGAAACGGCACGAGGCATCCTTTCATCGTGGCGGAAGACCAAAAGAGGCCACCTCCGAGGACAACGCGTGCGGGGAAGAGAGTTGGCCGAGCAAGAGCGCGCCGCTTTTGCCCGTACATCGCCGCTCACGGCGCTGGTACGTCACCTCGGAAGAGATGAGCAGCGCTGGCTCACCTGCGCCTTGAGCCCGCTTCCAGAAACGTTTCGCATCAGCCTCCATCGCTCGGACCGGGCGTGGACCGTTGAACAAGTCAAGGCACTGGGCGCCGAAGCGCTACCGTGGATGCCGCATGAAACGGCGTTCGTCATGCCGTTTGAACGCGGCAAAGCCACCGGCGAAGGGCAACGGATGATGGCGCTGTTGCACGAGACGGGACGCATCACGCGTCAGGAAGCCGCCAGCATGCTTCCCGTGCGATTGCTCGAGGACAACCCCGGGCAGCTCGCTTTGGACCTGTGCGCAGCGCCTGGCTCCAAAACAACCCAATTGGGCGAATTGCTCCATCCTCACGGCGTGGTCATCGCCAACGAGCCCGTGTCGGGACGCCTCAACATGTTGGTGAGCAACCGAAGTCGGTTGGGATTGGCGAACGTGGTGGTCACCCAACACGACGGGCGGCATTTCGCTCGACTCCCTCCTCCGGGCCTCGACACGGTGGTGGCCGATGTCCCGTGCACCGGTACGGCCACCACGCGGAAAAATCGGGATGTGTGGTGGGATTGGACCCCCAAAGAGGGGCGGAAGATGTTCAAGATGCAAGTGGAGATTGCGGGGCGAGGGGCCTCGTTGTTGGTGCCGGGCGGGACGCTGGTCTATTCCACCTGCAGCCTCGACCCCATTGAGAACGAAGCCGTGGTGGCTGAACTGCTTCGCCGTCACCCGTACCTTGAACTCGTGCCCGTGAACCTTGACCATCTTGTCCTGCATCCCGG